>JAAFHZ010000188.1 GCA_013297675.1 Synechococcales cyanobacterium bin59.metabat.ball.084 | reverse complement strand
TGTAGGATACCTCTCCATGAAAACGGCTGACTTCCTGGCTTTCCAAAATCAGATCAGCAGTGGGGGCACGACCAATCTGACATTTTTGCTCAGGCATATTCTCGGGGGTGAGCAGTATTTCCCGAATGGTATTGCGTTGGGAGTCGAACAGGCGAAAGTGAATCATGGTGTAGTTTGCAGACGTTGACTAATAGAGACCAACAAGGCGCGGGCAATTTGAGGCTCTCGATCGAGCAGTTCATCAAAGCTTTCGGCACCAATCACCAGCGCTGGTACGAGAGGACTGCTCGCCACCACCGTTTCTGGATAGGTGGTCTTAGCCAAGATACCCATTTCACCGATGATTTGACCAGCAGCAATAGTTTGATTAGCAGCCTGAGCCATTCCAGAAATCAGCATCAGCAAATTATTTGCCGGTTTACCTTGTTCACACAAGTACTCCCCTTGATTATAGATAATTAGTTTACTGCTTCGAGCAATAAGTAACAAACTCTGCTGGTTCAAGGATTGAAAGAAAGGACTAGAGCGTAGCCACAGCAGCTTTTCTAGAGTGGTAATAGGCTGTGACTTAGACTCTGCCACTGCCATTGACTGGGCAACCTGAATAAACAGGTCATCGCTAGGACAGAAATAAATTTTGGCTCCGTTCTCTACCTGCTGCTTGCCATTACGCAAGTGGGAGTTAGTGAGGCGCAGGCCATAATTACTCTCTAGGTCTTGGACTACAACACCAGATTCATTGACTTGCAAGATGGCATGATAGCGAGAAACCTGCTCATCTAGAATCACCAAATCATTATCGGCAGCGCGACCAACCCGAATACTGGGTTGCTGATAGACCAGCCGCTGCAAATCACCATGGACACTCACCGATAGACTCAGAGTAGGTAAGACTGGGTTGCTGATCGGTCTTTGCAGAATGCGATCGAGCACTTCTTGTACCAAAGGCTCCCCAGATCCATCTACCCGATCGATGATGTGTTGCGGCAGGTTTGGCTCCACCTGACTCAAAGCATGAAGGCTGGCTGCTTTAGTTAAAGGATCAACGGCTTGCAATAGATCTTGCAGAGTTTCACTCAAACCAATTTGGGGCATAGCTCTACTACCAAGCTGGGTAATTTGTGACATTTTATCTTCGATGACAGTCACATGTAGACCGGCAACTACTGTCCGATTAGTAGCTCTAGCAGCAGTAGTCGGTGACTTAGACAGCAAAATCTGCTGAATTTGCGGCGATAGCCGAGGCTGATTGGCATTTAGTAACTCCTTGGTTTCTTGATGTGCCAAAAAGCCGGTGGTGCGGGCAATCTCGGGCGCAGAAGCATCGTCAGCTAACAGTTCCAAAATATTCAAAAGCTGGTTGACGATCGATTTTTGCTGATCGGCAATGATCGAGAGCAGCAATTGATAGACCTGTGCTTCAGCATTAATCGGCAAACGAGAGAGAGCGTTTTGCTGCATCTTGCCATTTTGTAAACGACCCAACAAGGTAGCACTGGCGCTTAACAAGGCACTGTCTGGGTGAAACATCGCCAGCAGTACCTGATCTTGTTCTTCAGTGGTAATGCGGTAGCGGGCGCGGAGAGCCTCGATTTGGCTTTGTTTTTGCTGTAAGGCATCTTCGATCGACGCATGACTGGTGATTAAATTCATCAACAGCGATTCCATGCCCTGCTGATAGCTAGTCAGCCGAAGCTGCTCTTCTCGACCGCGCTGAACATGGGGGTCTAACAGGCTCGGACTCTCTACTCCCACATTCTGCAAGATTTTATAATGTTCTTCAGGTGTAATTTGCAGCTCTTCCCGCACATCTTGGAGTATTTCTAAGCTGTTAACAGATTGGGTCTTGCCCTCAGCCAAGGCTTCTTCTAGTACTCCTTGATAAACTTTCAGCCGGGACTGTTTATCAAACCCTGGTAGCACTTTTGCCAGCACGTACACTTCGTCTGGTTTCAGCTCATCAGTGCCTCGCTGCAAGAACTGAGACGTATCGATTCCCAGCTTTTTCAACTGACGACGCAGAGCGTTTGATAAACTTTCTCTCTGGTATTGCTCGGCACTACGACCAAAGGTTTGAGCAAACCAAAAGCCGCTCACAATAATAATAATTCCGGTAAATGTTCGCTCTGCCCAAGTTGGCAAGACGGCCAAGTTGGGGCGACTGCCAAACATCCAAAAAACATTCCAGGATATAAAGGTGCAAATAGTAAAGACTTGGTGTAAAACCTGAGAGTTAGAGATTTTTTTACCAGTGCTGCTCAGATACTTGCGATATATCGATTCTCCAAGACAGCCAAGGCCATAAGCGCCACCGGCAAAAGCCGCTAAAGATAAAGGTGAAGCAATTAGCTTCGGAATCGGAATTGCTTTACCACCAATAAAAATACCGGGACTAAAAACAGTAGCTAATTGACTTTCTTCATGAGTCCAAGCTCCTGAGTAGTAGTATTCCCAGTTGCCAGAATAGATTAGGTAGTAATAGTAGAATCCAACCACTAGACCGAAATAGCCAAAGTATAGCAGCCTGCGATCGGGCTTTTCGATTTGCTCCCAGTAAGAATCCTCTGAGTCGAT
The DNA here is from genome assembly GCA_013297675.1 of Synechococcales cyanobacterium bin59.metabat.ball.084. GTDB lineage: Bacteria > Cyanobacteriota > Cyanobacteriia > Cyanobacteriales > Chamaesiphonaceae > JAAFHZ01. The sequence continues at coordinate 3,727 of JAAFHZ010000188.1, read as the reverse complement.
ATCGATACAAGGATTCTGACAGGCCACGCAGGCACTTTTTTCCTGGCCAGTGGTTTTGTCGATTTCTCGGCACATCGATTGAGTAATAGTAGATTTGTCACCTAGATGAGCCTGACTATCTAACAAGCCGCGTGGGCCAGTGTAAACCATCTGCACTGGAGCCATGGGGCAAAAATATTGGCACCAGCTTTTACCAGCAAACAAGTAACCCACTAAAATAGCCGACAGAATTGTAAAGATTAAAAATCCAGCTAGAGTTAATCGATCGGAGTTCACAAATAAAATGCGAATGTTGAGTCCCAAAAAGAAAAAAGCAAACTGTAAATATAAATGATTCTTACCCAGCCAAGAGTCTTTTTCTACGGTAAAGAGTTGGTATCGAGTCTTGCCACTTTCTGAAACAATCTTTTTTTTGCGCTGAATACCCAAAGCGCGGGGAATTTGGGAGAAAAATGACAAAGGGCAAATTCTTCGCCATACTTCATGACCAGTGATAAAAATCAGAATTAGCCCCAAAGGCACAATCATCGCCCAAAAAATTCTGGCGGTCATGCTGTAGGGGATCTCTGGTAAACAAACTCCTTGTACCTGAATACAGGGATCATCTGGATTCATCCGAAATGGGCTGCTCAGAGTACTGGCATCAGTCAGAATGGGCGTAACTGGATCATAAAATAATGAAACAATCATTACAGTCCACCCCACAGCCAGCAACCATTTGATTTGGTGCATCCTAGTTTCAGATAATCGATTCAACATGGCAGTAATAATTCTCGGGTTATTTTAAATAAGTTTAATGGGTTGATGATCAATATTGTGGACAATCACTCAGAGCGATCGAGTATCAAAAAGTACTATTTTATATATTGAGAATTTTCTATAGCAAAAAACCTTCGGCAGCGGCGATCGGGATAGTCAAATTCTGAAGAGCCAGATCGGCAGCAGCCTCGTGAGCAGCAATATCTGCTGAAGCTTGCTGAAAATACTGCACTTCTTCGGTCATTTTGCCATAGACTTTCATCGTCACAGCAGGCTTATCTCCTAACACTTTAATAGAATGAATCGTCTGGGGCAAAAAACTAATCACATCGCCAGCATTGAGAATACATTCACCAACTTGTTCTACTTGACTGCTGCCGGGGCTAACTCGCCGCCAAAAAGTGTTGTGCTCTTGGCCGCTAATGACTGCTACCACTCCCCAAGTGCCATGGTTGTGAATCGGAGAAGGCAAGCCCGGTGCCCAGGCGGAGTTTTGTAATGTCCAAGGAAAAAAAGGCTCATCATACAGCTTAGTCAAAGACCAGCCAGTTTTAGGATCTGGTGGACTGATGGCATCTTGCAGCCAGTAAGAACTAGTCAGCAACTGCCGCACCATGCCTCGCACCATGGTTAAGCGCACTCGATCGTTGGGTTCCTTTTTAAAAACTCTTTCTAGATCCGAGAGAAAGTGATAAAGGCGGTAATAGTCACCAGATGGTGCAATTTCTCCAACTCGATCGCACGGTTCCGGCTCACCTATTTCGTTAATTAGCCAGTCTAGTACTGCCATTGATTCTACAGTTGTGTTGCTCGATGTGTTACTCGCGGATTAAACACGATAATAGCTGCTTTGTCAAGCTTTATTTACAAAGATTAGGGGAATTGTAGTTAAACACATTTGGCTAATTTTTACATTTATTTAACAATTACCAAAAAGAACCTATTCAAACCAAAACAAATACTTTAAAGTCACTAGCAGGTCATTAAACTCTCACGAGGGTATTGTCAGTCTAAGGATAGAATGGTAGCCTTTCTGTAGAGTGATTTCAACAGTCTGTCGTGTTCCTGAGACTGCGGTAGTCTTTTACCTGATGGGTAATGCAGGAGTTATATTAGTTAAACTTAATGATTTCATTACTGCTTCTTATCATCTGCAGAAATGAATGAATTGGTGGAATATTTAAACATCGATCGAACGTTGATAATTACATAAATACTTTTAAAGGAACCACAATATGCAAACTTTAACCGGAACCGCTGGAACCGCCGATCGGTTTGTCGTCAGACAAGCAGGTAGCACTATTACTGGCTTTAACTATGCTGAAGGCGATCGAATTGTTATTGATTTAGAACCAGGAAGTACTAGCGCTGGAGTTGGAGGGAGCGACGCTCTGGATACCGCTCGTGCAACTAGCTCTGAGACTCTTACTAACTTTGATTTGATTAATCCACTGCGGTTAGCGGGTTATGCGGGACCGTTGACAGCTACCGCCACAGGCGTAGATATTCGGATTCCTGATGCCGATGGTACTGGTAGTCAAGTGTTTGTCAGTATTACAAATGCTGGTAGTACGTTAGAAACTAATACAGCTTTGGTTGCCACCCTCTCTAATTCCACTGTCAGCACTGCCCCCAATTCTTCAGCATTTGAGGTGAGATCCAGAGGAAATACCGTTGTAGATTGGAACGACGTTACTGTGGATGCCGCTAGAATGGCTGGGGTACCACCCGCTGCCTCTACACGCTATTTTGCTCTAGTCCATGCGGCTGTTTATGATGCCGTACAAGGCATTGCTCCAGACACTACTCGCCAAAGCTATCTACAGTCTCAGGGTGTTAATCTTGCTCCGGCAGCAGCAGGCGCAAACGCTGATGTAGCAGCAGCGGCAGCGGCCAGTGCTATTTTGACCAACTTGTTCACCGATTCGGCTAACCCAGTATCGCGCAATGCTTTTACCCCTACTGGTGGGACAGCAACTACTGTAGGTGCATTTTATCCGGGAGTTTTCAATGCAGCACTAAATGCTGCTATTAACCAAAGCCGCGAAGCCGGAGCTAGCCAAGCTTCGATCGATGCAGGCTTGGCCTATGGTCGCTCTGTGGCACGGGCAATTTCTTCTTATCGTCAAAGTGATGGATATCTGCGTGACGAAGCAGGTCGTGTTGTCAGCCCACAAACTTTTGACAACATTTACAAGGATGGGATCGAAAATTTAGGGAGAAGCGAAGCGGGTGGCGAAAATGATGGCACGGTCGGCATTTTAACTAATGGTACTAACCTAGTTGGTACAGGGGCATCCATTAGCACTCTCCGTTTAGATGGCACCGCTGGTATCACCAATGCTGCAGCAACTACTCCTGGAGCTTGGCGCAGAGCAGAAGATACTCTCGGTACCAATGGGCAATTTGCCGGTTTAGCATCGCCAGAAGTAGCGGATGTGAATCAAACCTGGTTCTTACCCAGAACTAACTTCTTCAATGATTCTCAGAATCCGCCTCCGGCACTAGATAGCGCACGCTACGTAGCTAACGTTACCGAAGTTAGAGCTGAAGGTAGCCTCCGCGATTTACCTGGAGCCGGAAATGTAGCTCTCACCAACCGCTCTACCACAGTCAATGGCGTAACTTCTTTTGCGGCCAGCAGCAACTCCGGTGCCGTAATTAACGATAGTGATGCAGCAGATACAGCATATCCGAATGCCGTTGGCCCTGATGCTCCCGGCAACTTGCCTCGGACTCAGCCAGATGGCATCGGTACCACCAGTGCCGAGCGCACGGTCATTGCTCACGTTTGGGCAAATGCTGAAGGTTCTTATGGACCTAACTACGCCTACCAAAAAATTGCTCAGCAGCTAGCAATTAACAACAACGATAATTTGGCAACCAGCGCCTATCGTTTTGCAGCGCTTGATCTAGCCCTAGCGGATGGTTTTGCCAACCTGTGGGATTCTAAGTGGGATGAAGACTA
>JAAFHZ010000187.1 GCA_013297675.1 Synechococcales cyanobacterium bin59.metabat.ball.084 | reverse complement strand
GCTCTCTAGAATTTTACGCACCGTGGATTCCTCTTTTTATCTTTCTAATCCGCCCGTCGTCCTGAATGAGAAATTTACCACTGGCACGATCGGCACCATCACGGTACGTGCTCTAGAACAGGCCGACATTATTCAGGCAGCCAACGTAATTGGCGACAGCTTCCAAATTGGCGCAGCTTTTGGCCGCTGGCTGATGCCGCTGTTTAAACTGGGCATCCGCGAAGACTTGTATAGCCGCTGGCGAGAACAAGACCCCCAGCGTGCCGTAGCCCTGGTAGCGACCATTAATCGCAGTACCTCCAAGGTGGTGGGAACAATCGAAGTCACCAATCGAGGTACGCTCTATCATGCCAGTTTGGCTAAACGCTACGCCTATATTGCCAATCTGGCAGTGGATGACGGCTATCGATCTCTAGGGATTGGGCGACAGTTAGTTAGTCAGTGCGAGTCGATCGCCAGTCAATGGGGCTTTGCTTACATATATTTACACGTGATGGCCGAGAACCCGGCAGCAAATCATCTCTATACCAAGATGGGCTTTGAAGTACTGTGCAGCGATCGAACTTGGCATTTGTTACCTTGGAAACGTTCTTCTCGACTATTTTTACGTAAAGCACTAGCTTGATTAAATGTAATGATATCGCTTTCTGCTAAGGCATTTTGTTACAATCAGCACTTATAAATACAGACTATAGATGTTGATCTGAATCAGATCACTGTAAACAAAATGCCAGATCATTGCTCTTGCTCGACCTGCAACCTTGTCGATCGACGTAAATTTTTAAAATATCTTGTAGGTGCAGCTTCCTTTGGCTTAGCCGCTCTGGCTGATGCGCCGCCCGCTCTGGCTGAAAAAAAAGTCTTCAAATCACCCAAAGCACTGGTACTAAGCTGCATCGACTATCGCATTTTAGAAGCAGAACGCTATTTTCTCTCTTTGCAAAATCTGGGAAACCTCTATGATATGACTGCTTTGGCAGGTTCTTCGTTAGCCTTGAGCGGTGTACCACACCAGTCTGATGCCATGGCTTTTTGGGATCAGCTAGATATTTCATACCGATTGCATCACATCAAAAAAGTAATTATTCTGGATCATCAAGACTGCGCCGCCTTTGCTTATAAAATCGATCCGCAGCTCTCGGAAGACCCAGTATTAGAACTCAAGACTCATCAAGAATCTTTAAGCAGGGCACATTGGGCAATTCGGGATAAGTATCCTGATCTAAACATTGAGCTGTATTTCGTCAATCTCAACGCCGAAGTTAAGCCGATCGAAGCTTTAGCAAAAGTAACACCTTCGGTAAACCCTCCGACAAAAGTAGCCTGAAGGTCTATCTAGAAGTTAAACTGAGATAACTGAGCATCTTACTGGGCATGATGTAATCAAGAATTACTTCCTTGCCTGACCATTGGGCACAAACGGCACCAGCATCCATCATCTACAGCGAAAGTTTATGAATCATAGTTCTTCCGTTCGACCATCCGCTTCATCTTCAACTCGCCGGCGCTCTGCTTGGCGCATTTTGACGGCCTTGATTTTGACTCAGGGAGTTTGGACTGCTACACCAGCTTTGGCTAAGCCAGAAGTGGCCAAGCCGGTGAAGGTCGTTAAAGAAAAAGAATATGGCTACAGCCAAATGCTAGAAGACGTTGACAGTGGCAAAGTCAGCAAAATTGTGGATGTCACCGGAGAAACCAAACGAACGCTGAAAGTTTCGTTTAAAGGCAAGGCGATCACCAAAGATGTTTTGATGTTCGACAGCTTAGAAAGCAATCGACAGCTCTATGAAAAAACCAATTTTTTCAAACGCTTGGCTACGGCCAACGTGAGTTTAGAGTCTCAGCCCCGCGCTGCCGATAACTCTGGATTACAAAGCCTATTGTTTCAACTGGGCTTGTTGGTATTAGCGCTGTTCGCTTTGTCAGCAATTATTAAGCGATCGGCCAATGCCTCTGGCCAAGCGATGAATTTTGGTAAGTCTCGTGCTCGTTTCCAAATGCAGGCCAAGACGGGCGTGATGTTTGATGATGTTGCTGGTGTCAACGAAGCCAAAGAAGAACTGGCTGAAGTTGTGACTTTTCTGCAACAGCCCGAGAAGTTTACAGCTCTGGGTGCCAAAATACCTCGGGGAGTATTACTAGTTGGTTCTCCTGGTACTGGCAAAACTTTAATGGCCAAGGCGATCGCTGGTGAAGCGGGTGTACCGTTCTTTAGTATCTCGGGTTCAGAATTTGTCGAAATGTTTGTGGGTGTAGGTGCTTCGCGAGTTCGGGATCTGTTCAAAAAGGCTAAAGAAAACGCGCCCTGCCTGATCTTTATCGATGAAATCGACGCGGTAGGTCGTCAGCGAGGGGTCGGTATTGGCGGTGGTAACGATGAGCGAGAACAGACCCTTAATCAGTTGCTGACTGAAATGGATGGCTTTGAAGGCAACCTCGGTGTAATTGTCATTGCCGCCACCAACCGCCCAGATGTATTAGATGCAGCCTTGCTGCGTCCTGGTCGCTTCGATCGGCAGGTAACTGTAGATTTACCAGATTATAAAGGTCGGCTGTCGATTTTAGAAGTCCACGCCCGCACCAAAAAAATCCAAGAAGGTCTGTCGTTAGAAAGCGTTGCCCGACGCACTATTGGTTTTAGCGGTGCCGATTTAGCGAATATGCTCAACGAAGCAGCAATCTTTACCGCCAGAAGACGGAAAGAGGCGATCACTATTCACGAAATAGATGATGCGATCGATCGGGTGCAGGCCGGGATGGAAGGCAAGGCGATTATTGATGGCAAGTTTAAGCGCCAGACAGCTTATCACGAGATTGGTCACGCCCTGCTGATCACTCTGTTGCCAGAGCATGACCCACTGCATAAGGTGACAGTAATTCCTCGGGGACGGGCGATCGGTCTTACCTGGTCTACGCCCTCAGAAGAATTTGGGTTAGAGAACCGCACTAAGCTACTCTCCAGAATTATGGTGAATTTAGGTGGTCGGATAGCCGAAGAAATTGTTTTTGGTGAAACCGAAGTAGATAGTGGTGCCGATAGTGATATTCAGCAGCTCACCCGCATCGCCCGGTTTATGGTGTCCCAAGTGGGGATGTCTAAACTAGGACTAGTGGCAATGAACACCGATGACAAAGACTATTCTGAAGATATCGCGGCGCAGATCGATCGAGAAATGCGGGCGATCGTCAAGAAATGTCACCAGCAGGCCACGGAGATTTTGGCAGACTACCGCCCGCTGATGGATTTGTTAGTAGATGTGCTAATCGATAAAGAAACCATTGACGGCGAAGAATTCCGGGAATTGGTAGATAAATACATCGCCGAAAATGGCAAAACCCCTAGACCAAAGGCTGCCGAGCCAGTGGCTGTCTAAGGCATGTTCGAGATTTTCCCCTTTGATTTTGCTCTCGATGCCACCCAAGTAGCGGGCACCAGTCTGTGGTCTTTAGCCTGCTACTGGGCTTTTTCGCCCTTAAATGACTGGTTTATGCTGCGATTGCAGCAGTGGTTTAATTTCGCCGAGCGCTCGTTGTATCTTTCTCAGGAAGAGTTCGATCGCACCAAGGTAGGCCGCGAATCGCAAAATGCCTTCGCTGCGTCGATGTTCAGCATCGTGCCATTTTTCATTTTTGGTGGATTATTAAATTACACCGTAGAACAAACTCTCGGCTCCAGTTGGCCTGTCAGCCTGGGTGTAATTGGTTGCATGGTCGGCGGCATATACGAGTTAGGCCGATACCAACAAGACGAAGATGGCGAAGAAGAGTAAGCTATATATAAAAATAATAAAATCTGGAGATTTGAAAATGATAGCAACCAGTCACTTAATGCCGGGTGAAACATTTGATTTCCCCCGCAAGTCAGATGTCTCTCAACCCTCTATTTCAGACGATGAGATTAATGAAAAGTACAAAAAAGGGGAAATAAGAATTGTAACGGAGCAGGCTCGCTATCCACTTGACAGTATAGAAACTATGCTTGACAGTAAAAAGTACATACTGAATCCTGAATACCAACGTAGAAAAAGATGGAATAGTAATCGAAAATCTCGTCTAATAGAATCGTTAATAATGAATGTTCCAATTCCACCAATCTTTCTCTATGAGGTAGATTATTCAATTTATGAAGTAATGGATGGTTTACAACGATTAACAGCTATTTACGATTTTTACAAGGGGAAATTTGAGTTAGAAGGGTTAGAATATTGGCAAGAGCTTAATGGAAGAACTTACAATAATTTACCAGAACAAATAAAAAGAGGGATTGATAGACGATATTTATCATCTATCGTTTTATTACAGGAAACAGCAAAAAGTGCCGTCGAAGCTGATTTTCTCAAACAAATAGTTTTTGAAAGATTAAATAGTGGTGGGGAGAAATTAACTCCACAGGAAACAAGGAATGCTCTAAGAAATGGCAAATTCAACCAATTGTGTATAAGACTTGCTGAAAATGACTTTTTCCGAACAATGTGGAAACTCCCTTTGGAATCAGAAGGAGAAGAAAAGCTTCTTGAAAGTGAACCTTATCGCAAGATGGAAGATGTTGAATTAGTTTTGAGATTTTTTGCGTATCGCCATATATCTCATTTTAAATCTCCGGTTGATAAATTTTTAGATGACTATTTAAAACAAGCAAATAGCTATTCTGATGAAACGATCATGAATCTTGAAAATCTTTTTACCGAAACGGTAAGCCTAATTTACTCTGTATTCGGAGATTCAGCCTTTATTCCACCGAAAGAAAAACGCGACAATAAAACACCAATAAAAACAGTTTACGATCCACTAATGCAGGTGTTTGCAAATAATCTTATCTATAAAGATAAAATCATTAAAAATAGTATCATGATCCAAGATGGCTTGTATTCTAACAAGGAGTCTTTGTACATTGTAGAAGAAAACAATAGATCTCTTTTTGATGGTAGATATAACAACAAGAAAGATGTTGAATCTCGAATAAAGTATTTCCAGTCTTTTTTGCAAAACCATTTGTCATAAGTTTGGATGGAAATAATGAACAAAACATCTCTAATAAGGTTTAAGGATGAAATAAACCAAATACGAGAATATTTTAAACATATTCAGTATGTTGATAATGTAGTAAATTACAATGTATCAGAGGATGATGGTTTTGAAGTTCGGAGAATATTGATATCTTTGAAAAACCACAATAAAAGCTTTAAAACAGACAAGAAAATATTTGAGTATAAGGCATCTATTATTTCAATTTATGGATTATTAGAAAAGTACATAGAAGTTTGGATTAAAGAATATCTTGACTCACTTTCTAACTTAGTTACTGACTACACTCAAATAGATGAGAAGATCAGAAGTAACCATTTTGATCTTTCTTTGAAATTGATAACAAATATAACAAGCAGGGAAAGTGCTAAATATCAACATCTCACAAAAGAGCAGATTTTACAAAAGCTTAATAATTGCATCACAACACCAACAAATTATAGCTTTAATACAGAGTCTTTTATTCTTTTCTCGGGTAATTTAAAGCATACACAAATCGTTAATTTGTTCAAGCTAATAAATGTAAATTTAAATGAATCATTGAGTAGAAGTAAAACGTTAGTAAAATATCTTCAGGAGAAGAAAGGAATCTCAAATATTGCTAATATTAAAACAGATACGCTGTATAACACAATCCAGGATTTGGTTGATAGAAGGAACCAAATTGCTCATGGTTCAGAAGGAGTAGATAATATTTTAGGTATATCCGAACTAGAAGTGTATACTGAATTTCTGGAAAATTATTGTCAATCTATTTTTGAAGTTTTAGCAGAAGAATTGATAAAGCAAGAATCAATCTATTCTTTTCAGGAAATCAAGAATGTCATCTCAATCTACTCCAGTAAAATATTAGCATTTGAAGTAGAAAATTGTGCAATCAAAGTTGGAGATATTCTGATAATTAAAACATTAGAAGGGAATTTCCGAAAGGAACCCATTGTAACAATTCAGGTGAATGGTGAATCTTATAATAAGATTGAAGTTGTAGAGAAAACTAAAATTGCGATAAGCGTTAATTATAGAATAAAGGAAAACCAAACATTTTATATAGCAACACAATAAGAGTAGAACAAACACTCGACTCCAGTTAGCCTGGGCGTAATTGGTTGCGCGGCAATCGACATGTACGAGTTAGCCTGGATTATTCATGAAGAATCAAGAAAAGGTAGAAAATAGAGCTTGAAACGTAATAGAATCAGGCTCTCTAAGATTTAAAGCACCTTGATTTTGACATGACACAGTGTTTTTCGGAACTCCCCTACGATTTTTATTCTCATCGCCCCTTGGTAGTCCAATTCTCAGACTTGCAACTCAGTTCTGATGCCGGAATTTTGCTGGCTCGTCAGGCCGAAGAAAAAGAACAAGTTTGTCGAGCATTAGCTGATTGCATTGACGATTGGCGTGACCCCAATAAAATCACT
>JAAFHZ010000186.1 GCA_013297675.1 Synechococcales cyanobacterium bin59.metabat.ball.084 | reverse complement strand
TATAAAGCCTCTTGGGCGGCGATCGATTTTCTTTGGCGAATTGATGCCCCTACGTCAATGTTGGCATGTTTGGCTGATTCGTTTTGGGCGGCGATTGATTGGCGCATTACCCGGCTCATGTTGTCTTTAACTATTGCGTCGTTGGCACGAGTTAACTGACAAAAACATTCGGTGTCGTAGACTGCATCCCGCGAGAAAATATCCCACAGGTAGCGCAGTTCGGCTTCTTTATCTACCCAGCCACCCGGTTTGTCGATAAATACCATCGGCGCTGCGTATTTGCCTTTGATGTGGATGAACGCTCTGTCTGCGTAGGGTACTTTGTCTTGGCTAGGAAATAAATGGCTGGTTAAATGCACGTCAGAATTTACTATCTCGGTGATTTCTTCGCCGTCAAACACTGTTAATTGCGGAATTTCTGGTGCTTCTTCGGCGTTAAATCGCTCCCATAAGGCTGACCAAAGCTGGTCGGTGGTCATGGGTTCTACTGCTAGACCCATTTTGTTGGACAGCAACTGCTCCCATTGAATAAAGCCATCGGTGAAGGCTCTGTTCATCATTTCTTCGTATTCTGCTGCCTGGATTGCTCCGGCTGTTCCGGCGAACTGCGTCCAGTAGTTTTCGCCGTAGGCTAAGATTTTTTCGATCCAGTCGTTGGCATGTACTGTGTTTGGATCGATCGTGTATGTTACGTAAAATCTCAGTGACTTGGGTTTGCGTAGTCCTCTTTTGGTTAATTGCGCTGTGCGCTTTTTCTCGGCTAACAGCAAAAACTGTAGGCGGGGATTGCTGGTTTTCATGGCCAAGTCTGATAGCTGGCGCTGTCTGTGCTCGTCGCTAGAAAATGAGCTGAAATGTATAGTAAATTTCTCACCGGGCAATAGGTCTTTTAGCCCGCTTTCGATGCCGTCAAATATCGGGTCTACTTGGCTTTCCCGTAGGGTGCTATGCACTCCTTTGGTTTCAAAGCCAAACACAAACTGAAAGCTTTCATCTTTTTTGTTGCCCCGCCGCAGTAGGTAAGCTGCCGCTACTCGGCCTCGCATCTGAAACTTTACGATGGCTTCGCAGGGTATTTCGTTCTCAAACGGCAGCAGCTTCAGCTTCTCTTTGCCATTATCGACAGTTTTTGCTTTTTGTTTGACTAGCAGTTTCATGGTTAAAAGAGTTGCGCCGAATTTTGTGGTGTCAATACCGCAATACTAACTGTGCCTCTTGCCAGATGGCTAGATGAGGTGCGATGCTTCAGACAAAACGCTGAACATTGACTGAAGGCAACAAAAATAGAATAAAAAGCTCCAGCGGCGATCGCTAGAGCTACAGTACTATTGTTTTCCATTGATATGACTAGCGAATATCTTGAGGCCGAAAGGATGAAGGATAAACACTTTCTTTTTTGATATCAGCAGATAGACCGCGTAATCCATCAATAGTCACTCGGGTACTAGCGGCCATTTTAGGGTTTTTTAACTGTATATTTCGTAGATCATCGGTTAAAGTATCAGCCAAAGACAAATATAGCTTAGACATCTCCTGCCGATTACTTGCTGAATTATTACTAGCATTAGATTCAGTTTTTCTTAAATCACTAATTAGCTGATTTAAGCGTTCGGTATCTTTTGCTAATTTATCTCTTGACTTAGAACTCATTGCATCTAAAAGCTCAGGTTTATTTGAGGTGAAGTGATGACCAATTGCGGCTCCAAGGAGAGAGCCAAAAAACAACAAGCTAACTAATGCAGTGACAGATGGTTGAAGTGTTTTCTTCATATCATAAAGTGAGGTGAGATTCTTTTATTCTTATGAACTTGCAAGATATCACGATAGCTCCGGGTAAATGCAATTCAAGTGATCTTTATCTATAAAGGATTTCAAATTGCTTAAATTTTATCTAAGCCGGAGTCGCTAACCTATTTGAACTGTTAACCCTCTGGATCGTATGGTGGAGGGCAAGTTACCCTTTTTGCATCAATAGGTTGAAGACGTTTCATTTGAATGTTTGGATACCAAGCCTGACGAATTTTCGTGTATTTATTTAGCTTTGAATTAAAAGTGGTTAAGGCTAAAACATTTTGCTTTTTTCCGAAGCTATTGGCTGATTCGCAAGAACTGATAACTGTTTCATTTGATTTTAGCTTGGGAATAACAACTGCATCTAAAAAGCCATTAATATCGCCTTTAGATAAATTTGGGCTTAGTCGATTTGTTAGTATGATCACACCACCAAAATTTTTTGTTTTTGTTGGTGGTTGCATCCATCCAATACCAAATTCACAACTCCCGCCAGAAAAACCGTCTCCGTTATTACTCCAGCAAGAGTCGAAAATATACCAATTCGGTCGATTATACAGACCCTTTATAGATGTTGATGGTACTGCATACTGATCAGAATTTAGATCATAGTTAATTAATATGGAAGTGGCTTCGCTGCGATAAGCATTTATTAGATCTCCACGTTCTCGTAATTGACTACCAAGAATTTCTAAGTCTTTAATAGCTAGACTGTGATCTCCTTTTTGAGTTTTAGCTAAAGCTTGATAGAATTGACTAGGATTTGCAAGTGCTGGAAAAGCAACAGAACTTAAAAAAGTAATTCCTAAAATAGAAATGCTTGTCTTTTGTGGATATGTTAGCATAAAGAAAATGAACGAGTTTAGTATTGCTTGAAAATAAAGACGCGGCTTCAGGGAAAATGTTCCTTAGAAAACCACTTTTGCTTATTGTTAAAAAGGGTGGTTTTAACGTCTGTAACTTCCCTTTTTAACAATGAAATATTTTTTAAAAGTTTACAAGATATTTTGTGATGCTATGTTTTGTACAACAGAAAAATCTTTGTTAACTTTTTCTTGCTGCTGTAATACGGGTAAATCTTTTACAGCCGGGTCATTTTGGGTGTAAGCTATTTCTCCAATTTCACCATGGTCAGCTAAAATAGCAAGGAGATTTTTTTTGCTGCCGCCTGAGGCTTCTACCGCCAAGTCATATAATTGCTTATATAAATTAGTTAGCTCTACTTGCTGCTCATTTGTTGATTGGTCGCTCTGTCCATTGTTAATTATAGCTTTATAGCCATGATTGCTAGGAGTAAAGCTTACTTGCTGATCTATAACATTGTCAACAGATGAGATGATTGACTGTGATATCTTTTGGGGTATTAATTTACTATAGTCACCATTCTGTAAAAAAGGTCTTGGATCTACTGACTTGCCTGAAATTTCTGATCCAAGACCGTTGCCAACCCCCTTTGTACTTCCTCTCAATACTTCCCAATGAACATGTATCCCCGATACCTTTCCGGTTTCTCCTACTTCTCCGATAACTTGCCCCTTGGAAACAAGTGTACCTTCTTTGACGTTTTTAGCTATATTTGCTAGATGAAAATAGCGAGATACAACACCGTTACCGTGATCAATAACAACTACATTCCCAGCAGTACCTGCTGGACGAGCATAAGTAACAATACCTCCGTCAGTTGCTAGGTGAGGAATGCCTTTTCTTTGACCATCTCTCAGACCTAGATCAATACCATTATGATGTTTTCCTTTTTCGCCAGTAACAGGGTGCGTCCTTCGTCCATAATGACTTGTTGGTACTGGGTGATACTGTTTGTCTATCGGGTTTGTAAAAATACCAGTAGCAACGCCAGGTTTATTTTGCTCTGTCATATCAAAAAATCTCCTTGATGAATTACATGAATAAAATGTAGAAGATACACCCGAGAATTACTAGACTTAACGATAGATTACTGGCTAATACCACGTATTGTCAATACACAGTAGATAAATTCAGTAAAGTTGCTATACCGACTCCAAAAACCTCTTTGAATTTAAGTGGTTTTATTGCTACTTAAGCTTTTAATAGCATTAATTCGGTTATGAATAGCTTCCATTTCAGAATAGATTTTACTGTTTCGCTCCTTTCCTGAGGGTATCATTTTATTCAGTGCACTTATTCGAATCTGAATATCTTTGCTGGTAATAGTAGAGTGCTGAATATTATTTTTAAGATTTCTGATCACAGAATCAAACTTAGCTTCACCATAGGCTCGGCGCTGCATTTCTCCATTACCTACATTCACTTTTAGTTTCATAGGAATACTCGCTTCAGTTTGGTTAGCATAGGCCGGATTAATGAAAATACAGCTTCCTGCGGGCAGCTTCAAAAATTCCTCCGGCGAAAACATTTTTTTAATCTTGTCTTGGTCTGAGGTACTATTGCTACCGCCGTCTTTGCTGTTCGATCGACTCCGTTGCTTATACCTAATCTCCTCATCCCCCAAGTAATCTGAAAAATACTTAGCTGACTCGTACTCCCCAGGATTAAAAATAAACTTAGTATTACAGCCAGAAAGAATAGCCCGCGAAGTTTCCTTGCCATAAGCCTGCTCCAACTGGGTCATATTTTGATAACCCAACACCCCGCAGAAACCAGCCGATCGACTCTCGTTTAACCAATTGACCAAGTTGGGTAAAGCAATAGTTGGCAACTCATCCAAAAATACCGCCAGCGGATCAATGCGTTTCTTAGCAATATTACGCACGATAATCATGTGCATCACAGTAGCTAAAATCGGACCTACAATATCGCGGCGATTTTGATCCATGCCAAAAATAATCATTTGTTTGCCCTCTAGATCTAAAGGAATCGTAGACTTGCCGCAGAGACAAGGCAAAATATCGGGGGAAACAAAGTTAGTAAACATGAGAGAGGCGATCGCCGCCACACTGGCCGCTGTCTTCTCCGATTCCCGCATCGACATAAACTGATCCCAGCTCGTCTTCACCCAGGGGCTGATTTCTGCTGCCTTTACTCGATCGATCAAATCCGCAGCATCCAGAGCCAATATTTTCTGACAGGTCAAAAAATCTGGATACTTACTGAGCTTCGCTAACTGCAATACAGCTTTAATCAACTGATCACCAGAGAGTTGAAAGAAGGGATCTTCGCCACCCTTGCCACCGTTGAGGCTAAAGTTTTTATTCAAAACCTTGGCAATTTGTCCCGCCGTCTCTGAATCATCAGCAGACTTCAGAAAATCCAACAAGTTGCAAGATTCACTGCCCTCAAATCCCGGGGCAAAAATCCGCACATCATAGCCCTTATTGCGGGCATAGGCGGCATGAATTTCGGCTTGGCCACCGGGGAATTTGAAGTCATACAAGCAAATAGGAAATCCCTGATCGATCACCGATCGAATCATTGGGTCAATCACCGAGAAAGTTTTACCACTACCGGGCGCACCACAGACTGTTGTACCCCGCTGACCATCTGGGATAAATATCGTATTTGCCTGGGGCGAAATTTCAAAGCGCTTAACAACCTTACCCTGCTTTACCCGAGGGTTCTTTAAAGTACTAATAATCGGCGTATTAATCCAAGTCGTCAAACCATCCCGCTTGCGTTCATTAATTTGCTTAATAGCCACTAAACGCGCTGCCTTTTTTTCCGTGCCACCTGCCCAATGAGCACTAGCCACCCCCACCTTTTTACCTTCTTCAGACATCAGCCAGAAGCCACCCAACCCCAACGCGGCCAAAGTCAATAAACCTTGAGGTGTCCAGAGCTGTTTTTTGTAAGGCTGCGCCCACTGCGGCACCGCTACATCGGGCAAGCCCTGAGCTTGAACGGGTTGAACGGCAGCTATTCCCATGACCGCCATAATTAGCAAGTATTTGAAAATAAAGGTTTTCATGTTTAGTTAGAAAAGCGGAGGAAAACAAATTGATTCATATCTTTGCCATTATTAACAATTTTGGCTTTTTGTTTGACTAGCAGTTTCATAGTTAAAAGAGTTACATTGCACTTTTTGGGGTCAATACCGCAGTACCGACGATGACTCTGGCAAGATGGCTAGATAAGATATGATGCTTCAGAGAAAACGCTGAATATTAGGTAAAGCTATTAAGACCGGACAAAAAAGCTCTCACAATCTGTTTGTAGAAGCTTTTTTACTTTTATAGTGACAACAAAAAGCTATGCCAATTGTGCTTGTGCGTTCTTAGCGTTGCTATCCACAAGCTGCTCAGCCGCACTAGGCGAAACGCCAGGGATCTGTTGGGCAATGTCTTTAACCTCTTTAACGTCAAGGTCAGTACCGATAGCTGTCCTCACAACTGCCTGATTCCAGTCAGATCCGCCTCTTTGAATGCCAGCTTGTTCTAGCATCTCAGCAATTGCTTCGTATCTCTGCAAGGCAATTGATCTTTCAGGCGATGCTTGATCAGCAATAGCAAACTGACCTTGTGTTTCAGCATTATTATGTTTATCAATGGAGGCTTGCCTACCGTCCAGCCTCCTAAATTTTGGCTGCTTCTCCCACTTAACTTTAGTAATTTGCACTCCATCTTCCACCTGATTGCCAAGAAAGTCAGTAGAGTGGCGAGCACTTATGTATACACTATTGCCTAGATAAATTCCAACATGTCCTGGAAAAGAAATCACATCACCAATTTTTGCCTCTTTGGGGTTGACATTTGACATGTAAGGAATTGATTCTTGCTGATATAGATTTTCAGCACTGACAGGAGTACGATTAAATGGGTTACGCCCAGAAAGCGGAGATAGCGATCCTGAAGTAGCTGCTACTTCAGCAACAAAACGATTGCATTTTAGATCGTTTTTACTGCTATCGTTGGGA
>JAAFHZ010000185.1 GCA_013297675.1 Synechococcales cyanobacterium bin59.metabat.ball.084 | reverse complement strand
AATCATTTCAGTACGATCGGTCTCGATAATTTTCCGTCTTAGGTCTAGTGAGTATGCTTTCATTGTTTATAAATATCTACTTTGAACATATAATACACTAAATTCGATGCGGAACCGCTATAATAAGGCTAAAGCCTCTACACGGGACGGGGTGTTAACAAAGACACTACTGGTAAAGAATAGTGGGTCTTTGAGAAAACGAAATCCCCGCTCTACCTTCTGTTGATTTTTATATTCCTCCAGAAGCTTCTGGGCAGGCCACTCCTTCTCATCAAGTTGATTAGTTGCCAGAATAAAACGACTGCGCTTTTGCTGGAATTCTTCAGTAGTGGTTTCTTTCCGGACTAGTTCGGCTTTTAATTGATAGCCTTCAATATCAGTTTGTCCTTTTTCCCGAGCAGGACGACCTGGTGAGCGTTTGGTGCGAATAGTTTCTACCGAGTAAGAAGACAGAGTATGGGTTTCCAGCGAAGCTTGAAAATTTAGCAATGCTTCCATGGCATCAGGCTTACAGGCAAAAATCTGCTGAGTTAAAGCTTTTAGTTGCCGATTGAGTCTTTTCTCTATTTTTTTGAGTTCTGGTTCCCACAGAGATTCATCAGCTTTACGGCTTTGACTCTCAATCAAAATCCACCGCTGCTCAATGCCTCCATAGTTTTGCTTCACTTCCCACATTCGGTAATCTTCTAAGTCACAAAGGACAGGAGTTAGCTCTTCTTCTGCTGTAGCAATGAGTTGCTTAGCTATTTTCAGGGTTTGAGGGACTCGGGATAGCCATTTCAAAGACTTTACCTTTTGCAGATTTGGCTCATTATAAAAGGCTGCATCTACTACCATCATTGTATTTGCTGTCCAGTTGCTCTTAAAATCAACCATGAGTTGGGCAAATTCCTGCGAGTCACTATCGTTGCCATTCCCCACTTTTAGCCATAATGGTACTCCCCCATCTCGACTACAAATCAGGTTGATCATAAATTGTTTGAGATCTGGTCGATGGTCTCTGGAATAGCCTCGTACAATTTCAATCGCTACTGGTTCTGCTTCTTCTTCTGGCTTGAGTACTAATTCTTCTGATGCTTGGGGTTCAGCTTGCTTGTATTCCCCATCTACAGCCATTGAGGTAGAATCTAACTGTCCTTGAGATACATCGACTCCAAACTTTTCTACAGCAGCTATTGAGGCTTCCAGAAAAAACTGACTGGTACCGTATTCATATAATTCATCAAGCGCTCTACCCAATCGGTCATCATTTAAGTGTTCTGGCTTCACACCTGCTCCTAGCAGATGTTCTGTCGGCTTGCTCTCGAAGAATTCACTGAAGAGGTATAACGGCGCACTCACAAATCCCATACAATTGAGTAGCATCGCTTTGACCACTTGGCCTGTTGTGACATGTACTCTGGGTTTGCCATTCAGAATCTTGTCGGTTAGTTCTACTAAACCAAGTTCATCGATTATCCCTGCGACCAAGCCGAGGTGATCTAGATTATCTACTTGCACGCTCCTTCTCCTTTCTCGAACCTTCTCCCCTAGCCTACTTCATTAATTACCCTTCTTCGTGCGGAATGTCGGGCATAGAGGAACTGCTTGTCATTAATATCTTTAGCTAGAGTACTATCAGCATATTCAATCAGCCAAAATATATCTTCAGGATAAGGGTGGTGAGCCAAATACTGAGTATCCGGTGGCCGAACAATTGCCACATCTGGCTCTGGCTCAGAGTCATCTGGGAGGGTAATGGGGTGAGCTTCACGCACTTTGGCTCTGCTGCCTAGTAATTCGCGCAAATACTCTACAGCACGTCCACAGTAAACGGCATGAGGCATTCCTTCTGGAGTAATTTCTACGATGCTTCCTGCGATTAGTTCTACTTTTTTATCTGCTAAAACGCCTGTAGCAATTAAGGCATGGTATTGTTTAATTGACCATTTAGCAATAGTGATACTCATTAAGTCATCCTCTTGACAGCTAACTATCAAAGATCATATTTACACTGATGTAACAATTATTGACTACTTCGTCTAGGCGAGACATATAAAGGTCATTTGAGAGATTGATTAACATTCATCGATCGAGCACAAAGTCTGTTTATGATGATCTTTATTTTATCTATGGGGGATCTGGATAGATTCAATGTATCATTAAACCATTCATCTGCCAATAAACTCATGGAAACTAAGCCCCCGCTACCTCCTTTTACCTTGGAAACTGCCAAAGATAAAGTTCAAGCGGCTGAGAATGCCTGGAACACCCGTGACCCTGAACGAGTTTCTTTGGCCTATACCGAAGACTCAGAATGGCGTAATCGATCTGAGTTTATTACTGGCCGCGCGGCGATCAAAGATTTTTTGACTCGTAAGTGGGCAAAAGAGCTAGATTATCGGCTCCGTAAAGAGCTATGGTGCTTTATGGAAAACCGTATTGCGGTGCGCTTTGAGTACGAACATCACAATGAAGCTGGCGAATGGTTTCGCGCCTATGGCAACGAAAATTGGGAGTTTGCCGAGAATGGTTTGATGATGAAGCGGTTTGCTAGCATCAATGATGTGGCAATCACCGAGGCCGATCGCAAGTTTCGCTGGGAACGATGATTTCAATAGTGGTGGAGATACAAATCCATGTAGTATCATGGCTTTGACCACGATACCTGCATTTGACCATACAAGAGAGCGGGATGTATGCTTATTAAAGCCGGATTACGACCACCTGCTGCCCCTTCGCTGTTTGAGTGAGGGATGTTTGTAACCGCTCCTCCAACGGTAGGGCATTGGTACGTTTATCGAAGATTACCAACCAACCACTGCTTTGCTTAAGGCGATCTAAATAGCCCTCTAGCTGCTCTAACCCTTTAGTCAGCGGATCAGGGCGACTAGTCCGCCACACTTTTAATTCGATGCCGAGGATTACCGAGCCGTAGCGTAAACATAAATCCATGCGATCGCGCCCGATTGCGTACTCCCGCTCCAGAGTACCACCGCCATTGATTACCCGATGCAAAAAAGCCATTAACACCAAATGGGGGGCAATCTCTGGGTAAGAAGCACTTTTGAGCAAGGCTTCACCATGCTGTAGCCAAAAATCCATAAAGGTGTGTAGTAATCGATCGGTATCTAATTCACCTGTTGTAGTTAACCAAGTGGGCTGAATCTGAGGCAGAGAAGCCATCGGGGTAACAGTTAGCACCCGAGGTAATACTTCTCGATAAATGGGGTTGGCAATCGCCAAGCCACCCAATGGGTCTATTCGACACAGTCCCAAGTCTTGCACAAATTGGATATCTTCATTGGGGATATCTCCTAACTCCAAGCCAGCCAACATTGGCTCAATAATTGCCTTAATGCGACTCTCTCGCAGGCGTTCGGCGAGGCTATCTAAATGGGTATCTTGGCGACGAATAATAATTTCTTTGGCCTCTTCTACCATGGCTAGAGTTATAGTTATTTCTGGTTCTGGCGCAATTTCTTCGGTGAGCTGACGAGCCAGGGCATTTACTAACCAGGGTTGGCCTTGAGTGAGTTCAAAGACTAGCTGAATTGCTTCAGGTGCAAAGATCTGACCGGTATCAGCGGTGTGCTGTTGATACAACTCGGATACTTCTAGTTCATTGAAATTCCTCATGGTCAAAGATTCTACTTTGATATTGAAAGGGCTGGCGGTATTTAATCTGTCGCTACCGCCAGAAGCTATTTTGTAGTCCCGCACATCTCGGAGGCCAATAAGACCAACTGAACTAGGAAACCCTTTGGGTCGGCGTGGATAACCATCGCGCAGTTGGCGAAGTACCGAGATCAAGGCATCATCCCGCAGGGCATCAATTTCATCAATTAACAGGACGATCGGGCGGGGACAGGTTGCTGCCCAGATGCTCAATGCCTGAGAAATTCGGCTGCCGCTGGTCAGTTGTGACCAGTCGGGTGGTCGAAACTCTGCTGGTAGCCAGTAGTGCAAAGCAGTCTGCCAAGCATTGAGCAAGGCCAATTCTGCTCCATTAATATCTTGACCATAGGCTTGGGCTGCTTCGGCTGATACCATTGCCGCTACATATTTGCCACTGCTAGTAAGCTGCTCTGCCAAGCTCAACATGGCAGTAGTTTTGCCAATTTGCCGAGGGGCATGGATAACAAAGTAGCCGCGTTGGGCAATCAGTTTCTGTACCCGAGGCAGACGATTCATTGGTGATATCAGGTAGTGATCCTCTGCTCGGCAGGGGCCAGCAGTATTGAACCAGCGGGGCATGATATTTAGGATCGGCTCATTCATCTGGTTAGAGATATTTCAGAACTGGTGTACATTACATCATAGTACCCCGCTAATCAATACCATCATGCCATACAGTCAATTCACCACGATCGGCAAAGTCAAAACTGCCTTTGGTCTTACTGTGCTCGAAGGCGATCGATTCTTCCCCGAAATCCCCCCACTTACACCATCTAGCGTCCTATTAGGCTCCCTGGCCGAAAGCCTCCCGATCGTCTCCACTTCTGGTAGCGAAAAAGCCCGCTCCGAAGGCATCATTTACCCCGTCTTATTAGAAGTACGTCGTCTGTTAGAACGACGCACCAGCTTATTTTCAGGCGAAAGTTTTGATATAGATGAATCGGTCGGACTCAATGGTCAATGTGACTTTTTGATTACTCGATCGACCGAAATTCTAGAAATTGAAGCACCTGTAGTAGTATTAATTGCAGCCAAAAAAACCGACTTAAAAACAGGTATCGGTCAATGTCTGGCCGGAATGGTTGCCGCCCAAAGGTTTAACGAAGCAGCAAATAATCAGATCTCGACTATTTATGGCTGTGTGAGTAACGGATTACAATGGCAGTTTTTGAAGTTAAATGGTAAAAATGCCTCGATCGATCTCACTGTTTATGCCTTATCTCCAGTCGATCGAATCTTAGGATTTCTCGCTTGGATGGCAGAATTAGGGTGATTGCTCCCTATCTGTTGGCTGTGATAAAATGTGAACTCCATTAGAGTATTGATCATGGAAGAATCAGTTAAGCTTTTTATCTCATACTCTCATCGAGATGAAAAACTGCGGCAACAACTAGATAAACATCTTGCCCCACTCAAAAGACAACAAGTGATCGAGGCTTGGCATGATCGACAGATCCCGGCAGGGACAGAGTGGGCCAACGAAATTGATGAAAATCTCAATAATGCCGATATTATCTTGCTGTTAGTGAGTCCCGATTTTGTTGCCTCAGACTATTGCTCCAACACCGAGCTAGACATAGCCCTGTCCCGACATCAGCAGGGCACAGCGATCATTATCCCGATTGTTTTAGAACCTTGTGACTGGTCTTGGCTGCCTTTCGCCAAATTTCAGGCTTTCCCTAAAGATGCCCTGGCTGTTACAAGTTGGCCAAATCAAAACGAAGCTTTTGTAGATGTAGCTACCGGAATTCGCAAGGTAGCCCAAGAGATATTGGCAGAGCGTCAGGCGAAATCACGGCAAAAGGAGGCCGCTCGGGAGACATACAAAGCAAAAGTTGAAAAAGTTTTGTCGGTATCAACTAATGGAAAAGTTTCGATCGCCGATCGAGATACTTTAGAAGAATTACGAGAAAGTTTAGGATTGACAACCGCCGAAGCCCAACAAGCCGAAGATAGCGCATACAAGCCTTTCATTGATCAGGCCGAGAAACAAGAAAAATACAAAAAAACTCTTTTGAAATACATCGAAAATTATCCTTTTTCTGAAGATATTATCAAGCAACTAGAAAATCGTCAGAGGGACTTAGGACTAAAAACAGAAGATATTGAGCAGATTACACAACCAATTCTAGCAGAAGCAGAACAAAAGCACCAAGAACAGCTATCACTGAAAAGAATAGAACGACAGTCGGAACTAGATCAAGAAACAGATAATTTCGATAGCTTAAATTCTGATCTAGATACCCAAAGTAAAGACGAAGAAGCGATCGAATGCTATCGAAAAGCAATAGAAATCGATCCTAATAATATATCTATGTATAATCAGTTGGGGCTGAGTTTACATGCTCAAGGAAAAGACGAAGAAGCGATCGAATGCTATCACAAAGCCATGAAAATTGATCCTAATGACGCATTTGTTCACAACAATCTAGGACTTAGCCTTAGTACTCAAGGGAAAGATGAAGAGGCGATCAAGTACTATCGAAAAGCAATAGAAATTGAACCCAATAATGCAACTATGCATGGTAACTTGGGCTATAGCTTAAGCATTCAAGGCAGTTACGCAGAAGCAACTGAGTGCTACCAAAAAGCAATCGAAATTGATCCTCATGATGCAATGACTTATGGAAACTTTGGAATTAGTTTACATGCTCAAGGCGACAACGCAGAAGCAATCAAATACTATCGAAAAGCAATAGAAATTGATCCTAATTATGCAACTTTCTATAGTAATCTGGGGTTTGGCTTAGCGGCACTGGGCGAGCACACAGCAGCCATTGAGTGCTATCGAAAAGCAATCGAACTTGATCCTAACAATGCAACTATTCATAGCAATTTAGGGCTTAGCCTACAGGCACAAGGTTAAGAGAAAAAAATCTGAGGGCTTTGCTGGTAGTACGCCAGGGTTATTTCATTCTAAAAAGAGACTTAAGAAAATTAAGGCCGGAACCAGCTTTACGTTGTGCTTGAGCCATATTTGAAAGGCCATTTTCTCGGTAAAGATTTAGGGTGAAATTACGTGCCAA
>JAAFHZ010000184.1 GCA_013297675.1 Synechococcales cyanobacterium bin59.metabat.ball.084 | reverse complement strand
CGCAAAAGTCAGCTTGCTCTGGTCCAAACCTATTGGGTACAAGCCGAGTTGCAAAAGCATTTCCCCGATCGCACCTTTGAAGTAGAAACCATGAGCACCCAAGGCGACAAGATCTTGGATGTGCCCTTGGCCAAAATTGGTGATAAAGGTCTGTTCACCAAAGAGCTAGAAGTAAAAATGCTCGACAACACCGCCGATATTGCGGTGCATTCTTTAAAAGATTTGCCCACCAATTTGCCGGAAGGCTTGATGCTGGGCTGCATCACTGAGCGAGAAAACCCAGCAGATGCTCTGGTGGTAAACGCTAAAAATCAACAGTATCAGCTAGAAACTTTACCCGCTGGCTCAGTGGTGGGCACTTCATCTCTGCGGCGCTTGGCACAGTTACGGCACCACTATCCGCATTTAGTTTTTAAGGATGTGCGAGGAAATGTTATTACTCGTCTGGAGAAACTAGATAGCGGCGATTACGATGCGTTAATTTTGGCAGCGGCTGGCTTGGGGCGCTTAGATTTGGGCAATAGAATTCATCAGCTCATTCCCCCCGAAATTTCTTTGCACGCAGTTGGTCAAGGGGCTTTGGGTATTGAGTGCCGCATTGATGACCCAGAAGTGCTAGAAGTCTTGAAATCTTTGGAGCATCCCGCAACGGCAGCCCGCTGTATTGCCGAGCGCTCTTTTTTAAGATCTTTAGAAGGCGGTTGTCAGGTGCCGATCGGAGTAAATACTCTGGTAGAGGGTGATCAGTTGACTCTAACTGGCATGGTAGCTACCTTAGACGGCAAAACCCTGATCAAAAATCAAGTTACTGGTGCCACAACCGGGGCGGAACAACTAGGTAAAGACCTGGCAGTGGCTCTCTGTGAACAAGGTGCCAGATCTATCTTAGACGAAATTTTTGAGCTGGTTGGCCGGGACGGCTTGCGTCAAGTGTTACAGCAGCAAACCGAGTAGCAGCAGTGCCCACGTCCAGATTTTGCCAGGAGTTTGCTCGATCGGGCAAAATCGCTGATGCTGAGATGCTTCTGGCAGATCTAAGGGACAATAATTGATAGTTTCTCTTACTATGCTCCGCTTTCTACCAATTCAGGAGTTGTCATGGTTTTAGCTTCCTCCGAGGTTGTGCCACCACAATCTACTATCACCCTATCTCTACCAGCAGATGTCTATCTACAAGTTACTCCAGAACAGTTTGCAGAGTTGGCTCGGGCTAATTCCGAACTGCGGCTAGAACGCAATGCTACCGGAGAATTAATTGTGAATCCACCAACTGGCTGGGAAACCGGCGATCGAAACTTCAAGCTCATTGTGCAACTGGGTAACTGGTGTGAACAGCACGACCAAGCAGGCAAAGCGTTTGAATCTTCCACAGGCTTTATTTTACCCAATGGTGCTAACCGATCTCCAGATGTTTCTTGGGTCAGTAGCGATCGCTGGAATGCTTTAACAGAAGACGAAAAGGGCACTTTTCCTAAAATATGCCCTGATTTTGTAGTTGAATTACGCTCTGCTTCAGATAATTTGGCACCACTACAAGAGAAGATGAAAGAATACCTCAGCCAGGGTGCGGTGCTGGGCTGGTTAATTGATCCTCAAAATTGCCGAGTAGAAATATATCGACTTGGCCAAGCGGTGGAGGTATTAAATAATCCTACTGAGCTTTCTGGAGAAGAAGTTTTGCCCGGACTAGTAGTGCGATTGCAAAAAATTTGGGATATTCTTTGATTTGTTGTTTAAATCCCCACTCTTCCAAAGCCCCCCTGCTCCAGGATGATGCACGATCGGGTCTTTGGAGCTAAAATGACCACAAAACCTTTTAAGGTACAAATCATGTCTGGCCTCTCTTCTTCGATTCTTAGTGGACTTCGCCGCGCAATTTTAACTGTCATCACCACCGGGATTTTGTATTGCTCTTTTGTGCCGCCGGTACTAGCCGTAACCCAAATTTCCCTTACCGAGATTTCTTACAAAGAATGTCCCCCAGATGTGGCGGAGGGAGCGGTGACTAGTGGTGGCGTTACCCAGTCAGCTAGCTGTTTCTTAGTGGTTGGCAAAACCAAAAATCCCTCAGGTAAAACGGTGTATGATGCCGATGTTTATGGTCGGATCTACGATGCCGACAATAACTTAGTCTTGCAAAATCGATCGAGGGTAGGGTTAATCGAACAGATTCCACCAGGGGTAGGCGATTTTGAAATGCGTATTTCTGTCCCCAGCAACACCAGTATGCCCCTACAGCTTAAAAAATTCAAAGCGGCAGGCTTTACTCGCAAAATTCGCCAATAATCCCTATGGGAAACTATGTATCAACCGTAGTTTTAGCTGGTGGCCAAAGTCGGCGCATGGGTCGAGATAAAGCCATGCTGCCCGTTGATCCATTGGCATTAGACCTGCCATTGGCATTAGACCTGAATATTAAATGCGCGAACAACACAACTGTCCCCACTCTGTTACAGCAGACCTGTGCCGTTGCCAAATCTTGTACTGAGCAGGTCTTTATTCTTTCCTCCCATTCCTACGATTTGCCAGCGGGTTGTCAGTGGATTTCCGAAGATCCTCCCCATCAGGGGCCACTAAAAGCTTTTGCGAGCTGCTTTGGGCAGATCGAGAGCGAATGGATTTTGTTGTTAGCCTGCGATTTACCCTATTTAGATGCCCAAGTCTTGCGACGCTGGATGGAGGAGTTAGAGCAAGTCCCGGCTAATTCGATCGCCTATCTGGCCCCCAATCCCAAAGGCTGGGAATGTCTCTGTGGCTTTTATCGAGCCAACAGTTACCAGAGCTTAGCTCAGTTTATCGCAGCGGGCGGTAATTCTTTTCAGGCTTGGCTGCAAGATCAACAGGTGCAAACTATTCCCCACTCAGCGCCCCAGATGTTGATCAATTGGAATAGCCCCGCAGATCTTTCCACCATTATTTTTGTTTATGGCACTTTGCTAGCCGGAGAATCGAATCATGGCCTATTGGCTAACGCCGAGTTTTTGGGTGCCGATCGACTGGCCAATGCTGAGCTATATAACCTGGGAGAATATCCGATGATGTTGCCGGGAGCCGGAACAGTGACAGGTGAAGTGTATCGAGTTACAGCAGATACATTAGCTAAATTGGATATCTTAGAAGAACACCCAGAAATTTACTTTCGTGGCCAAATAATTTTAGCCAGCGGTCGATCGAGTCAGGTCTATTGGGGGCGATCCCATCACACCGTCAACTTTCCGGGGATCGCCGGTGGGGATTGGCGACTACGTGATCGCTAATGAACTTTTATTTCATCTTGATTTCATGAAGAATAGTTAAATTTACGGTTGTTTCTGTATCACCCTGAGGTTTATACTAAGAGTGATAAAAAACACAGTTTGAGAAGTTACCTTATGGCAGGGATCGCAGACGTTAACTTGATGGTTATTGAGCGCTACACTCCTCTCTCGATCGAGAGACAGCCTCTTACACTCAGTGAAGCTCTTCCTTCCGACTTTAAGATACCGAACGCTCTTTCTCGCCGCCAACTAGTAGCTTTATCGATCGCCGAACGGCATCGAGTTTTGGCGGGGTGCTTGCCCGGTATCGTAGCGGATTTTGAGAATCATTCAGAACTGCGAGAATTCTCTATGTTAGACGGTTTAGATTGGGACCCAGAAGATGACTAGCCCCAGACAAGGGGAAATATGGTACGTAAACTTAGACCCGACTGTGGGTGTGGAAATCAAAAAGGCTCGACCAGTGGTGGTAATTAGTTCAGATGCACTGAATTCTCCCCAGTGGAAAATGCGAATTGTGATTCCTTGCTCGGCATGGCAAGAGCGCTTCGAGGACAAGTTTTTTAAAGTAATGATCCCCGCCGACTCCGAAACTGGATTGAAGAAACCCTCGGCTGCGATCGTCTTGCAGGTGAGGTCAATTTCGGTCGATCGGTTTCAGGATCGCTTGGGTAGAGTGGCAAATGATACTCTCCAAGAGCTTTTGGCGGGCTTAGTATTAGGAATTGACTATCAGCCTTCGCGCTAGCCAGAATTTGCCCTATCCAAAAAGAAACAGATGGTTCTACCACTCGCTATTGTGCTGTGAGGATTCTCATCTGCTAAGCTAAAATCGCACTGGATACTAATTAGTTGCTAATCAGTACCGGTGACAGATTACTTTCCACAGATTGGAGGACAACAACTTGGCTACTCGCGTCATCATTTTGCGTCATGGACAAAGCAGTTATAACAGTCAAGGCCGCGTCCAGGGTCGTTGCAATGAATCGGCTCTCACCGAAAAAGGCATCGCTGATGCGGTGATCACGGGCCAAGCCCTGAATGGTATTAAGCTGGCGGCGGTTTACTGTAGCCCCCTGCAACGTGCTCATCTCACTGCTCAAAACGTTGTTGCTCAGGTGGCTGGGGCACCGACTCCTATTACTGACGATCGACTACAAGAAGTAGACCTGCCACCTTGGGAAAAAATGCTGTTTACTGAAGTAGCGGCGCAGTTCCCGGTGGAATATAAAACCTGGCACGAGCGTCCCCATGAGTTGGTGTTCACAGTAAATGGCCAAGAACATCGCCCCATTGCTGCTCTGTATGCCCAATCCCAAAGGTTTTGGCAAGATATTTTGCCCAAGCATGATGGCCAGACTATTTTGATTGTGGCTCACAATGGCATTAATCGCGCTCTGATTAGCACTGCAACTGGTATACCCCAGCATTACTATCAATCTATTCAGCAGTCTAACTGCGCAGTATCGGTATTGAACTTCGCCGATGGTTCGACAGGCTCACCAACAGGTCAGGTGCAAATGGAGTCTATCAACCAGGTTGCCCACATGGGCAAACCTTT
The DNA here is from genome assembly GCA_013297675.1 of Synechococcales cyanobacterium bin59.metabat.ball.084. Lineage (GTDB taxonomy): Bacteria > Cyanobacteriota > Cyanobacteriia > Cyanobacteriales > Chamaesiphonaceae > JAAFHZ01. Next base: position 1,903 of record JAAFHZ010000184.1, on the reverse strand, counting down.
ACCAGAAGTGAAAGGAACACCCCAAGGCCCCAGGTTTTTAATTGTGCGCCACGGTGAAACCGATTGGAATCGGGCTGGTCGGTTTCAGGGACAAATCGACGTGCCCTTGAATGACCATGGTCGATTGCAGGCGGCGAATGCTCGGGAATTTTTAAAAGAAGTACCGATCGATTTTGCTTTTACTAGTCACTTATTGCGCCCCAAAGAAACTGCTCAAATTATTTTAGAAGCTCATCCAGGCGTGACTTTACAGACCAATGAAGATTTGCAAGAAATTAGTCATGGTTTGTGGGAAGGCAAGCTAGAGGCCGAAATTGCAGTGGATTATGCTCAGGAGTTGGTAGATTGGCGCACTAAGCCCGAAACTGTGCAAATGCCAGAAGGCGAAAATCTGCAAGATGTGTGGGATCGAGCTGGTCAGGCTTGGCAAGATATTTTGAATAAAGTAGGAGACGTAGATCAAACCGGAATTGTGGTTGCTCACGATGCCACCAATAAAGTGTTGCTCTGTCAGCTCATGGGACTACAAATGACTGATTTCTGGAAGGTCAAACAGGGCAATGGTGCCGTGACAGTAGTAAGTTATCCCAATGGAGTTAGGGAGTTGCCAGTAATTCAAGCCCTAAACTTAACCAGCCACTTGTCTGGAGGGATTTTAGACAAAACCGCCACGGGTGCCTTGTAGTTATCAGTTAAATAGTTATGAATCAGATTCTCTTTCGCCAAGTTCGCTATCTAGATCCGGTCAATGGGATCGATCGAGTTACGGATGCTCTAGTTACTAATGGCATATTGACCGAACTACGGGATGATCTGCAAGATTGTCCGACGCAGGCTACTGAACAAGATGGTCACGGTAAAATCTTAGCCCCTGGTTTAGTAGATTTGTATAGTCATAGTGGCGAGCCGGGGCGGGAGGCGGAAGAGACGATGTTATCTTTGCTGGCGGCAGCGGCAGCGGGCGGCTTTGTAAGGCTAAACATTTTGCCGGATACGCTACCGGCGATCGATAACTCGGCGCTCGTCGCCAAGATTCAATCTTTATATGCAGCGGCTCAGAGCCAGTTGGCTTATGCTCCAGAGTTAAAAGTTTGGGGTGCGCTGACTCACGGGGCACAGGGCGAGAGCATGAGCGATCTGCAAGATCTGGCGGACAGCGGCATTGTGGGGTTTGCTGACGGTAGACCGATCGATAATTTGCAGTTGATACAAAGGCTGTTGGAGTATCTGCAACCCTATCAAAAACCAATTATGCTCTGGCCACTCGATCGCCAGTTAGCGGGCGGTGGGGTAGCGCGGATGGGTGCAGCGGCTTTGCGGTTGGGCTTGGTGGGAAGTCCGGTCTGTAGTGAGACGGCGGCGCTCAGTGCGATTTTAGAGCTGGTGGCGCAGTTAATGGTGCCAGTGCATATTATGCGGCTTTCGACGGCGCGGGGAGTGGAGTTGGTGGCAGCCGCACAGCAGCGGGGTTTGCCGGTGACGGCTAGTGTGACCTGGCTGCATTTGTTGGGCAGTACGGCAATTTTGGATAGCTACGATACGAGCTGGCGTTTAGATCCACCACTGGGCAATGAGGTCGATCGGTTGGCTTTGGTGGCTGGGGTGAAAGCTGGGGTGATTGGGGCGATCGTGGTGGATCATGCGGCTCATAGCTATGAGGATAAGAAAGTAGGGTTTGGGGAGGCTCCGGTGGGTTCGATCGGGCTGGAGTTGGCGTTGCCGGTATTGTGGGAAAAGTTGGTGGTGCCGGGACATTTGACGGGGCTGGAGCTTTGGCAAGGTTTGAGTTGTGGGGCGGCGATTTGCTGCGGTTCTAAAGTGCCACAGGATCTGATTTTGTTTGATCCGATGGTGAAGTGGGTGGCTAGTAGCCAAAATTTACGGTCTAAATCTGCGAATACTC
>JAAFHZ010000183.1 GCA_013297675.1 Synechococcales cyanobacterium bin59.metabat.ball.084 | reverse complement strand
TGGTATTGTGTTTTGGCTTATTTCTGACTGGATTGAAAGCGTCGCCAAAGAAACCAGTGGACGTGGCGGTAATAACTTAACTAAAGGAATAACGTTACTGTCGCTGGTGTTAGGACTGCTGTTTTTTCTGATTGTGCCTTATCAGGCTTGGACTAGTAACGCTGATCGAGACAAAACTTTGACCATGAGCCGCGAAGAAGGCAGTGCCATGGAAGCAAAAATCGATAAAAGAGTAAAAGAAATCACTGGTGACAAAGCCAAAATGCAGCAAGTGCAGCAGCAAATTGGTGAAATGGACAAAGCCATCAAAAGTGGCCAGGTACAAGGCGAAGAATTAGCCAGAATCAAGGCAAGCAAAGCTGAGTTAGAAAAGCTCAGCGGCGATCCAGCCAAAATTAAAGAAAGCGCCATGGGCGATCTACGGCGGCGACAGAAAGATCTAGAAGGAGCGGCTACTGCGAATATGTGGAAAACAGGTATTAGAGCTAGTTTAGCTAGCTTGCTACTATCAGCCGGTTATAGTTTCATAGGTTTGACTGGTTTACGAGGGCAAAAACGTTAAGTAGCTTGCAACAATCTGCCATAGGCTATACAACATAAAGAAGTAGTGAGAATCTAACAACCTTGAAAGAGAGCTAACATTCTGTGTTGCACCGATTTCGCCAAAATTTAAAAAATGATCTAATTGCAGGCTTATTAGTAGTGATTCCCTTAGCCACTACTATCTGGCTAACTAGCAACGTGGCCAACTGGGTTGTTCACACCTTAACTAAAATCCCCCAGCAGATTAACCCTTTCGATGGGCTGAATCCTTTATTGGTCAGTGTCCTCAATCTGGCCGTGGGATTTGCTGTGCCCCTGTTGTCAATTTTACTAATTGGCTTGATGGCGCGAAATATTGCCGGTAAGTGGCTGCTGGATTTGGGCGAACAGCTCTTGCAAGCCATTCCCCTGGCTGGGTCTTTGTATAAAACCCTCAAGCAGCTTCTAGAGACTTTGATCAAAGACTCCAACAATCGCTTTCGGCAGGTGGTGCTAGTAGAATATCCTCGTCCGGGAATTTGGGCCTTGGCTTTTGTGACTGGCTCCCCCAGTTTTGAGATTCAATCTCAAATGCCCGAGCCAATGCTGAATCTATTTATTCCTACCACTCCCAACCCCACTACTGGCTGGTATGCAGTAGCTAGAGCCAGAGATGTGGTGAACCTCACCATGTCGGTAGAAGATGCATTTAAAGTGATTGTATCGGGAGGAATTGTGAACTCCGCGATAGCTTCGCTTACACCAGAGGTGATCGCCAGTAGTTCAATACCTGCAACCGAGCCTTTGCCTGAACCAACCATCGATCCAGAAAAGCTCCCCTTGGCAGTTGCCATTGAGGAGAGATGATTCAAAAGAGCGCTGAGTAGAGAGCGGCGACGAACAGTAAAGATGCTAGAATCGATGGCCTGCCCACCTGCAACCATCGCCCATGAAACCCCGTGAAATAGCCCGCGAACTAGCTCTGTTGGGTATGTCTCAGTTGCCTAGCTCCCCTGAAAAGCTAGCCACTCAGCAGCTTTCCCAGCTAGTGCTAGCTGCAATTCGCACCTTGCGCACCGAGGTTGAAGAAAACCTAGAGACTGCCACGGCAGAATTGCAGCGCAGTAATGAAAAGCTGCTGCACAGCGAAATTAGAACCACCGATATTCAAAGCGCTCGATCGATGCTGCAAGAAAGCATTGCTTTGGTAGAAGCCGCTATTAATCGCATGGGGCAGTCGCTGCAAATGCCCGAGTTTGTGCAGCTTACCAACCAGATAGAAGTGCAGCAGTATGCTTTAGAAATTTTGACCAAAGCTGCTCGCCACCGGGCAGCAACCGATGAGATGTTGTCTGGCTACATTGTAGATTGGCAGTTACGACGATTGGCCAAAGTCGATCGAGATATTTTGCGAATTGCCACGATCGAAATGAAATATTTGGGCGTGGTCGATCGGATTGCCATTAATGAGGCGATCGAATTGGCCAAAAAATACAGCGACGAAGAAGGCTTTCGATTTATCAATGGAGTGCTGCGCAAGGTCAGTGATGGCCTAAAAGCCGAGACTGCGCCACAGAGTCCAGGGTAGGGATAACCCGCTGCTGGGAATAGATAGTTCAGATATGATACTTTTTTAAACTTTTTTAAACGGCACTTTCTCATGGTTTTTAACTGGTTCAGACGGCAATTTGACAATACTGCTCAGACCGTCCCGGCTGATACTGACACGACTGATTCTGACCAGAAAGATTCCGATCAGACTGATTCTGATCAAACAGAGCAAGACGTGGCGGAAACTGCTGCGGCACCAGCGGAATCTGCAGAACCCCCAAGAGAGGTTGTTGCCGAAACTCCAGTGGCAACAGAGCCAACAGTCAGCGCTGATACCCTTGCCTGGGCTAAAGCAGCCTACGAAAATATCAAGAAACAACAGGCGGCTGCTGAAGTAGTCCCAGAGGCTCCGGCGGCTGTGGAGGAAGCAGTTCCAGAGCAAGCTGAGGCAACTATTGCACCCGTAGATGTACCCACAGAGGCAGAGGTTACTGCAACGCCCGATTTGCCAATAGCACCTGTGGAACAGATTCCGGCAGTTCCCGCAATGGCCACCGAAACATCTTCAGAAACAGCCCCACCAGAAATTCCTGATACCAGACCGGCCTGGGCCAGAGAACGCACCGCCCAAGAAAGATTGGCCGCCTTGCGGGCAGAATCGATCGAAGCCCCAGTAGCAGAAGAGCCAATCGAGCTAGACGAAGATTTCCTGTGGTCAGCTAGAGTCCTAGCCGAGCAAGGCCGCAGCCCCGAAGAAGTGGCCATGGCCGAGATAGCCTGGTTAACTAAGCTCCGCCAGGGATTAAATAAGACGCGGTTGGGCTTGGTAAACCAAGTTAAAGCCTTAATTGGTCAAGGGCCACTGAGCGCCGAAGCCACCGAGGTTATTGAAACACTGTTGTTGCAAGCTGATGTAGGTATTGAAGCGACCGATTATATTATTGGTCTGCTGCAAGAAAAATTGCGGAATGAAACATTGCCACCCGAGGAGGCGATCGCCTATCTCAAACAGATCTTACGAGATTTGTTAGATAAGCCCTTTGAAAAAGACTACGCCATAGATTTCTTTCCCCAGCGAGACGTGTTAAACATCTGGATGCTAACAGGCGTAAATGGGGTGGGTAAAACCACTACCATTGGCAAGTTGGCGCACATGACCAAAGCCTCTGGCTATCGCTGCCTGATTGCGGCTGCTGATACTTTCCGGGCAGCAGCGGTAGAACAAGTTAAGGTTTGGGGGCAGCGCAGTGATATTGAAGTGATTGCTAACCCTGGCCAAAATACTGACCCCGCAGCGGTAGTTTTTGATGCGATCACCGCTGCTAAATCGCGGAATATTGAACTTTTATTGGTAGACACCGCTGGTCGTTTACAAAATAAAAAGAATTTGATGGATGAATTGGGTAAAATTAGGCGCATTATAGACAAGCAAGCCGTCAATGCTCAAGTAGAATCACTTTTGGTTTTAGATGCTACCCTGGGACAGAACGGTTTGCGGCAGGCTCAGGTTTTTGCCGAAGCTGCTAAGCTCAGTGGGGTAGTGCTGACCAAGTTGGATGGTACTGCTCGTGGTGGTGTAGCATTAGCCGTGGTGCAGCAACTCGGGTTGCCGATTAGATTCATTGGTGCTGGTGAGGGCATCGAAGATTTACGACCTTTTTCTAGCTACGAATTTGTGGAAGCTTTGCTGAGTAGTTAGCCAATACTTCTATAGGGTTGCGAACATCTGATCATCAAAGTTTTCTTGCCAAAATTTGACTAAATCAATTCATTCAAAAATCTATCTGTGGCGCTGGACAGATTTGATACTATGCCTCAACTTTCTTCCGGGTCAATTAATGTTTCTATATCAGAGCTAACCCCGGCTCTGGTGGTGCCTCTCGGCGGTTCTCAGCGTCAGGAGAATATTCATTTGATTTTAGAATCTTTGGGTTTTGCCCTGCGCAACTTCAAAAACTTCAATCAATACCTAGAAATTTTGCCCTCGATGATCGCCCGGATCACCGATGCTGATGGGGCAATGGTGGTACTATTTCGCAAAAATACTCAGCAGCCCACTAAGGCAATTCACTGTCGGAGTAAAGAAAATTGCCCAGAAGTGACTCAAAGCATTGACCAATCTCTGCAAAACGCTTGGGCAACCCTGGCAGAAAAAGATCGCACTTTGGATTTGGGAAGTTATTGGGAAGATTTAGAAACTGCCCTGACTACTCAATTTGCCCAGAATACTGCAACTCAAGCAGTGAAGTTTTTTACCGTCAAGATTATTTTGGATGGAGTGGAGCGCGGGCGGCTGTATATTTTTGTAGGAAATCTGGCCTACGACTGGAGCAGCGATCGACAGAAGTTAATGCAGATTGTGGCCGATCAAACAGCAGTGGCTGCCGCCAACGAAGAATTGACCGTGGAACTACGCAAGCGCGATTTGCTGCATCGAGAAGTAGAGATTGGGGCAGAAATTCAAGAGCGGCTGTTGCCTCGGCAATGCCCAGATATTCCAGGAATGGCCGTAGCGGCCTGTTACCAAAACGCTAATCGGGTGAGCGGCGACTATTACGATTTTATTCCGGCTAATTATGATCAGCTTGGCAGTAGATCGATCGACCCCAATAGCAAGTGGGGGATCACGATCGGCGATGTGATGGGTAAAGGGGTACCAGCGGGTTTGATTATGACTATGACCCGAGGGATGCTGCGGGCGGAGGTGCTGAATGGTCATTCTCCGGCCAAAATTTTACAGAATTTGAATCGGGTCATGTATTTAGATTTGGAGAACTCTAGCCGGTTTTTGACGCTGTTTTACTCAGAGTATGATCCTCAAACTAAGGTGCTGACTTATAGCAATGCCGCTCATAATCCGCCGCTACTGTGGCGCAATGATACTTTGCAGCCCTTGGATACAGTGGGAGCGCTGATTGGCTTAGAGCCAGATAGTTTGTATGAAGAAGGCCAAATTTCACTGCAAGCTGGAGACACCATTTTGTACTATACCGATGGTTTGACTGATGCTAGTAACCAAAATGGTCAGCGCTTTGATGAGGAAAATTTACATCGAGTGTTCGATCGGGCTTGTCGGCAGCATGAGCATCCCCAAGGGATTATTGATGATATTTTTAGGGAGATCCGCGAGTTTGCGGGCAGTGAGCAGGAGCAGAGCGATGACATGACTGCGGCCATCCTGCGGCTGCTGTGATCGAAAGTAGGATTTTGTATTCGGTCGATCGCAGTTTCCTGACATCAAACTGGGCAAGATGTAAAAGGATGTATCGAGTATCCTTTTTCCCCTACCCCGATTTTTTTATGAGATTTTCTACCATTGCTTTGTTGGCTGTAACTGCGATTGTTTTTTCGGCTAGTGCCGCTAGATCTGAAGAACCAGAGCGTGCTAGTAGCTATAATGTTCCCGAGACTACTATAGTGCCTTTGAACTTATTGGCGATGCGCCATGAAGTTTTAATTGCCGATAGAGAAAAATCGACTTCTGCTAAAGCGGCAAATTCGGTGATGCACATTGATGAGAACAATCGCTTAGTTGGCTTGAGCAATTAATAACGACTTTAGTATTGCAAAACTTAATTCTAATGCCACGCATGACGCTGAATAATTTCGGCTTGTGCGTGGCCTTGTTTTGGATTCAGTTTGGATGGTGTCCTTGGAACCAAGTTTTTTTGAATACTTTAAAATGGCGTAAAGTACTACTAGATTTAATCATTTAAGACCATTCTGAAAAATTAATAGATTGTACGCTTGACAAGAGATACTTTAGTATTTACAGCCTAGATCATTAGATGATACTCTATGAGTTGTTTGGAATTTATCTGTATATATCCATGTAAATAATTATATTTTTCATATCATTGGTAGCCTAAATAAATAATCGTGCTAGAATTCTGTTTGAACTTGAATACATACTTAAACACCAGTATAAAAATTACAGGAGCGATCGATGCTATATTCTCAGGCACTGTCGGCTGTTCAGCAGTATTTAGCGGCTTTTGCTGCTGCTGATGATTTTGAAGGTTTAATTGTCAGTATTTTTGGGGCGGGTGTTGATCGATCGGTGTTAGCAAATATTAGGCAGCAGTTGTTGGCTGGTGATTTTGGTGTGATTCCTGAGATTCGGGTGGTGGAGAAAGGGGAGCTGGGTACGGCGAACGGGGCTTATGCTTCGGCGTTAAATCAGATTTTGGAGGCTGGGGATTTTTTGCGCCGGGGTGATCTGTTGGCGGTGGCGGGGTTGTTGTTGGAGGAGGTGGGGCATCGGTTCGATCGGCTGTTGAATGGGGCAGTAGATACGGTGGGAGATGAGGGGGCGATTTTTCGGTTGGTGGTAACGGGGCAGGAGGTGAGCGGGGAGGTTTTGGCTGGTTTGAGATCTGTAGATGATCGGGGGGTGGTGGTTTTGGATGGAAGGTCGATCGATGTGGAGAGGCAAGATTTTACGGGTACGGCTGATGGAGAAACAATCAATGGTACTCCAGGGAATGATATTATTTCTGGCCTGGGTGGTAATGATGACCTTCGAGGAAATGATGGAAATGATGCCATTAATGGAGGTGCTGGTAATGATTTTCTTGATGGCGGTGTTGGAGATAACACCCTAAATGGTGGAGATGGAAACGATTATATTAGTTCTATTAGCGCCACTGATAAAATTGATGG
>JAAFHZ010000181.1 GCA_013297675.1 Synechococcales cyanobacterium bin59.metabat.ball.084 | reverse complement strand
CCCTGCCTCTCTCTTAAGATTTCATAGTCTAGGGCAGAAGTTTTAAACGTGATGCCTGGTAATGGATCTTCTTGGGAGTTGCAAATTGCGAAGACCTTATCGCCGACTGTCCAAACATCAGAGCCACCCCACTGCACTACATGGCCAGTGGCTGGCAAACTCTGACAAAATTGATTGAACTCATTGCGTTTCATGATATTGGTAGGTTTGTTGCTTGATTTAGGAGCTTCTTTAGTTCTTGTTGCATAATATTACGATCGATAGACTAATTTAGCCGATCCTTTTTGAATAAGTGAATAGATGAAATTTCTCTGATTTTCCAATGGGGATATGCCGATCGCAATGGAGAAGTGACATGGTGAAGTCAGCAAAAAACACAATTTGCCTTTGGTACAATGGCGACGCGGAGGATGCGGCGCAGTTTTACGCTCAGACTTTTCCCGATTCTTCTGTAGTTGCTGTCCATCGCGCACCGAGTGATTTTCCGTCAGGGAAAAAAGGGGATGTGTTGACGGTTGAGTTTATCGTGATGGGCATTCCTTGCCTGGGTCTCAATGGTGGATCTGCATTTAGCCACAATGAGGCGTTTTCGTTTCAGGTTGCCACCGATGACCAAGCTGAGACGGATCGCTATTGGAATGCGATCGTTGGCAATGGCGGCCAGGAGAGCGCTTGTGGCTGGTGTAAAGATAAATGGGGATTGTCTTGGCAGATTACGCCGATCGCCCTAACGAATGCAATCACCGATCCCGATCCTGCTGCCGCTCAGCGTGCGTTTGAGGCAATGATGCAGATGAAAAAGATTGATGTTGCTGCGATCGAGGCGGCGCGACAAGGTTGAGGTTGCAAAGGCATACTGTTGCATTGTTGCTTAATGTTACGATCGGTGGACTAATTCAGTCTATCCTTTTTAAATAGGTTAACAGATGGAGTTTTTCTGATTTTTCACTGTGAATATGCTGAATTTTTCTGCCTATCCAGCCGAATTTAGATAGATAGGCGGAAAGTTTCCACCTAATGATTGTTAGACTGACAAACTAAAACTAAGGAGTCATACCAAAATCATATGGTTAAGGAACTTGTGCCATTCGCTTTAGCTACTATGCTGGTAACTATAAATTTGCTGCTACCTGCTTTGGCAAAGCCTTCTAAGATCAAAGAAGGAGTGTCATTTGATTTAGAAGCTTGCCGTCGTACTGTTGATGGTAATGATGTTGTATGTACTGGCACTCTCTTAAGTCGTAATGGTGAGCAAACAATTACCATAAGCCGTCATGAATACCTCGATCCTAATCTAGTTCTCACGTATATAACTACACCTCAAGGTAAAACACATGGAGCATCAGAGATTTCGGTTGGTCCAGATCAGGTATGTAGACCTGGTGATAATATCGTTCTTACTTGCAATTATTTCAATGTCACCTTGGTTGAGGGTGTAAAGTACAACTCTTCCTTCACGTTTAGAGATGTATCGCCTACTTCTTCCAGAATCGCATTACTCACAATTTCTTTTAACAGCGGATATGGGTCTAACTATCAGCCACAATTGAAGTATCGTAACTTGAGCATATTTCAGATGCGTTAACGATCTGATCCAAATCCTGATAGAGTAGGTAAGCCACAATCAGCTAACTCCAGTGAGTCAATACAGGCATGATCGCTTTGCCAAACTCTACGTCAAAGCACTCTACAAAACCAAAGGCAACGTCCGTGAGAACATACCTGTCCGCCGTGACGAAGACCTAGCGATCGACCTGCTTTTTGTCGCCGATGCCCAAAGCCCCGCATGGCAAACCGAAGACCTTGGCTGGTTCGATAAACTCATGGCCGTGCATCCCACAATCATTGTGGAACACTACAGTTCCTACCTTAGCCTTGACCATCTCGATCGGTGCCAAACCCGCCGAAACCTATATTGGCAAGAGCGATCGAACGAGCTAAAGCAGACCCTAAAAAGCGGCTCTACATACCGAGAAGCCCTCAAACGCGAAAAACCCTTTACATGGGTTCTCGCAGTCAATTGTAGTCAGAACACACTACGCCAATGGGCTGCCCAACCTGATCCCGAACTCGGCAAAGGAGTTTACCGTCTGCCCCCAGCCGCCATGATGGGCATCGTGGTTCTGGAAGAACTGCCCGCTGGCTCCGAGACCCTGTGGCTGAAAATGCTCAGTTCCGGCCAAAGCTGCCAGCAGGCATTCAGTGCGATCGAGCAACTCTCTGGTAGTCGTCGGGAAAGAAACGATATACTGAGAGTATGTGCCCAGTACGCTACCTACCTACAAAGTCGCGATCCCCAAGAACTCACTACGGAGGAAAAAGCCATCATGAGAACCCTAGAACAAATAGATACCTTGTTTGACGTGGAAATTCCTGCGGCGGAGCGTCGTGGCGAAGAGCGCGGACTGAGGCTAGGTACACAACAAACCATTGGCTTACAGGTGCGAGCAAAATTTGGCGACCAGCCAGAAATAGAAGCTATTCTGGCTCGAATAGCTGGGCTGGACGATACACAGTTGAACGCGATCGCCACAGAAATCTTTCAGTGGCAAACCTTAGCTGATGTAGTTGCTGGGCTAGACCGAATGGAGTCTTAAAACGTATCTGCGGGGCGCACCATAAGTGTAGACCCAAGTATTAGGTGATCGCTAGTAATATGCGGCAGTCTAACAAACCTGTTGCACGCCGACTAAAACCGAATTGACTATCCCAAAACCCTCTAGTAGCGGGTGAACAGGAACGTTAGACTGACTAATCGATCATGGAGAAAGGAGTTGCAGCCATCTTTGCTTGCCGTGACTTTACTGAAGAGAGGTAGTCTTCAAGCGACAGTAGACCATCTCCAAATTCTGATACAGTAGGAGAGCTGCATTCATCAAACTCAGGGTAAAAAGGCTTGCAGCCCTCTCTTAGGATGTCAATCTGGGTTTCATACTACTTTATGCTACTGAATGAAAACATACTTTTTCTTACTGACTTTGAAAGATATATCTGTGTATACTCTGGTAGTTGTCTCTCTTCGAGCAGTAAATGTTGCCAAATACAACAAAAAAATCGCGATTCAAGTCTGTAGAGAATCACCAAGCCATCTATTCTTTAATAGCAACTTACAACAGGATAAACTTGTTCAGGCTATTGACAAACAATGCTTTTGAAAATAGTCAATTGCAGCATTTTTAGATAAATAGTTGAGCATATTTCCATGAAAATTCAAATATCAATGATACTAATTCTTGCTGGCTTTTCATTATTAGGATGTGAAGTAAAACCAACACCAACTTCAAGCAAGCCAATACGTCAACAGGCTGGTTTAGCATATAAAGTTGCAAATCTGGTAAAGAGCCATCTTTATTCTAAGACCTATGCTTACGACCACAATATTTTATGTCGTGATTCTTTAGAGAGTGGATATTCCACCCCTGTAAATAGCTCACAGTCAATAATAATCCCGACAACACTCACTAAAAAAATACAGGAGTATTACGCCTCGGATACCCCATGTGATGCGAAGTCTTCCGAAATGCTGAAAATCCTGAACTCCATAGCCAAACAGGCAGAAGATTATAATTCCAGCTTAACTATTTTGATTCAACTCCCATGGACTGATATTGATGATCAGACATTAAAACAGTTAAAAAGTCAAGTTAATAGAATAGCAAAAAACTCAAAAAAGATTAACAAAATAATTCTTTTCGGTCTGTCAGGAAATGCTAAGAATAACGCAAGCATCTTTAATGCTCTCAAAGAAAAAGTTGCTGGTGGAGGGATCGAGATAAATACCACAAAACAGAATCTTGAGAATATCAAAAATACACTGCCCGCTGACAGCTTAGTAATGACTTTTTTCGTTCCGGTAGAATCCGCTGTATTGAAATAGCCTAGCTTGTCAAAGTAACACTTTTAAAACCATGCCAGAGAAAAATCCAGACCACTATTTAAGCTTAAGCTATGCTGAAAATAATGCCATCAAAAGAACGGACGAACTGCTTAAAGACTCTGGTATTTTAGACTGGTTGGTAAAGAATCATGGAGGTTTATATACAAAAGTATATATTGAACTTAGGGAAACTGCTATTTCAATGTATACGAATTTTTATTTGGCAGAACAATTAAGAAGGAGAAAAATCCACTTGGTGGACAGAAGAAATGCATTAGCTATGAAGATAGGCAAGCAAAAAGCTTTTCTGAAACCCTGGGAAATCAAAAGCAAGTGGATTGTTTATGAGTATGAAATTTCTTTTTCCACAGCAGGAAAAGATGAAAGCAATGAAAATAGTACTTCGGTTAGCAGTACAGAAATCATTGTTCAGGAAGAGAACATCACCAGAAGAAAAAAACCATTTGATAAGCGCTCTTATGAGTACTCATCATCTTACAAATCAGGCAAGATTAGGCATCTGGTGAACATCTATTGTTTAACACTGTTGTCAGCAATTATCCTGATATTTGAGTATTTGCTAAAAATCGGATTGTCATTCATCACAATCTTATCTCTAATAAGATTGACAAATCAGATGCAGATTCAACAGCTCGATGACAATTGGAGGCTGATAATAGCGGTTTTCTCTGGCATATCACTGATTCAGTATGTATCGTGGTATGTCTACAATGAATTTTTCTATAATTATCGAGACAGAAAAGCAATTTGCAAAGGCATTTCAGATATGGATGTCGAAAGAGACAATGCTAATCCAGCTCCAAGAAAAAATTGTTTTCATGCTTGTCGAAAGATGATTCCATCAGGTGAGCAGTTTTCGCGAATATCAATCCTTATATTGATCTATTTATCAGAAACCTTGTTGGGATATGAGGGACTAATTGCACTTCTGCCAGAGACAGTAGAAGGAAAAAGAATACTAGATTGGTCAGGGCACATCTCGCTATTTCTTGCCGCAGGATCTTTTGTTTTAATTAACATTCTTTACTCTATTGCTAAATCACGTAAAGTGAGGGATTTGGAGAGGAAGCAGTCTGTAATACTAGAACTCATTGAGGGTTATAAACTTACACTTGTTTCAATTAATGAAAATATGGGATTGATAAACTTATATGAAGAAAGATTCTTGAGCTACAAAGAGGACTTCGATAGTCTTTTGTATGCAGAAGGTGGGATATACGATCTAATAAACCTGTTGTCTATTGATGTTTATGGGCGACCAGTAAAAGAATCTTTTACTGGCTCAAGGATACAACAAAATGAGCATCAAGAGGAGTAAAGTAGAAATCACTCGTCAAAAGAAAAAATCGCGTAGCAATGAATGCTGACTATCCACTCTAGAACAAATAAATTACAATGCAAAGAAAAAGGACTAAACCTAGAAAACCAAGAAGCGTTTTCATGAAGGAAATTCAGGAAGAAGGGAAATTCATGAGCTTCCTAAACGTGATATTAAATCTGGAGGCAATGGTAGATGAATTTAATGAAAAGCGAAAAAATTTACTACTAAACATGATTACTGATCCATTCTTGGAATTTACACAGCGGCGCATAGAAAAAAAAATTAGTGCGGCATTCGAGAAGGATAAAGCTGAACTCATTGGCGATACCATATACTATAGTTCTGGCATGGAGCGAATCAAACGTCCTTTTTTGCAGATGATTAGTTTGTTCGCCATAACTGTATTTATTATTTACCTGCGTTTTTATCAAAAAATTAATGATATTCTTGGTCACTACTTACTTTTGCTGCTAGTCCCAGGAGACCTTGCTACCTTTAGTATTTGGGTGTATTTTTATCGAACTTCTTACATCAAATTACTAAAAACTTTTCATTGGTTTAAAAAGACGATGTGGGAGATGACAAATGAGCTTTCTTGTTATTTATTAGACAGTATCAATACGCTTTACAGGCATCGAGCAAGAATTGAAAATGTGAAATTAGATGAGAAAGAAAATGCAGCCATTCTTGTAAGTAGTAGGAAGTTAGCATCACTGGAGTATCAAATCGATACTGATTTACTTGTTATTTTTTCTGAGTTGGCCACAAAAGAGTATGGCAGCAAAGGGAAGGATTTCCATGAGTGCATAGATGAAATCACAAAAGAAAAAACTGGAGATTACATATTCACAAAGAAAAGTGGGGTTGAGTTGGAGAGAAAAATTGAGGATTTGGTAGAAGAAGATTTGTCAGTGCCCCGAAGCAAAATCGAGAATAACCACATTTTAAGCAGTACAGCTTTAATTATCAAAGCCTTAGAGTCTCTTGCAGATAACACCAAGAAGTATGAGGAGATACTTCGCGAAAGTCATAGTACTGAAAAACAGATAGATGAAAAAGTCAGAAGAGTCAATTCGATGTACGAATTTGCAAGCAAAATCCTGAGTCTTTATCGAACAGATGCTGACAAAGCTTCTAAGACCATAACATTGCAAGAAATCATGCAATGGTTTAAAATATCAGACGTGAACTACAATTTACATGGAGACCACATAGTGAATATAACAACGCATGGTGATGGCAGTCCTGTCAATACAGGAGTTGCTAGAGATATTAATATTAGTGTCTCAACTGACCCCCATGGTGACATTACTGAGGCACTATTAGAACTTGGAAGGGAAATAGAGAAGTCAAATAATGAAAAAGCCAAAGAGATGTACGATGAATTCTGTAGGCAGGCTGAAGCTAAATCACTAAACAAAACTGTTTTAGAGTCTCTATGGTCTAGAATTCTATCTTTGGTGCCGACCTTGGCACAGGCAAGCAGTATTGTACTAAATGTGACAAAACTGTTTACCTGAGTAAAAACATCACGTTAACACCTCCCTGTTTCACGAGGAAGGTGTTAGCAGTCGGTAATGACTAGGGCAAATGCATACGTTTCTTTACACTTTAGGAGAAGAACAGGAGGGTTGAGTTAGGGCAACCGCACACATTTTGTAGCAAATGAGTTCAAGGG
>JAAFHZ010000180.1 GCA_013297675.1 Synechococcales cyanobacterium bin59.metabat.ball.084 | reverse complement strand
GTAATCATTTCAGTACGATCGGTCTCGATAATTTTCCGTCTTAGGTCTAGTGAGTATGCTTTCATTGTTTATAAATATCTACTTTGAACATATAATACACTAAATTCGATGCGGAACCGCTATAAGGGTTGAGATCATCGATTGAGTTATTGTAGGGATTCACCAATGATTTTTAATGACTATGTATGAGCTATGGTTGGCTTTTCTAATCTTTTTAGCGGCTGTTTTATATAGCTCAGTGGGTCATGGGGGCGCATCGGGTTATTTGGCGGCTATGGCACTCTTTGGCATGGCTCCCACAGTGATGAAGCCTACTGCTTTGGTTCTTAATATCATCGTGGCTGCTATTACCACCATTAAATTTTATCGGGCTGGTTCTTTCGATCGATCATTATTTTGGCGATTTGCGATCGGTTCCATCCCCTGCGCTTTTCTCGGTGGCATGGTCTCAGTCCCCACTCAGATCTACAAGCCAATTGTGGGGATGGTCTTGCTCTATGCTTCTGTCAGACTAGGTTTTAGCTCTGTTAAATCGGAGCTACCAGGAACTAGATCGCCGTCTACTTGGCTACCGATTATCTTGGGGATGGTGATCGGTCTACTATCTGGTCTAACCGGCGTGGGCGGTGGAATTTTTCTCAGTCCTTTGCTGTTATTGATGGGTTGGGCGACAGTCAAGGAAACAGCAGGAGTCTCAGCAGCTTTTATTTTGGTGAATTCAGTAGCTGGTTTACTTGGCTACTTGACCAAGCTTCCCACATTGCCTTCGAGTTTGTGGTTGTGGGCGATCGCCGCTGCTGTCGGTGGTTGGCTCGGTGCTGAGTATGGCAGCAAAAAAATCGGTAGTAAATGGCTTCAACGATTGTTGGCTGTAGTTTTGATAATTGCTGGCATCAAGCTAATTTTGACTTGATGATGTTAAAGCAGGTAGGCGATCGAACAAAACCACCCAGTCATGATCGCCCTTGGCGCAAGCATAGCGATCGACATTTCAATCAAAGGAGCATCTGGGTTAGGATAGTCATCGGAGCCAGCGCAGCGTGAGGAAAGACAAATGGAAGGCAATCTAACCATAGATAAGCCAAAAATCTATCAAGCTGTTGGCATCATCAGCGGCATCTTGGAATTGACCGAGGGTGGTCAATCTAATGTGTTAGTTGGAGAACAAACCTATTTTGTGACATTTTCCCCAAAGGTGCGAGAAAAACACCAGCCAGGGCAACTCCAAAACTTTAAAATTTACCCAGCAATGAGAGAAAAAGAGCTGGGTTTTAGGCTAAGAATTGTGACTCAGACAGCTCCAAGGGAGCCAGGAATCATATTGAAAGGGTGCTGGGAAACTCATGAAGAAGAGCCTCGGTTGGTAATATATCGAAATTTTCGGACTAGAGACACAGGGATAACAATATTGTCTTTAATTTGGGAAGAAGCGCCGGTTGCTGATGGAAAATATTGGGAGATTGAAGCGAAACTGGCGGGAGATAAGTTTGAAGTTGTGCAGGCGATCGGACCATTCCAGCCACCTCAGAAATATCAGAAGCAAGTTCAAAAAACATACGAAAATGCAAAATCTGATTTGCCTCCACCAATCCTGAGAGGTGATAGATATACAAATGCCAAGTCAGAGCTACCGCCGCCAATCTTGAAAAGTGCCAGAGCTTTGATCGAACCGATCGCCCTCACCGCAAGCCAAGCGATCGAAGAAACCACCGTGGCCACCAAAGCTGTTGATGCCATTGAGCCGATCGCTTCTAGTGAAATCAAAGTGATCAGCGCTGCTCCAAAGGAGTTGATCGAACCAGAGAAAACCGAAGCAACACCAGTAGCCGCAGAGGCTGTGACTCCGAAGGCTAAGAAGGCTGGCAGTAAATCCCCAGCATCAAAGAAACTGTCGAAGTCGCCAGAGAATGCTGAGCCAAAGAAGACGAAGGAGAAGGTGAAAAGCAGTCGATCGAAGAAGTCAATGAGCCTTGTTGCCGATGGCTTCGATCGTGCCAAGGTCGATCGGCTATTTCTAGGGAAGCAGTTGCCCCCTGGAGAATGAGGGGAGAGTTAAGGATTGTCTTAAATACCAGGGAGCCTTGATTTGTTGATTAATAACGAAAATAAATCACTGGCTCATCTGATTCCTGGGTTACGATCGCGTACATATCTCGCTCACCTGATCCGCTTTTAATGTATGGCCTCAGCCAATCTAAAAATTTTTCGATTTTCTGGTCATAGTTTTTGATGCTGCAACGAGCTGATATTGAGTAGCTACCATTAGAGCATTCATAAAATCGAGAATTGCTTACCGGAAAATATGAAAATCCTAAGAAACTAAAATACTCTGGATCTCCCGCGAAAAAATCTGGCAAACGATCTGGGTCATTTTTTTCCCCACACATACTCTTGAGATTATCAATGACCCATGCTGGTGTATCTTGATATAAATCGCAGCCAAGGATTAATTCCGTGTAGTCTCCCATTGTTTTTCTCCTCAAATTTTCAAACCTATTGGATTTTGGTTAGGGACTTCAACCAATCAAAAATGAAATCTTCATCAGCCCACGCATCTACGAGGTCAGTGAGTTCATATCTGCCGCCACCTAGCAAGTACTCCTGAACCTCTAAACCCAATTTTCTGCAACTAACAGAAAATGAGTCAACTCCTTGCATATTCTTAAGAATCAATGCAAACATATATGCCTGTTTATTTGTTCGATCGACTTCAATTATTGTCTCTTTCACCTCCCGATGTGCGCAGCTCCCGCAGTCTCCAGAGGGATTTACGGCGTATTGCAGATGTGGGGATTTGGCATTATTGATGCACTCCTGGTCTCCAGCAATGTATTGATTGCGATCGAATTGTGGAACTGAGTAGTCCAAAATCGGCTCTTTTGCGAACAAGTCATGTATTTCTTCCATGAGGTCTTCAAGAAGATCTCCTTCCATGAGATCTTTAGAAAGATTTCCCCCCATAAAAATATCATCAAACAAAATGACAGGCCAAAAAATAAAATATAAAACGATTTTAATCATATTCACTCTCTATTGATTTTCCACAATTCTAACTGCCGATACCGACTATAGTTTCCAAACAATCCCAACTGCACAGGCAAAGGCTTTCTTCGCATTGCCGGTGGGGGCAAACGATGCTCAACGACTAACGCGAGCCCTCCTTGACCCTCCAAGATCGATCCGCGCTGCTTTCGGTGCATTCCCAGGTGGCATACGGTGCATAGTGCTACCAAGTTTTGTGAGTGGTTGTTACTGGGGTCATAATCCCAGTGATGGACCTGGATCAAAAACGCACGGTCTTTCGGCGAGAACAGTCTTTCGCCGGGTCGGAGGCCGAGAATGCCGCAACGGTAGCAGTGCCATCCCTCGCGCTCTTTGATGGTTAGGGCGATCTGAGGCCAGTTGGTGGGGTAGCGGGATTTAGAGGGTGATGGAGCCATGATGATCTAGCTTCTCAGAGGTAATTGTGTCTGCGCCTTGAACAAGCGTAGCTAATTCTTTGTGAACATAACGTTATGTTCAATTTTTGAGAGAAGATATGAGAGATTTAAGCAATGAATGAAGTTGCTGCCTTTCTTGGTCAGAAAAAGCTCCATCGTGGAGATTCTTCTCAAGAATTTGAATGTGGGACAAGGCTGCTTCAAACTTTTTGTCAGGATTAGGGGAAGTTAATCGCTTGCGAATGTTAGAAACAGAGAGGTTTTGATCAATAACTTCAGAGAGAAAGTCCTTGGCAGCATCTTCACCATGTTCTTTCTCGAAAGATGAAATCAACTTAGCTTTAGTATATGGAAGACCCTTAACCATAGCATCCTGAAGATATTGACCCAGTTCGAGTAAAGGTAATTTATTTGAAACAAAAGAAGCCCATTTGCCCCTGGTAGTATCTTCAATTAAGGCGTAAGCTACAGTAAAAATTTCATTATCTTCATCAGTCAAAGAGGAAACACCTTGACGATGCAGAACATTTTTTATCCGAACAAGAGCCTGAGAAGTAGCAGAAATTGATTCACAGCCTAGAAGGTTCCGTGAAGTCAAAAGAGCCATAACAGAACGAGCTTCTTCTACTGGACTTATTTCAGACCGCTTGAGGTTTTCAATTAGAACCAACTCAGCAGCTTGAGAATCAGAGATATCATCAAGTAAATAAAAAGGAACTAAAGGTAAACCGAGAGAGATTGCAGAGCGAAGACGCATTTCACCAGCGATCAGCTCATAATGATTATCAACCAACCTACCAACAAGGGGAGTGATAATGCCACGTTCTTGGATAGATGCTTGAAGGGCAAGTAATTTATCAGGATCAAAAAAAGACCTGCATTGATAGGGAGACGGTTTAATCAGGCTAGGATCAATCATCTCACTACTACCAGAATTAGAACTGGCTTCAAGCTCAGCAATTTTTTGGCGGAGATTAGCAACGGTATTATCCTGAGCATCCTGAGCCTTAGTCATGGTGGTTTGGACAAGAGCAGCTCTGGTATTGCGATTTTTGGGAGCCATAAAAATTAAATTTCTAGTAAGGACTGAATATGATTGCTAAGAGTTTGATACTGAATAACGCCAGGATGACGTGGCCGAAATTGTCGGAGAGGAAAACCAGCCCCATTGGCCTTGCGAATATCTTCATACTCATCAATACCGGGAAGAATTTGAAACCCCAAACTTTTAGAAAGTTGATTTAAGTCTTCGATCGCACTGCGACTAGTAAGAGTTGTCGAATTAGCACGAGTGGAAAGAACAACACCGAGAAGAGAAGGAGGAGTAATTTCTAGGTCGGTGCCAAGGGATTGTAATTCGGCCAGAAGATCGCCAAGACCATGAATAGACTTCTCTTCGGGACTGATAGGAATTAGAACATGGGTAGCAGCAGCTAAAGCATTTTCTATGAGAAGGCCGTTAGTAGCAGGGCAATCAATCAGGACGATATCATACTCAGGGACAAGCTTGAGAGCTTTAGCTAGACAACGTTCGCGGCTACGGCGACCGGAGAGATTAATCTGAGTTTTAGCGAGGTCGGAACTACCTCGGAAGAGATGAAGGAGGCCACCATCATCAATGGGGAAATCAGAAGGGTTGCACTTGCCATTAAATTTCTCTTCAAAAAGTTGAGTACTGTAAGAGTCAGTATCAACGCCAATAAAGCCAAAAAATAAATCAAGGCTAGCTTGAGGATCAAGATCGATAACTAATACTTTTTTGCCAAGGATAGCAAATTCATAAGCCAAGTTTTTGCAAGTAGTCGATTTACCACTGCCACCGCTGTTACTAGTAATCGTAATTATTTTTCTGTTCTTAGGCATAATTTTCTTTTTAGTAGATTTAAGTTTTTGTCTGTGAATACTAATAGCTTCTCGAATGATGAGTGACATGGGTTCGGAACAAGACTTTAACCACTCGAAATCCTCTGGAAAAAAACCAACTTTAATGGTGAGATAGACCAAATCTAATTTTGGCCGACCCCCGTTACCTGTGCCTTGCATAACACCTAAACACCGTTTGCAAGTTACAGCCTCTTTCTGTTTAGTGGCTTTAGCTGATTTAGCGGTGCCACAGGCAATAGCCTCACCAATTAAAAAATGCAGAGCCATTGAGGAAGTAGATTTTGAATTAGCTTAACCAAAAATAGCATAAATCAAGGGGTTTTAACTTAGCTTTAAATCTTTAGCAAAGATTCATTTAGGCTGAAAATTAGCTAGAAGCTTTGCTAGTCAATGAATTGATGTTTAATGGGAAGGGCTGATAATAACGTTATGTTCAGCATTTTACTTTCGCCGTTTAAAATAATCTCAAAGATCCAAGCAGGGACTAACAATGCCCAATCCGCTAATCACAGCACAGACCACACGACCAGATCATCTGGAAATGCACCCGCTGTCGATCGAACGCCTGACCAGCTACATCGAACAAGCTCTGACCCAAACGCCCCAACTGCGCCAAGTCTGGGTTAGCGGCGAAGTCTCCAGCATGACTTCGCATCCATCGGGCATCTACTTTAGCCTCAAAGATCCTGTGGGCAAAGCAGTTGTCCCAGCGGTTGTTTGGAAGAATCAAATCCCCGAACTAGAAACTAAGCCCCAAGTAGGCACCGAGATCTTAGCCTTTGGAAAAATCACCGTATACGCCCCACATGGCAAATACCAGTTTCAGGTACAGCAAATCTTGCCAGTGGGCGAAGGTTTACAGGCTCTACGACTGCAAAAACTCAAAGAAAGATTGTCCGCCGAAGGACTGTTCGATCGAGAGCGGAAACAACCATTACCAATACATCCCCAAACGATCGCCGTAGTCACTTCCAGCAACGCCGCCGCCTGGGGTGACATCCAAAAAATATTACTCTCACGCTACCCAGGAATTCGAGTTCTTCTTTCTCCAGCCACTGTCCAGGGCGAAACCGCACCAGGATTGATCAAACGGGCAATCGATCGAGTACAGCTAGATGGACGAGCCGAAGTCATAATTTTAGCCAGAGGCGGAGGAGCCAGCGAAGATCTGAGTTGCTTCAATAGCGAAATTGTAGCGAGATCGATCGCTGAATGCTCAATACCCATAGTTACAGGAATCGGCCATGAACGAGATGAATCTTTGGCTGAAGTGTGAAAGCTTTTTATCTCAGCAGCGTGAGCAGGTGGAGTTGCTGCTAGAAAATTTGGGAGATTGATAACTCTCCTAATTTACTTAAGAATATTTACCAATTAACTGTGATGAGTGATTCAAATACTACTAATGCTGATCATTTAAAAGCAAAGGTGGCTAAGATGACTGCTGAAGAAATCGTTGCCATGAATAAACGAGCTGCCCGTTCGCTCATTTTTAACAATAAAAAATGATTAAGTTTTACAGGGCTTGAGATGTAGGCTGTAAATGGACTCTGGTAATTCCAGCATTGAAAGTATCTGTTGATGAAGGGCAGAAAGTG
>JAAFHZ010000179.1 GCA_013297675.1 Synechococcales cyanobacterium bin59.metabat.ball.084 | reverse complement strand
TTGGCACGTAATTTCACCCTAAATCTTTACCGAGAAAATGGCCTTTCAAATATGGCTCAAGCACAACGTAAAGCTGGTTCCGGCCTTAATTTTCTTAAGTCTCTTTTTAGAATGAAATAACCCTGGTATTTAACTACTGATCAGAATACTCAAGAATAACTAGTCTATGGCTCGGAATCACCACTAAATGCCTATCTGCACTCTTGGCATAATAAGAGCCGCTGACCTGCATATTTTTACTCGCCAATAGTTTGTATTCGTAAGCCATCTGAGATTTTGCACAGTTAAACCCCGGCATCTTTTCTGTCTGCCTCTATTGCACATTGCATGAGTAACTAGATGACAAATGGTGCTGATTGTCTTATTGCCCTCCAGTATATTGGATATCTGGGCATCAAGACTGCTATATTGCAACTGCTAATGAATACATTAATTATTTATGCGCAAGCAAATAAAGCATAAAAACTATTCCCCTCGTCTAAGGTGGAACGTCGGCAAGTTTGGTTCATCTATCTACTCCAAAGCTCAGGCTTACAAATTTGTCGCAACGATACTTTTTGTATCATTGCTGGTTATTTTGTTCGCTATCACCAATATGAACTCTATGCAAAGCTGTCAAAATATGCAGCCTGTAATTAAAATCATTGATGAATCTGGCGGAAAACGCCTTTCTGGCAACACCATTGAGACTCTGCAAGACTCGCCTTTTAAAGACTATGTAACCAGTGTTTCTAAGTATATCTTACCTAAGATTCGTGAAACATCGCAGTGCAAAGGAAATTTACAGGGTAATTCAGAAGTCAAGCTCTTTTTTGTTTATCGGCCATTAGTTGCAGCCAAAATTGCTCCATTCCAATTAGAACGGACGCAATCCGCTGTTACTAAGCACTTAGATAGTCCTTGGTTGAAAATTGTGACCGGTGGTTCACCCCAGCAGTTGCGACAGTTAGTGTTTATCTGGAGCGAACGGCAGTTTCTCTTTGATCAAGCACTTCTATCTGGAGTAAAAGCTCCCACTAACCAATCACTACTGCCGATCGATGAACAAGAATTTGGAAAATTTGTCAGAGATTACACAGACTCTGTGTTACTCGCCGCTTCTCCCGAAGCCCGAGTTGCTGCTCAAGCCAGTATCTCAGAGCGCTTGCCCAAAGATATTCTTTGGTTGTTTAGTCACTCATGGCAAAGCACCAGAGGACCTTTTAGTGGATTCGTATTATCAGCATTGAATAATGCTACCAAGCAGATGGCTGATCAATATGTGGATCTAACGAAAATTTTGTTGAACCATTACTTTACTTCGGAAGAGACTGAGGTATGTTACGACAATATTTTCAGTCTTAAGGACTTATTCACTCTCAACAAATATCAAATTAACAAACTTTACTAAGTAAAAAATTATGGCTTTTAGTTCTGTTTCTGCAAAAACAACTTTTGCTGGTACTGCTCCTTTTACTGCTGCTCAACAAGCAACTATTCTTGCTGCGATGCAAACAGCTTATGATGGTTCAGCCACAGCTAAAACTATGTTTGATAACTGGATCAACGCTGGGAACACAATAGTAATTACAAATTTACCGGGTGTTTTTCGGGCTTTTGCCAACACAGGTCTCGTAGAAATTGATTTAGCCTATTTGGCAAATGCCAGCTATATAGATACAACGGGTACAGCGGTGCAGGATACATTGGTAACAGCTCTAGTGCACGAGCTGGGTCATGCGCTAACCGGAAAATTAGATAATGATGCAACATCAGCTTTTAGTGTCAAGACCACAGACTATAGAGGAGATAATGTCAACTTTGTGAATCTGATTTATAAAGAACTCGGATTACCTCAACAGGTTTCTTATGTTGCCTATGATACAACCGGCCTCATTCATAGACTTAATTATCAGTACACCAATGGAGTATCTATTGATGCCGCTCAGAGTGGTGATACCAACATCAATTCATCCCTACTGGGTACATCCAAAGATTTACTAATTGGTGGATTATCCAACAACATACTACAGTCTGGTGCTGGTGATGACTTCTTATTTGGTGCCGGTGGTAATGACCAGTTAGATGGAGGCGCTGGTATAGACACAGCAGTTTATTTCGGTAAGGAACTTGACTACGACATCCGCCAAAATACAGATGGTTCTTGGGCTGTTAACAATGTGCGTGGGGCAAAAGATGCTGGCGCAGATACTTTAAGAAACATTGAATTCTTACAATTTGACGGGGGGAAAAAATACGAACTGAAAAAGCGTGCGTTGGCTTTTCAAACTGATTTTGTCCTAGTGATTGATACTACTGGCAGTATGGGCGATTCCATAGACAGTGTAAAAGCACAGGCATCATTGCTAATAGATGCTGTTTTTGCTGGCGGCAATAGTGACGGTCGGATTGGGGTGGTTGGCTTCAAAGACACTGAAAATGGAGAACCTTCGCAAGTTATTCTGCCATTTACTGATCAAGATGACTTTGCAGCCAGAAAAGCCAGTGCAATTTCTGCAATAAATAGCATCACCGTTGATGGTGGAGGTGACACTCCAGAAACAGATTTTGATGGACTTCGCACTGCACTGAATGGCTCGATCGGACAATGGAGAGGTGGTGCAGGGATACTCCGAATCGCTCTATTTACCGATGCGCCTGCAAAAGATGGTGCTCTAGCTGGCGAAGTAACAGCCCTAGCTAAAAGTATTGGAGCAACTATTGCTAAAAGTTCTTCTGCAACACTTACTGGTGGTTCAGTCAGCAGCTTTAGCTTGGCATTTACAGGTAGTGCAACGCGCAATAATCCCAGTGATCCTAACGCTAATCCAGGTACCCCGTTTGCGCCATCCGATGATCCAATAATTCCTGATACTACGACTGCTGAAGTACAAATATTCACCATTTTCACTGGTCCGGCGGGAACAGATACTCAGGCACTTTCAGATATCGCCGCTGCCAACGGTGGTGCATTCCTTACAGCACCAACTAATGATGAGTTAGTAAGACAGCTTTTAGCGATCATCACTGCGCCACCGACTGGCAATACAGCACCAACAGTTGTCAACCCGATCGCCGATCAAACTACCAATGAAGATGCTGTACTCAATTTTGTGATTCCAGCCAATTCTTTTGCTGACGCTGATGCTGGTGATACTTTGACCATCAGTGCCACCCTAGCTGACGGTTCAGCATTGCCCACTTGGTTGACTTTTAATGCTACAACCAAGACCTTTAGTGGTACCCCAACTAATGACAACGTAGGAAAAATTTCGGTCAAAGTAACGGCTACAGATGTGGCTGGAGCCAATGTATCTGATGTATTTGACCTCACTGTCAATAACACTAATGATGCACCAATCTTAGTTAATGTTGTTGCTGACCAAACGATTGCTACTAGTAGTAGTTTTAGCTATGTACTACCTGCTACAGCCTTTACTGATGTAGATGCGGGAGACACTTTAACCTACTCCGCTAGCTTGGCTGACGGCACTGCACTGCCAACTTGGCTGAGTTTCAACAGTGTCACTAGAACATTTAGCGGGGTTCCCAGCCTAGCAAATCTTGGCACATTAGATATTCAGGTGACAGCTAAAGATGCATCGGGAGCAACTGCCAATGATACTTTCCAGCTAGTCATTAATCCATCTGGCAGAATTATTAATGGGACTTCTCGATCGGATGAATTAACTGGTACTGCCAGCGACGATATCATCAATGGCTTGGGTGGTCAAGATGAATTAAACGGTGCCGCAGGCAACGACAGTATCACTGGCGGCAAAGGTGCTGATGAACTATTTGGTGGCGATGGTAATGACACCCTACTTGGCAATGAAGGTGGTGATGAGCTGTTTGGCGAAGCGGGCAACGACAGTCTATTGGGCGGTGCTGGTAACGACGAACTCGGAGGAGGCATTGGTAATGATACCTTGTTGGGTGGAGATGGCTTAGATGATCTATATGGTAATGATGGTAATGACAGCTTGCTAGGTGGTAATGGCGATGATGCCTTATATGGTGGTAACGGCAATGACACCCTAGATGGCGGGATCGGATTCGATGAATTAAGTGGCGGTCAAGGTGATGATGTGTATTACGTTGACAACCAATATGACTTGATTTTTGAATCTGCCAACGCTGGTCTTGACACCGTATACACCGTCACTGATTTTGTCTTGTCCTCCAATCTGGAAAACATTGTTCTTACTGGAGCTGTTGCCGGTAAAGCAGCTACTGGTAACAGCTTAGCGAATGTGCTTACTGCTAGCAATTCTGGTAGCAAGCTCTATGGTTTGGCTGGTAATGATACTTTAAATGGTGGATTGGGCAATGACATTTTAGATGGTGGCATTGGAGATGATCTGCTTAGAGGTAATGGTGGTGCAAACACCTTTGTAATCAATACTTCTAGATCTGGTCTGGATACTATCCAAGACTTTGTAAGTAGCCAAGATCAACTACAAGTTTCTGCTCGATCTTTTGGTGGTGGTTTACGTGCTGGTGTGGCATTGAGTAGTAATCAATTGATTACTGGTAGTGGTGTGAGCAATGCAACTACTGCATCTCAAAGATTTATCTACAACACTGATAACGGCAGTTTGTATTTTGATGTCGATGGTAATGGAAGATCTGAAAAAATTCAGATTGCCGCTTTGTCTAACTTCAGCAACCTAAATACGAATAATTTCGTGATTGTTTAAGTCTAATCATTATCCAGTCATGTTTTATTAACAAAAGCGGGGAATAATTGAATGCTCAATTATTCCCTTTTTTTAGCTCAACAAGCGACTAACTATTCCCACTCGATCGTGCCTGGTGGCTTAGAAGTAATGTCATACACTACCCGGTTAATGCCCTCTACTTCATTTACAATGCGGTTGGAGATGATTTCTAGCACATCATAAGGAACCTTTGCCCAGTCTGCGGTCATGCCATCTTCGCTAGAAACAAAGCGCAGGACAATCGGATTAGCATAGGTGCGCTGATCGCCCATCACGCCCACACTTTTCACATCGGCCAACAACACCGCAAAAGCCTGCCAGACGCTGTTATACAAACCATGACGATTGACTTCTTGACGCACAATTAGATCTGCATCCCGCAAAGTATTTAGCCTTGCTGCGGTCACTTCGCCCATAATCCGAATCGCTAAACCAGGGCCAGGAAAAGGCTGGCGCTGAATAATTTCATCAGGGACATTGAGCACTTTACCAACTTTGCGCACTTCGTCTTTAAACAACTTGCGTAATGGTTCAATCAGTTTAAACTGCAAGTCTTTAGGTAAACCGCCTACATTGTGGTGGCTCTTAATTTTGACGGCTACTCTTTCACCGGTTTGAGGGTCTACATTGGTATCTGCTGATTCAATTACATCGGGATATAGAGTGCCTTGAGCCAAATAGTCAAAGGGGCCAAGTTTCTTGGATTCTTCTTCAAAAACTCGAATAAATTCGCGGCCAATTCGTTTCCGCTTTTCTTCGGGATCTACCATGCCTTTAATCGCATCAATAAACCGCGATCGAGCTTGGACATATTCCACATTGATATGGAACTGCTCGTTAAATAGAGTTACCAATCTTTCTGGCTCTAGCTTGCGCATAAAGCCCTGATCAATAAACATGCAGGTTAGCTGATCGCCGATCGCCTGGTGCATCAAAAAGGCCAAAGTAGAAGAATCTACTCCGCCCGAAAGTGCCAACAAAACTCGTTTATCTCCAACTTTGGCGCGAATTTCTCGAATCGATTGCTCCACAAAAGCTTCAGTAGTCCAAGTGGGCTGACAGCGGCAAATATGATAAACAAAATTGCGAATCATTGCCGCGCCATCGATCGAATGCACTACTTCCGGGTGAAACTGCACACCATATAGCCTGCGCTCATGGTGAGCGATCGCGGCGCAGGGCGTGTTATCGGTATGAGCCAATAATTCAAAGCCTGCTGGCAACTGGTGACAAGAATCTCCATGACTCATCCACATGGTGCTGCCTTCGTTTACATTAGTCAGCAAATCTGTGGGGTCATCGATATGAATGGCGGCTTTGCCATACTCTGCTCGATCGGCTTTTTCTACCAGGCCGCCGAGCTGTTGCACCATGAGCTGCATTCCATAGCACACGCCCAAAACAGGGATGCCCATTTCCCAGATTGCCGGGTCACATTGGGGAGCACCGAGATCATAAACAGAGCTTGGCCCACCCGAAAGGATGATTCCTTGAGGGTTAAGCAGCCGAAGTTGCTCGGCGGTGGTGCGATAAGAAATTACTTCAGAATAAACTTGAGTCTCTCGAATTCGACGGGCAATCAGCTCGGAGTACTGAGAACCAAAATCTAAGATCAAGATAATCTGCTGTTGGAGCTGGTCTTTGGCGGTTGGTTCGACTAAAGCTGGGGTTTGAGTTGACACTGCGGAATCTCCATCATCGCAAAGTTGATATGTGAGGCTGCGATCTCGTGGTTAGCTGGGGGTTCTAGCGACGAGGAATCATGGGAATGGGGACTTATTATAGAGCGAATCTGAAATGTTTGTTAAATATTCGATCGAATCTAGCACAATTCAGGCTCTGTACAATCAACAAATCCCAGGTTAGAGCGATAGATTGCCCATAACAATTTGAGAATTTTGGGTATGATGTTACTGTGCAAAACCGACCAATAGGGAGACCGTGCTGTGGGTATCAATCGCCGTCAATTTATTACCATCTCTGGTCTGGCTGGCCTAGGAGCGATCGGAGCAGGCACCCTCATCCTTGGCCAACGCAGTGAATCTTTCCCCGCTCTGCATCCCGGCAAACCCCTGTTGCGCTTTGGCCTACTGGCCGATACTGGTACAGGTAATATGCAACAATACGCCGTCGGCAAAGCCTTATTTCAACAGCATCAAGCCAGAGCCTTAAATATGGTGCTATTGGCTGGGGATAATATTTATACCAACGGCGAATTTGAAAAAATCAAAGCT
>JAAFHZ010000018.1 GCA_013297675.1 Synechococcales cyanobacterium bin59.metabat.ball.084 | reverse complement strand
CTTGCGTGGAGGGCAAGGGAGTTACCATCCGCCAACAATTTCTGAACCAAGCCCTGCATCGCTAACCACGCTGCCCGGAACCAAGTTTCATAACACTTTAGAACCGATAACCACCGCCAATGCTTACCACAGTTCCTAATGGAGCACCGCTGGTAATCGGTATTTTGACATCAGCAGTGACGGCAATACCATCATTGGCCGCGATGTCTACTCCCACCTGCACAAAAGGCGCGATCGAGGTCTCTGGTCTACCGCCATTATTAGAATTGTAAGAATTTACGCCGACTCCAGCAAAAGGTGTGAAGGGAGAATTTTTGATATCCAACTCATAGGTTGCTGAACCACCGGCCACCGTTACACCAGAACCAGACAGATTGGCAAAACTGTAGGATGGTCGCACGGCAATGCTGTTGGTGATGTGCAGTTTACCACCGATACCTACGGCAGTTTGACCATTTACAAAAGTCACGATCGGACCCAAAAAGCTGTCGTTTTTGTCGGACTCGGCCTGTGCTGCCCTTGCAGAAAGAAAAATAAGAGCGACCGGAATGCCCAACAGAAAAAAACTTTTCATGGAAATGTGCCGAAAAATATGGGTTCTAGGGGAAGCAGACGAGTTGATAACTGAATTGTGCCCCCGTTTGATGCACAACTAACCAATTCTAAGCTTGCTGTAACTAGTTGTTCTCAGCCGAATCATGGGAACTTTGTTCAAAATCGATATTTAGCTCCCACAGAGAAATTAGTATTCAGCCTATTGTTAAAAGGAACTAGGAGACTGCCACTAAGCGATAAATTTTGGCTGGCATGGATTTCTACTCCGGCTTGACCATATACAGTCACTTGGTTAAATTGCTCCCGAGTGGATGGCCCACCAAGCAGACCAGGAATGGTTGCAATGCCATTTAATGAAGCAACCCCAAGACCGGCATAAGGCGTGACTTGTGAGTAGCGAGGAAAATCGAAGTCGTAGGTAACGCCAGCTCCAAGATCAATCCCGTTAGCCGGAAAGCGAAGGAAAGGTCGCAGCGATAGACTATTTTTTACTTGGAAAACATTTTCGGTGAGGTGTAACTTGCCCTCGACTCCTAAGGTGCTACTCCCACTGCCAAAAGTAAAGGTCGGACCAATATCATTTTGTTGGGCTTGGGCAAAGACAACCTGTTCAGAGTAGCCAATAGCAGCTAAAACCAAGCAACTGACAGAAAAAAATCTAGCAGGAGAAAAATTGATCACAAAAAACTGATGCATGGGTATGTATGAGATTATTTCCTTGGTCGAGAGTAATATACCTTACAAATACTGAGTAAAATTTCAGCCAATATGCTGAGCCGTAGAATTGAGAACCAAGCTGTTCGCTTGGTCAGCCTTCACATTCAGCCCCTTTCAACTGCTTTCATAGGACATAACACTGAGGATAATGCACCCCAAAATCACCAAAAATAAATGATTAAAATTTCATATACTTGAACTTCTTCCGGTTTGCCCAATTATTTTGTCCTAAATTCCGTCTTTATCTATGCCGCATCTTGTATTGGTCAACCCCCAAATTCCACCGAACACCGGTAATATTGCTCGGACTTGTGCCGCCACTAAGACTGACCTGCATCTGGTCAAGCCACTGGGTTTTGAGATTACCGATCGATATCTCAAGCGGGCGGGGTTAGACTATTGGCCTTATGTAAAATTACACATCCATGAGTCGATCGCAGATTTATTAGAAATACAGCGGCAGCAAAATAGTCGCTGGATCGGTTTTACCGTGAGGGGAGCTGGCCCTTTTCAAGATTTTTCTTTTAAAGAGGATGACTGGCTGCTGTTTGGTAGCGAGACAGAAGGCTTGCCTGCTATAGCTTTAGACCATTGTGCAGCCAAGCTGTATATTCCCATGCGCGAGCCAGGAGTGAGGAGTTTGAATCTATCAGTAAGTGTGGCCGCTGGTTTGTGCGAGGTCTATCGACAGATTGGTTGGGATTGAATTTTTACTATTTGTTGCTGGACAGCATTTTGGGGGAAATATATCTCATCTTAGGAGCAGATTAGACGTTTTAACTATAAGTAATTCTTATTTGAAACTTGATGATAATCACGCACAAAAAATTGATTTTTTGTGTGTTACCTGTCACTGCTAGCTGAAAATGGCTGAGAGTGGAAGCTTACAGCTTGTAAGGTTTTGTGTTTCTGTGTAGATGGGGGGATTTCCTCCGCAAATATACGGTTGTGAGAGGTAGAGATGCTGGTTTAAAGTCGTGCTATCAACATCCATCTGGTGTCGGTGACTGATTGCGTGGTACTCGACGTGAGTATTATTGGTCAAAAGCAGTGACATTAAGTTCGTAGGTTAAGTCGAGATTAAGTCTCTACAACCTTTGCGCAGCTTAATAAACTGGCAATTGAACAAAGCCAAAATGAAAACATTTTTTCAGAAAAGCTTGCAAAACGTTACACATTCCCATAAAGTTGTTTCTGAGCAGTAAGGCTTTTGACTTACTGGGTCTGAGTTCCGCTCAGATTCTTGCCCTGAAGCTAACCTAGTTGTTAGCCAAGGATGAAAGTTTGCTGATAAGTTGCAGCAAATTTTCTAGAAGACGTGGTGCTAAATTTTTTTATTTGGTGTGATTGGAGTTGCTCGGTTGGCTACCGAATTTAAGTGGAAACTATTTCTCACTAACATTGTTCGATCGCCATCTCGTCCATTCAAAATAGGAGTTTATTTTTGAAGACCGAAATTTCTCAGAAGGCTTTATTGAAGCCTTCAACAGCCGCTTTTAGCGCTACATTTAAGAACCGCTCGTTCTTTTCATTGTTTCAAGTCACTCAGCCTACCGGCCGATTTCAGGGGCAATTTGTTTCCAAGTTAGTTTCCAGAGTCTCACTCGCACTTGGTATTTGTGGTTTAGCCGTCTCGCCTCTCTGTGAGGGAGTCAACGCTACCAGAGTTCCTACTCAGGAAAGCAATCACGTTATATTGAATTCCGTGGATTCAGATTATCAAGGTACTGATGCCGGACTTGTTGGTCCGAAGACAGTAGCTCAGCGCATTAGCATCAATCAATCATCTGTTTCGCGCTATACCAGTACTAGCGTTAGCACGGTAAACCCGGCTGGTGTCCAGCTAGCCGTGCCTGCTCCTCGCACTAATATAATTCCGGCTCAACCCAAAGTTGCTACCAATAGTAGCTATGGTTCTGAGCAAATTTCTGCCAACTTTGTTTGGCCAACTAGAGGAACTCTCAGCTCCAGCTACGGCAGACGCTGGGGTAGAATGCACCAAGGCATTGATATTGCTGGCCCGATCGGCACTCCTGTGGTAGCAGCAGCCGACGGCGTAGTAGTTTCTTCTAGCTATCAAAGTGGCGGTTACGGTAACGTAATTGATATTCAGCACTCTGATGGCAGCCTAACTCGCTATGGTCATAACAATCGCTTGATTGCTAGCGTTGGTCAAAATGTGAAGCAAGGTCAGCATATTGCTGATATGGGCAACACTGGTCGTAGCACCGGTCCTCACTTGCATTTTGAAATCCACCCCAACAGTGGCCGCGCAGTGAATCCTCTGGCTTATTTACCTAGATAGATTCATCTAAATTAGCTAGTTACCAGCATGATGGACGAGAAGGGGCGCTGTGCGCCCTTTTCTGCGTGTTTTTTGGGAAGATATTTGTTATATTGGTATATTCGCACTGGACAGCATTACCAGCACTACTGCCTAGCAATATATGACTTTGCCAAATCGAGACAAGATTCGGATTATGGGTGCCCGCCAGCACAATCTGAAAAATATTAGCTTAGAACTACCGCGCGATCGACTAATCGTATTTACGGGTATTTCTGGCTCTGGCAAATCTTCGTTGGCTTTTGATACTATTTTTGCTGAGGGGCAGCGCCGCTATGTAGAATCGCTCAGCGCCTATGCCCGTCAGTTTTTAGGCCAGCTCGACAAACCCGAAGTAGATGCGATCGAGGGTTTGAGTCCGGCAATTTCGATCGACCAAAAATCTACCTCTAATAACCCTCGCTCTACTGTAGGCACGGTGACAGAGATTTATGATTATCTCAGATTGCTCTTTGGGCGGGCGGGGGTGCCACACTGTCCCCATTGCGATCGATCAATTGCCCCCCAAACTATTGATGAAATGTGTGATCGGGTGGCGGAGCTGCCAGAAAAAACCAAATTTCAGATTTTGGCACCAGTGATGCGGGGTAAAAAAGGCACTCATCAAAAATTATTGTCTAGCTTGGCGGCCAGCGGCTTTGTGCGGGTGCGGGTAAATGGCGAAATCCGGGAACTGTCTGATCGTATTGCTTTGGATAAAAATCAGCAGCATACCATCGAAATTGTGATCGATCGACTGGTGCAAAAAGCCGGAATTGCCTCACGGGTGGCGGATTCTTTGGCCACTTGTTTAAAGCAGTCCGATGGGATTGCGGTGATCAATATTTTGGCAGATCAGGATGAAGAGATCTCTGATTTAGTGTTTTCAGAGAAATTTGCCTGCCCTGAACATGGGGCAGTGATGGAAGAATTAACTCCTCGGCTATTTTCGTTTAACTCGCCTTACGGGGCTTGTCCAGAATGTCATGGGTTGGGTAACTTACGCTTGTTTGCGCCGGAATTGATCGTGCCAGACCCCCAAGCTCAGCTCTATGGAGCGATTTTGCCTTGGGCAGACAAAGATAATTCTTACTATTTATCTCTGCTCCAAAATCTGGGTCAGGCTTATGGCTTTGAACTGACTACGCCTTGGGAAAAACTAACCCCAGAGCAGCAACAAATTATTTTGCAGGGCACCAATGAGCCGGTGTGGATGGAGAGCCTGGGCGAATTTCGTCACTATCGCGGAGTAATCAAGATTTTACGACGGCAGTATGATGATGGCTCAGAATTGCAGAAGCAAAGGCTGGATGCATTTTTGGTCGATCGACCTTGCCCAACCTGTCAAGGGCAAAGATTAAAGCCAGAAGCCTTGGCGGTCAAAATTGGTCAGTATGGGATTTTAGATTTTACCGACTGTTCGATCGATCAATGTCAGCAGCGCATTCAGCAGGTAACTTTGAGTGAGCGACAGGCCAAGATTGCCGAGCTGGTGCTGCAAGAAATCAAAGCCCGCCTCAAGTTTTTGTTGGATGTGGGGTTAGATTATTTAACCCTGGGTCGATCAGCGACCACCTTATCTGGTGGTGAAGCTCAGCGAATAAGGTTAGCGACCCAGATTGGCTCGGGTTTGACGGGAGTATTGTATGTATTGGATGAGCCGAGTATTGGTCTACATCAGCGGGATAACGATCGGCTGTTGGCTACTTTGCTCAAGCTGCGGGATTTGGGAAATACCTTGATTGTGGTGGAGCATGACGAAGACACCATGCGGTCGGCAGATTATATTGTAGATATTGGGCCAGGGGCGGGAGTCCATGGGGGTGAAATTGTCTCGCAAGGGACTTTGAAGGATTTATTAAAAGCCAAGAATTCCTTGACCGGAGATTATTTATCGGGGCGCAAATCAATTCCCACGCCCACTGAACGACGAGCGGGTTCGGGGAAATCGATCGGCCTGCGGCAAGCCTGTCGGCATAACTTGAAAAAGATTGATGTGGATTTTCCGTTGGGGATGTTGGTTTCGGTGACAGGGGTATCGGGTTCGGGGAAATCCACGCTGGTAAATGATTTGCTGCATCCAGCCTTGCAGCATCACCTCACTCGTCGAGTGCCGTTTCCGGCGGAGGTGAAAAAGCTTACGGGCATTGAGGCGATCGATAAAGTAATTGTGATCGATCAATCGCCGATCGGGCGGACTCCTCGCTCGAACCCGGCTACTTATACGGGGTTGTTTGATTTGATTCGGGAGGCTTTTTCGCTAACGATCGAAGCTAAGACTCGGGGCTACAAGCCGGGACAGTTTTCTTTTAATGTCAAAGGCGGACGCTGTGAAGCTTGCAGTGGGCAAGGTGTGAACATTATTGAGATGAACTTTTTGCCGGATGTGTATGTGAGCTGCGAGGTCTGCAAGGGCGATCGGTATAACCGGGAGACTTTGCAGGTGAAGTATAAAGATAAATCGATTGCCGAGGTTTTAAATATGACGATCGAAGAGGCTTTGGTCTTTTTTGAAAATATTCCTCGGGCAGCTACCAAGCTCCAGACTTTGCTGGATGTGGGGTTGGGCTATGTGCGATTGGGGCAAACTGCGCCGACTTTGTCGGGTGGAGAGGCTCAGCGCATGAAGTTAGCGGCGGAGCTATCTAAAAGAGCCACCGGGAAGACTTTGTATTTAATTGATGAGCCAACGACTGGTTTATCTTTTTATGATGTGCATAAGTTGTTAGATGTATTGCAAAGATTGGTAGATAAGGGGAATTCGGTGATTGCGATCGAGCATAACCTAGATGTAATACGCTGTAGTGATTGGGCGATCGATCTTGGCCCTGAAGGCGGTGGGGAAGGTGGTCAAATCGTGGTAGCTGGCACCCCAGAGACGGTGGCGGCGCACCCGACTTCTTATACTGGGCGGTATCTCAAGAAGGTATTAAAGCAGACTTAAAAGAAGTTCGGCAGCTTTTGCTGGTAAGCTTGATAGGTCAAACTATGGTGCTAATGAATTTGGTCATGGGCATGAATGGTTTACACACTATGTTCAACAATACATTTGTAAACCACTACATATGAAAATTGATATTATCTTCTCGCTGAACTCGGCTTATTTGTTTGGATTATTAGCGACAGTTAATTCGATCATCCAAAACACAGCCCAGCCAGAAAGACTTCGTTTTAACGTCATTATCCCTGAAGGCGAAACTCAGTTCTTTGAAACTGAACTGGCTAAGTACTTTCCAGGCGATCGAGCATTTGAGTTTAATATTAAGGAATACCAACCTGCTGCCGAAATTCAGCAATATGTCGTTGACAAGTACAAGCCAACTCCAGAGAGAGCCATTGCTCTATACATGTTATTTTCTCGGTTGTACTTAAATAAAATCTTCCCAGATCTGAAAAAAATTATTTATTTAGATACCGATATTGTTGTAATTGATGATATTGCTAAGCTGTATGACTCGATAGATTTTTCTGCTCAACGATACTTTGCCTCTTGTCCTCATTTCTTCCCGGCAATATTCCATTTTGCTAAGCCTTGGAAAGCTTTGGCAGAACTGCGCCAGTTCCAAAACACTTTTAATGCGGGAGTACTATTTACTGACATATCATTTTGGTCAGAAGAATACTATAAAAAACTAAGCTATTATTTAGACTGGGATAAGCAATGCGGTTACATGTTTCAGCTTAATGATGAAACTATCCTCAACTTGATATTTAAAGACTATGTGCAATTAGATCGGCGCTGGAATCGCTGTGGGTTTGGTAATACCAAGTTAATTACCTGGTTACTAAAAAAAGATTTATCAGAAATTTCCATTCTTCATTGGAGTGGTGGACATCACAAACCTTGGAAGACAGCGGATATTCTCTATGGTAATATCTGGCAGAAATATAAGATGTAAGTACGACAAAATAGATGCGGATTTGAAATACTCACCGGGCTGAAGCCACGGTGATTCTTGACACTTCATCGGGTTCTGCTATCTAGAATTTCTTTTTTTAGCCAAGTTAAAAAAAAGGGAGACATTCTAGTTCTGCCCTTTGAAATTTTGGTATAGCGCGACGCACTACATCAAGTGTTCCAGTAAAACTCAATCTCAAT
This sequence comes from Synechococcales cyanobacterium bin59.metabat.ball.084, assembly GCA_013297675.1. Taxonomy (GTDB): domain Bacteria; phylum Cyanobacteriota; class Cyanobacteriia; order Cyanobacteriales; family Chamaesiphonaceae; genus JAAFHZ01. The sequence goes on along the minus strand of JAAFHZ010000018.1, from coordinate 39,723 downwards.
GGAGAAATCTCCGCTTCTTCAGTAACTTGAGAGGATGTCTGAGAACTCAAAAGCTATGCTAGTCGCCTGAGCATGATACGAATCATATTGTGGATCACTAATGTTCGCAGCAGTAACCACCACCATCATTACTAATCCCAACGTATCTACCATAATGTGTCTTTTCCGTCCTTTGATTTTCTTGCCCCCATCATATCCAACTGGTGTGGCTGCTATCGTTGCTGTTTTCACTGACTGGGAATCCATACTGGCAGTACTAGGAAATGGTTCACGCCCTTGCGCTACTCGCTCCCATGAATAGCCCTTGTACTCCTGTCTATTGGTTATTATTTATGACAGATTAGAGTATTTGGGCTTTCCTGTCACTACGCTATATCTGGAGTTTTCAGACATCCTCTCTCTGCCTCAGCCCCAACAAAGCCAAAACCGATTGACTATAATGAATTATTATTGGCATAAATCGGCCAATCGTAGCTTTGATTGACATGGAATTTGTGCAAACCACTTTGATTACATTGGGTACCTGCATCGCTATAAATATACTGATCATTGCGAACCACATTGGTTATTCACCTGAGCCATTAACTTCATTCCAAACTCTTGCTCAAACCAAGATTTCTTAAAATCTAGGCTCCATAGTTCTAATTGACAATCATCACCCGGAGTGGTGGGCGATAGCTGGAGACTTAATGTGCCCAAGAAAGGCTGACCAGCAGCAGATTGGAAATCACATTTAATCTCTTGGACAGCCCCAATTGTCCGTCGATCGAGCGCGATCGCCACCCGTAAAATTGACCCCAATTGAGATACTAGTAACTTATTTTCGCGGGACAAAGTTTGATAACCTTCATGCTTTTTCTTGGGCATGGTTTTACGATGATAACGAGCTAAGTTAGCAATAATTTCAATTTCTAATTCGTTGTATCCCAACAATTCACCATAGCGAATTAAATAATAAGAATGCTTGTGATGCGCCGAGTGACTGACAAAATGCCCGCTGTTATGCAAAATAGCCGCACTCCACAAATAGCGACGAGCATCTGGGGCATGACTATGAAGTTTTTTGGTTTGCATGTAGTTAAAAATTTCTACTGCCAGCTCCGCCACCTTTTGGCCATGGCGAATATCTACCCCATATTTATCGGCAATTTTTAGGGTGCTGCGCTCTTTAATGGAACTTTGATAGCGCAGGCGATCTTCCACCAAACCATGAGATAACATCCAATCTACAATTACCCCCTCTCGCAAACTACGCTCACATACCAGCAAGCTCTCCATTTTTAAAGCCGTCATGGCATGTAGTAGCACCAACAATCCCGGCAGAATAATTTCGGCGCGACGTTCCGAAAGACCAGGAACCTGACTACGCTCCGCCACATTGAGCCGCCGCATCTTTTGCACTAACTGCTCTAGATCTTTCCGCTGAAGCTGAAAACCATGCAGGCGGCTGGGCAACACCCCAGTTTTTTCGCGACCAATGATCATACAAGCCGTTTCGATCGTCCCAGAAGTCCCTACCATCTGGGGGCGTTCACCAGGTTTTAAGTTAGCCCTAATTTCTTCGATCGGGCGTTCTAACTGGCCACAAATATAGGCTTGTAGATAGGTGAACTCTTGATCGCTAATTGGATCGGTGGTCACGAGTTCGCTGGCCAGCCGTACTGCGCCGATCTTGGTGCTGCTAAGAGTACGAGGTTCTTCGCTATCACCCAAAATCATTTCGGTGGAGCCGCCGCCAATGTCGATCGAGATGCGCGGAATATTATCAAATTCCAGCCCAGATAGAACTCCCAAGTAAATCCGCCGGGCTTCTTCTACCCCCGAAATTAAATCCACTTTGAGACCCAGTGATCGATCGATCATGTCAATAAATTCACGACCATTGGGGGCTTCGCGGGTGGCGCTGGTGGCGACGGCGATTACTTCTTGGGCACCGAGGCTGAGGGCGATGGTTTGGTAGCGACCCAGAGCGGCGATCGCTTTTTCCATGATTGCGGCGTTGAGGTTGCCGGTAGCAGGGTCTCGATCACCGAGGCGCACGGTATCTTTTTCCCGTGCAATGACGCTGAAAGCTGGGAGTTCTGGTTTGATTTCGACTACTACCATGTGTAGGGAGTTGGTGCCAATATCGATCGCCGCCAAGATAGGGCGCTGTTGGCTATATTTACCGACGATGTTCAGGTTTTGGAGGATTGCATCGGTCATGGTAGCAGCAGCGGTAAAGGAGACAATGTATTATCATCGGCTATTTGGGTTCGATTCCACAAGGTGGAGGCTGGGCGAAAGCTAAAGAATTCCACCATCCAAATGCCCTTTCCACAACCCATCGCTCTTGATAACAATCCAAGCTTTAGCTGCGCTAATTCCCAAATAGCTCATGAAGATAAACTATTCGGGAGTAATAATGTGAAAATTATTTTCTCAAAAGGCAGCAGTGACCCGTGAAAATCCACATCACTACTGCTTTAATATGAACAAGGAGGGATTCGAACCCCCGACCTTCTGATCCGTAGTCAGAAGCTCTATCCACTGAGCTACTTGTCCTAGTGCGTTTCTTACAATAACATAGCCTTTCCCACAAATGCAAACAAATTCTTCTGTGAATCCCTTAACCCATCTCAATGCCGAGGGCGAAGCCCGGATGGTAGATGTCTCTGATAAGGTTGTTACCAAGCGATCGGCTACGGCTGAGGCTTTAGTAAAAATGTCGCTGGCGACCTTACAACAAATTGCTAGTGGTAATGCTCCGAAGGGTGACGTACTAGCGACGGTGCGGGTGGCAGGCATCATGGCAGCCAAGCAAACCTCGAATTTAATTCCTCTTTGTCACCCTTTGCCGATTAGTAAGGTGTCGATCGAGCTGCAAGCCGATGAATCTCTTCCCGGATACCGAATTCAAGCCACGGTGAATATTGAAGGTAAGACTGGGGTAGAAATGGAGGCGCTGACGGCGGCTACGGTGGCGGCGCTGACTCTTTATGATATGGCCAAGGCCATTGAGAAATCGATCGAAATTGGCAGTATCCGATTACTGAGCAAAACCGGCGGAAAATCCGGTGACTATGCAGCGTTGTGAAGTCTTACCATCTGTTTCTGAATGCTTGTGCAGTTCATATTAACAAACAAAAAATATTTGCATGTTTTAATGGGAATTCAGTAAATGATGATTGACATATCACCATTCATTATGTCATACAGTGTTTTAGACATTTCTATTTTCTAAAGTACTTATGAACTTGAAATTTTTCTTTAAAGCATCAATCATCAGCTTTGCAATTACCACGACTTTGCCATCATCATTATTGAGTGTGTCATTCACAAATAGTGAGATTAGAAAACTTGATTTGCTGGGATATCACGTCGCCAATGCAAAAGAACCTCCCAAAGGTTACGGAACTTGGAAATTCAACTCTGTTGTTGATTTGGATTGGCGAGATCTGACAGGCGACGAATATCAGAATATGCGGAAAGCTTTGGAAGAAGCTTTCAAAAGAAGTAAGACTCCTAAAGAGCAGTTCAAAATCACTAAGGAGGCAAAGGACAAGTATGGCAAAACTTTTCCTGTTGAATGGCGTGTTGAATCAGGAGATAATAAGGGTGCTGAAGTAAATCTTGATGATCCGACACTTATTCCTACCACCGAAGGCCCAAAAGATCCTCATGTAGGTTATCAGACTCCTGGTAAACGTGGTAGCGGAGGTGCTGTTCGGGGACATATAATCTTGAGTAAAATTCCTATTTCTCGTGGAAGGATTGGTCAATAACTTTATTTGATTTGGAGAGAAAATATGGGCTACATTGCTGATGAAATCAAGGAATCTTCAACTAAATTGAAGATAGATATTCGAGTTATGATGTCAGAAGAAGCATTAGAAATCAAAGAGAAGCTGGCTAAAAAATTCTCTAGTAATCCAGAATCACCAGAAAAACTTAGCTGGCAAAATCTGATTAATTACTCTTCCAAACATGATCCTCATGGGTGGAGAAAAATTTCGGATTTCACTAAAGAAGAGGCCATTGTACTGTTTGTTAACCCAGAAATAGAAAATTCTCTGTGGTATTTCTCATCAGCAGAAAAGTTAGTAGAAGTACTTGCTGAATCTTGTGGATTCCCCTTTTGCATCACTTCTTTAGACGCAGAATATATGATTTGTTTTGACGACAATGATTGTTTAATTGCAACAGGTAAGGCTGTTGGTTGGTTAGAACAATTAAATTGAATCTAAAAAATAAAACAGTGTTTATAATTGAATTCAGTTTTAAACACTTGACACAAATGAAAAAGACCTTAGTGAAGTTGGTGCGAGGCTATCAAAAATGGATATCGCCGATGTTCCCACCTACTTGCCGGTATACGCCAAGCTGCTCACAGTATTCGATCGAGGCCATCGATCGATTTGGGGCAGGCTATGGTAGTTGGCTGACGGTAAAACGCATCTGTCGCTGCCACCCAGGTTATCCGGGTGGCTACGATCCAGTGCCGGAGCCTACGCAGAATAAGCCGGGAAGTTAATTACGCTGTCGGTTTGCTTAAATTTTTCTACTACGTCTCTGTAGAGCTGCATATCTTGTTGCCAGTTAGCCAAAACTTGTTCTAGCTTGGCCAGATCGGCGCTGTTTTCGGCGGCATTTAGTTCGTAGTCAAAATTGCCGCTAAACAGAATAATTGGTGCTGCTGATTGTTCGGTTTGCTGGACGGTGGCTTCATTAATAGTCAGGTTTAATTTTTTATCAGCGAAGGTATAGCCTAAATTGATGCCTGCTTGTACTGGAGCAGTGCCGATTTTTTGCCAGTCCCCGACCGCCAGTAAGTGTGAAAACATAAAGCGCTGGGCGGCAGCTTCTTGACCAGCAAAATCCAAGTAGCCCCGAAAGTTGATGCCGATGCCTGCAAACTTGAGGTTAGCCAAGATTTTGACTAAGGACTTGGCGATTTTGACGACTTCGATCGATTCAGCATCTTTATTAATGATTAATTCCACAAAGCTGAGCCGCTGGGGTTGAGCGATGATTGAAACTCCCTGTTGATAGGTAATTTGCGAACCCTCATAGCTGCGCATAGGCTGACCAAGGACTTCCCACTCGCTAGGGACTATCTGGGTCATGTTCAAAAATTCTGGGGTCAGCAAGGTGGGGTCAATTTTTTCGACGGCAATGACGATCGCGAGTTCTTGGATGGTCAGGTTTTGCATGGGGGTAAGCAAATTGAAAATGTCTCCATTAATTTAACTCACGATCTCAAGATATTTGCCGGTCTTCAGCAATTTGTTGAGGATTTTTTGGGGATTTTTTTCTGACCATAGTATTTCAGTTAGACTAGAGAGCAGCCTGGGGATCTTCTCCAAATTCGGCAAATATCTTAAATTCCTCGAAAATACTATGCGTTTGATTTTAATGACTGGCAAAGGTGGTGTGGGCAAAACCTCGGTGGCGGCGGCTACTGGCTTGCGTTGTGCCGAATTAGGCTACAAAACCCTGGTATTGAGTACCGACCCTGCCCACTCCTTGGCTGACAGCTTTGACCTAGAAATGGGACATGAGCCAATTCAAGTCCGCCCCAATCTATGGGGTGCAGAATTGGATGCTCTGATGGAGCTAGAAGGCAACTGGGGAGCTGTCAAACGCTATATTACGCAGGTTTTGCAGGCCCGAGGCTTAGATGGAGTCCAGGCCGAGGAATTGGCAATTTTACCGGGGATGGATGAAATTTTTGGCTTGGTGCGGATGAAGCGCCACTACGACGAAGGCACCTACGATGTGTTGATTATCGATTCAGCCCCGACCGGGACAGCATTGCGCTTACTGAGTCTCCCGGAAGTGGGGGGATGGTATATGCGCCGTTTCTACAAGCCCTTGCAGGCTGTATCGGTAATGTTACGCCCCTTAGTGGAGCCAATTTTTCGTCCAGTGGTGGGTTTTTCCCTACCAGATAAAGAAGTGATGGATGCCCCTTATGAGTTTTATGAGCAGATTGAGGCGCTGCAAAAGGTGTTGATGGACAATACCACAACCTCGGTGCGGTTAGTGGCTAACCCCGAGAAAATGGTAATCAAAGAATCATTGCGTGCTCATGCTTATTTGAGTTTGTACAATGTCTCGACCGATTTGGTAATTGCTAACCGGATTATTCCAGCAGAAGTTACCGATCCGTTCTTTCAGCGCTGGAAGGAAAGTCAGGAAAAGTATCGCCAAGAACTTCATGATAATTTTGCGCCTTTGCCCGTCAAAGAAGTGCCGTTATTTTCTGAGGAAATGTGTGGAATGGAAGCGCTCGATCGACTGAAAGATGTGCTGTATCCTAACAACGAAGATCCCTCCCAGGTTTATTACAAAGAAACCACCATGCGGATTGTAGCGGCTGGTAATAACGAGTACAGTTTAGATCTATATCTACCAGGGATTCCCAAAGATAAGGTGCAGCTCAACAAAACTGGTGACGAGCTAAATATTCGGATTGGTAATCATCGTCGTAACTTGGTGTTGCCCCAAGCTCTGGCAGCACTTCAGCCTGCGGGGGCCAAGATGGAAGAGGACTTTTTGAAGATTAGGTTTAAATAGATGTGAGTGAGAGGGGTATCAACTTAAGACAAAGATCTTAAAGCGAAGTCTCTTGTCTTGAAAAAGTCCTCCACTTGGGGAGACCCCAAGACCGGATTTTCCGCTGCTCCCTCTCCTGCCTTGGGAGAGAGCTGGGGTGAGGGTCTTTCATGGTATCCCGCGTTAAATTGATGCCCAGCGAAAGTATTGTGTATTTTCCCAGAAAATAACCAAAAACTCTAGAGATACAGCAGCAGATCTAGTTACTTAATATCTAGTTACTTAATTAAGATGCGATCGGCCAACAATACTTTCAGTTTTTCTGGCTCTGCTGAGGCCAACTCCACTACCGCTTTTTCTTGGCCTCGCCAGAGTAATCGCACACTGCGTAGCGGGATATCTTGAGTAAGACACTCTTTCATCAAGGTGGCCAAGGTGCCAGCATGATCTTCTAGCTCTACCAGTAATGCCTCACCACTGACTGCCTGATAGTCTACCTGACTCAAAATCTGAGCAGCGGCATCCAAAGAGCGCGATTGACCGTAGCGACGACCCGCATCTATGGTTTGATTCAAAATTTGCAACGCCCGATCGCGATCTGTCACATTGAGCCGAATCGCACTGCCTTCGGCGACTTTTACTGCCGTCAGACCTTCGATCGAGATCCCTGCCGCAGCCAAAGCCGTAGCTACTTCGGTCAACAAATTGGGATTGGCGCTACCCACCAAAATAATTTCCCGATCGCGGTTGTCAAGTGAGCCTGCAAGATCTGGCATTTCGGCAGCAGCCAAAGATGCTGAGGGGGGCATACTAGCCGGAGCAGCCCGCATATCGGCTAAAAGACGATCGACATAAGCAGGTGTCACATGGGGCATAGCAATTAGATGAGAGATATTGCCCTGACAAGCTAGCTGCCAGCGTTGAGTTACGGTGGCTGTTGGTCGATCGAACACCACTGTATTAGAGTAAGGATGCCTCCAAGCATGACAATCAAGCTGCTGGAGTTGTTGCACGGCGTAGTCAGCAACTTCTAAACAGGCTGGGACGATCTTTTGGAAACCGGCTAGGCCGATCGTCTGGAAAGCATACCACATAAATAGTGGAGTTATTGCGCTACGCGAACCACTGAGAGTCGTATCTAGAGTTTCAATATATTCAACGCTGCGGGCAATGCGATCGACATTTTTTTGCTTGGCTAGCACCACTCCACAGGGCAGTGGCGAACCAATCATTTTGTGACCACTGATCGAAATACTATCGATGCCCGCTTGAAAATTCCAAGGTGGTGGGTTTTCAAGGAAAGGCATGATCATCCCACCCAGAGCGGCATCAGCGTGCAAATAGTGGCGATGCAGAGCTAAGTCTGTAAAAATGTTTTGAATCTCGGCAATATCATCTACGGCTCCCTTCATCGTGGTGCCAATAGTGGCGCAGACAATGGGTGGAATATCGCGGTGAATGCGCAGTGTTTCTCGTAGATCTTGCAAGTCCATGGTGCCATCGGGCTGGCTGCGAATCATGATGCTATTGAGTTGCAAACAGCGCAGCACTTTATCGATCGAATAGTGGGCATCTTGGGAGTAATAAACAATACCCTCCGGGAAAAGTTCGCGGGCAAGAAATAGTCCATAGTGATTGCCTTCGGTGCCACCATTAGTAATGTACCCCCAAGTGTTGTTAGGTGGAGCAGCAGTTAGTTTTTGAAAAATCTCAATGACTTCCCGTTCAAATTCATGAGTGTTGAGATGATAGTTACTGGGTAAGTAAGGATCTCCTACATTGTTGAGGGGGTATTGCAAAAACCGGTAGAGGGGGCTGTAATCAAAAATGCCGTTACAAGGATAGCCCAGTAGTTGAGATGATTCTGATTGAATGTTTTGATAGAACTGATTTAACCTTTGCTCGTGGGTAGCAGACAGATTAAATTGGGAAAGCCATGACGATTGCATAATCTTCCTCCTATAATTAACTATGTTACATAGGAGGAGATGGTTTTGGCAAGCTATCGATACCCAAATAGATATTTTTTAGCTTTGAATTTGCTGGGACGATAATTTTGTCCCGCTTAAAGCTGACACCCTTTTCCAATTCTTGATAGCTTTGGGGATCGATTCAAGAGATAATCTCTAGAGAGCAGAAAAATCGATTAACCCTATGGATATTAAACACGGCTTCGTCGCAGCAATCGGCAACACCCCCCTCATTCGCCTGAACAGCTTCAGTGACGCTACTGGCTGCGAAATTTTAGGCAAAGCCGAATTTCTTAATCCCGGCGGCTCCGTCAAAGACCGGGCGGCTCTATATATTATTGAAGATGCCGAACGGCGGGGCTTGCTGAAACCGGGCGGTACCGTGGTAGAAGGCACCGCCGGTAATACTGGCATTGGCCTTGCCCATATCTGCAACGCCAAAGGCTACAAATGTTTGATCGTGATTCCTGAGACTCAATCGATCGAGAAAATTGAAGCCCTGCGCACCCTAGGAGCCGAAGTTCGCACTGTCCCTGCTGTACCCTATGTGAATCCAGAAAACTACGTGAAAGTCTCTGGCAGACTGGCTGCCGAGCTGGAAAATGCTGTTTGGGCCAACCAATTTGAAAACTTAGCCAATCGCAACGCCCATTACGAAACTACCGCCGCCGAAATCTGGACACAGACCGATGGCAAAGTCGATGGCTGGGTAGCAGCTACTGGTACTGGCGGCACTTTCGCCGGAGTGGCAATGTACCTGAAAGAGAAAAATCCCCAAGTCAAAAACGTTCTAGCCGACCCCAAAGGTAGCGCCCTTTACAGCTACGTTAAAACCGGTGAATTGACGATGGAAGGCAGTTCTATCACCGAAGGCATCGGCAATAGCCGCGTTACTGGCAACTTAGCAGGAGTCCCGATCGATGATGCGATTCAAATTGATGACCAAGAATGTGTAGATGTGGTCTATCAGCTCCTGCGTCAAGATGGCTTATTTATGGGTGGCTCGGTAGGCATTAACGTTGCTGCCGCAGTAAGATTAGCTCAACAAATGGGTTCGGGTCACACCATCGTTACTGTGCTCTGTGATGGTGGAGCACGCTATCAATCCAAGCTATTTAATGCCGAGTGGTTGGCCACCAAAGGATTAAGGGTTTCGGGCTAAAAACGTGCCCGAGTATCGCCGCCGTGATCCGAAAACATGGAGGAACAAAAACACCAAAATGCTATGAAAAATACTGATGCCAGTAAAAACAGCCCAAATGACAGAAGCTACTAGAGTTCTCAGCTAAATATTTGTTTTGTAGTTGTTGATGTGATTGCAAACCAGTTTTTAGTAGATCTAGATCACAATTCTATTGCTGGTTTCAGCAATTCACAGCAAATATTTATTTGGCTTTCAGCCATTTACTCATAGTAAAAATGCCTGAAAACAAGATAATGTATGCTGAACGCACCCTTGATTTTCAACTTGACTAGGACATGAGGCAGCTTTAATGGGACTTCCCCGCAAATCATCTAGAGAAAAATATATTCCAGAACCCATTACTTCCAAAAAGTCTGAAGTTTCGGGGTTTTCTGATGTATCGACGATGTTTAATGATAACTCCCGGTTTTCTAGGGTTTCGCGGCTTTTCATTAGATCCAAAGAATTTAGCGAAACTAAGCTGTTTAAGAATTACCGAGAATCGATCGATATAGATTTAGTCCGTTACCTCAAAGCGGTACAGCGCCATTGGCTGCCTGCTAGCTGTGTTTTCTTAGCGTCGGTTTTGGTTAGTGCTGCTGCTACTACTAGACTCAAGCCCTCTTACGAAGCTGTTGGTAAACTCCTTTTCAAAGCCCCTACTTTTAATGTGGTGGGCAATAGCCTACTGCCCAGCTCTCAAGAAGGCGCTGGAGATTTAAAGCCGCTAGTCTCGACCCAAAACCCCATCAGTACTCAAATGGAGGTAATTTCATCTCCGTTTGTTTTACAGAGAACTATCGACAAGTTGCAGCTTAAAGATGCTAAGGGTGTGCCAGTAGAAATCGGTACAATCGAGAGAGGGCTTAAGCTACAAATTGTTGGCGGTGCCGATGTACTCAAGATCACTTACAAAAGTGGTACCCCAGAAGAAGCCGCTGCTGTCGTAAATACCATTATTGATACTTATCTAGAACATGACATTTTAGTTAATCGGGGCGAGGCCAAAGCAATTCGCCTGTTAATGGCCAAACAAATTCCCCCCACTAAAGTTGCGGTAGAAAGCGCCGAGCAGGCTATCCGGGTCTTTAAACAACAAAATAACATTGCTAATCTTTCCGAAGAAACTAAATCAGCCGTAGCAGCGATCGGCAATCTCGATGCCCAAATCAACAATGCTCAGGCTGAACTAGAACAGTTGACAGCTCAGACCAGCAAACTACGTCAACAAGTCGGGTTGAACCCAGAAGATGCGCTGTCCGCTAGTGCTATTAGTCAGTCACCAGCGGTTAAAGCAACTCTTGCCGATATTCAGGAAATCGATCGGAAATTAGCAAACAAACGGAGTCAATTCAAAGATTCCAACCCAGAAATTGTCGATCTAGAATCTAAAAAAGCTAACTTCAAAAGTATCTTGCAAAGACAGATTGCCCAAGCAGGCGGTAATCTGGCAGCCACTCTCAGCCCCCAAAACCGAGAAGTACCCCAAATTAATGAACTCAGACAGTCGTTAATCAATGAGTTTCTTAGATCAGAGGTACAACGATTGGGCTGGATTCAGCGGCTAACTTCCCTCCGAAATTCTAGACTGCTCTATGAGCAAAGAGTGAAGGCACTGCCACAATTAGAGCAACAGCAGCGAGAGTTAGAAAGAAGATTAGAAGTACCCCAAAATACCTATCAAAGCCTCTTGAAAAAAGTCCAAGAGTTGCAAGTAGTCGAGGATGATAGTAAATCTACTGCTAGAGTGATTAACAAAGCCACGCCGCCCAAAGAACCGGCTCCTTCAATGGAGTATTTAATTATGTTCTTGGGTGTGCTTTTAGGGGCATTTTTAGCCACATCTCTAATTGTCTTACTAGAACTACGCCTAAATTCTAAAAATCTTGCAGTTGAGAAAAATAAAAAGCAGCAAAAGCCCAAAAGCAACCTGGGTGAAAGCAATGTAAGTGAGCTAAAGTCAGCCAAAAGCAAGGTTTCCCACCTAGCTTCTGTTCGTAAACAATAGTTAAATTTCAAGATTAATCTTAATTTATAGCAGTTGGCTCACCACTAGCATTTGCTATGTTTTGATCAGGAAGTGTGATAGTTATCACTGACTTGCTGTGCAGGCCGTGGGATCTTGTTAAAAAATAAAATATTATCAAGAGCTGAGATAATTACTTTAAAGAAATATCTCAGCCAGTATTTGGTCGAGGATGCTAGCAACTATGAATAACAAACTCTTAATCCTGGCTGAAAAAGTATTTGCAGTTACTTCTTTCGTTCACTACTCTGGTGGCCCCTTACTGGTAATTCTATCAGGTGGAGTTAGTGAAGGTGAAGCTGGTGATGACCCAACAAGTTTTGCCCTCATTAACGTTTTATTTTCAGTAATCTATTTGATTGCTTTTGGCCTAATGGTTTTGCGCTGGAAGAAAGTGATTCCAGTGATTTTCAATGGTAAATTAATTTGGTTATTATTAGCTTTTGCCGCTTGTTCTTACTTTTGGTCAGCAGTGCCAGACATTACCAAAACTCGGGTAATTGCTTTGACTGGCACCATGATTTTCTCTCTGTATATTACTAGTCGCTATACTCTCAAAGAACAATTGCAGCTATTGGGTTGGACGTTTGGAACTATTGTAATTACCAGTATTATTTTTGCGGTGTTACTGCCAAAGTTCGGACAGATGGGTGGGGTACATAATGGGGCTTGGCGGGGGATCTATAACCACAAAAATGTTCTGGGCAAAATGATGGTAGTTAGTACCATGGTATTTGCACTGCTTTCATTGCAGGTTCAAAAATATCGCTGGGTTTTATGGGGATTGTTAGGGTCTTCGGTGATGCTGATATTGCTTTCTAGAGCTTCATCCCCGTTATTAAACCTCATTATTTTAGCTGGAATCTTAGCTGTTTTGTATATTTTTCGGTGGAAATACATTTTTATGGTTCCAGCCTTGATAGGGATATCATCGTTTGGCACAATTATTTATACTTTGGTTACGTCCAATGCTGGACAAGTTGCCGGGGCATTTGGTAAAGATTTAACGCTCACTGGGCGTACCAATTTTTGGCCTTTAATGTTAGATAAGATTTGGGAAAACCCTTTGATAGGATATGGCTTTGGTGCATTTTGGCAGGGTTTAGATGGTCCATCAGCTTACATCTGGAATGCATCTACCTTTAAAGCTCCAAATGGCCATAATGGTTACTTAGATCTTTGCCTAGAATTGGGACTAATCGGACTATCTCTTTATATGATTCAATTTTTTATTGGCTTTAAAAAAGCCTTGGAAAATGTCAGATTAGTAAAAACCACAGATGGCTTTTGGCCAACTATATTATTCTCTTACATTATCCTGGCAAACTTGACTGAAAGCTCTTTAATGCTGCAAAATAACTTTCTCTGGGTAATGCAGGTTTCTACTTTTCTCTCTCTGAACAGCCATCGATTGAGGCAAAGAAAAACCTATGTGCTCGAAGAGATTTAAAAAATTTATAAAATCAAATATAATGCTTACTCAAAAACACAATTCAATTATTAAAATACTGATGTTTGGCACCGGCTTGGATGTCAAAGGTGGGGTGACTTCAGTTGAAAGACTGATTATTAATAATGCCCCAAGACAGCTTCAAATCAAGCATGTAGCAACGATCGGGCAAGGCTCAACAGCTCATAATATTCTGTTGTTTTGTCAAGCCATTCAAAGCCTGGTGGTGAATATCCTCCGCAGAGATGTTGATATTATCCATATTCATTTTTCTGAACGTGGCAGCACATTAAGGAAGTCAATCTTGGTATTTATTGCTACTTTTTTCCATCAATCAATTATTCTTCATGCCCATGGAGCTACCTATCGAGAGTTCTATGCCGGATTGCCCCAGTTTGTAAAAAACATCTTGATTTCGCTCTTTAGCAAATGCAGAATTATAGTCTTATCCAAAAGCTGGCAAGAATATTACTCTCACGAATTCGCTCTTGAGCGTAGCAGGGTATCGGTACTATACAACCCAGTAGATCTGCCATCTAATACTCCCTATCGGGAAGGTCGCCAGCATCTGAAGTTTATTTTCTTGGGGCGCATTGGCAAGCGCGGTGGAGCTTTAGATATTGCTCAATCTTTGATGTCTTTTCCTAAGCAGGACAAAGGTGCTTTTGACCTAATCAATGCTTTTGCAGTCTTGTCAGCAGCCGATCGACAGAATGTAGAGCTAGTGATGGCAGGCAATGGTGACTTAGTGGCGGCCAATCAACTCATTGCGGATTTAGACCTTACCGATAAAATCACCATTCTAGATTGGCTAGATACTGAACAGCGAGATAAACTGCTGGCTACCGCTGATGCCTTTGTGTTGCCCTCTTATAACGAAGGACTGCCCATGTCGATGTTGGAATCGATGGCTTGGGGTTTACCGGTAATTGTGACCCCAGTAGGCGGTATTCCAGAAGTAATTATCGATCATCAAAATGGCTTGCTGGTAGAACCGGGTAGCCAAGACCAGTTGGTGAAAGCGATGGAATCTCTCATTAGAGATGAATCTTTGCGCTTATCTTTGGGAGCAGCCGGTCGCAACAGCGTGAAAGATTTAAGTATCCATAATTACATGGAATCCCTTGCTGAGCTTTATGCTTCAGCTATCCAGAAAAAATAATGTGATAATAAATGGCATTGATCTAAACTTAATGATGGAGTAGCATACCTAATGGAATTGCAGTTTGCACATATGCCCATTCTACAATATCGATATATTGTCGGGATGAGAGTAGATGCTACCACCTATGATGATGCTACTGAGAGAATCATTGCAGGAGCTAAAGCAGCCAAAAGTGCCTATGTTTGTGCTTCTAATGTGCATATGACTATGGAGACATATGATAGCCCTAAATTTGCTGATGTAGTCAATAGCGCAGATTTGGTGACTCCTGACGGGATGCCTTTGGTGTGGGGTCTGCGGGGTTTAGGGGTAAAAAATGCAACGCGAGTTTGTGGACCAACGCTTACCTTAACTGTTTGTGAAGCAGCAGCCCGAGTGAACTTGCCGATCGCCCTCTATGGTGGCACCACCGAAAGCCTCGTAGCTTTTACCGCATTTTTGCAAAACAAGTTTCCGGCGATCGATATTGTCTGCCAAATTTCTCCGCCATTTAGGCCAGTGACCAAGGAAGAAGATGAAGCCTACACCAAACAAATTGTGGACTCTGGAGCGCGTATTCTATTTGTGGGTATTGGCTGTCCTCGTCAAGAAATTTGGATGTCAGAACATCGCGGACGGATACCGGCTGTTATGTTGGGGGTTGGGGCTGCCTTTGATTTCCATTCTGGACGGATTAAGCAAGCTCCAAGTTGGATGCAGAAAGCCGGTTTAGAGTGGTTGTTTAGACTTTTGATGGAACCAAGGCGTTTATGGAAACGCTATTTTAAACATAATCCTCGCTTTGTAGCTTTCTTTTTAATGCAATTGATCAAAAGTCGTTTCTCATAGTAATTTTCTGTTATGGTTAAACACAGCTATTATCAACAACCAGCTTTAATTGTAGCTTTCTTGCTCGTTGGCGGGTACGCACTCCAAAACATGACTCCGGGGCAAAACAACCCGACTAATCCTGAGGATTTATCAGCAGCAAAAATAGCTGATAGTAAGTTTGCTGGTACCAAATACTATGTAGATACATCGAAAGGCAATGATGCTAATAATGGCCGATCGGAGAAACTAGCCTTCAAAACAATCAATAGGGCTAATGAGCAAATAAGTGCTGGCGATACCATCTACGTTAAAAATGGCATTTACCTCGAAAACATCACCGTTAAGCAATCTGGTACTGCTAGTCACCCCATATCGTTTCAGGCTTTTCCTGGTCATAAGCCCTTGATTAAAGGCACCCAGGATGGCACTTTTAAAATTGAGGGGAACTATATCAAAATCACGGGATTTGAAATCACTTCTACAGTAGATGGCTCAGGCATCCATGTCGGTAGTGGCAATCATCACACCCAAATTTTTAAAAACGAAATACATGATTCTGGCTGTGGGGGCGTATCTGGCCAGGAAACTGACTATTTACATATAGAAGGCAATATTATTTATCGCAATTCTTTTCGATCGCCTTTTTTATGTAGTGGCATCTCTATTTATCAAGCAGTGCCGTTTGATTCTAAACCGGGTTTCCATAATATCATCAGAGGAAATGTTTCTTTTTCTAACGAAAACAAGCGAGCCAAAGCAGATGGCACTGTTACCGATGGTAACGGCATTATTATTGATGATTTTCGTCATACCCAAGGTCAAAAGAAGTTACCCAAGTATAATGCGGCTACTTTGGTGGAAAACAATATCGTGTTTGATAATGGTGGGAGGGGAATCCATGTATTTCAAAGTGATAATGTGGTGGTAAGAAACAATACTGCTTTTAAGAACCTGAAATCTCGTAACTTGCATGGTACTACTAATGGTGAACTCAGTGCTTTTTTTAGTTCTAACGTGCAATTTTATAACAACATTGCCTATGGGGCAGATCGATCGAAGAAAACCTTTGTCAATGACTATTCTGCCGATAATATTTGGGATTATAACTTATCCTATAACGGCACGATTTTCTTTGGCTCTGGCAAATCGAGTGGCACCTTGGGTAAACACAATGTGATGAATGTTTCACCATTATTTGTAAATCCTGCGATTGTCGGGGGCGCGGCGAGCGCAGCAAACTTTCGTCTCCAAGCCAAAAGTCCGGCCATTAATGCCGGAACATCGATCAATGCCGCTCCTACTGACTTTACCGGGAGAACTCGACCAGTAGGCTCCAAGCACGATATTGGTGCTTATGAGATGAACTGAGATTGCTTCTATCAGCCAAGAGAGTCCCTGTAGTCTTGATTCAGCAGCGCTTTTTGGTAAAGTACTGAATTATTTAATATTTTCAACAAAAAAATCGAGCCAAATTGCTGAGGTTAAATCTAAATAGGAACTATTCTTGTCAGGATAAAGTCCAGATGCCTTTGAGCTAGACGTACCTGCATAATTATTGAAATTTGTCAGTGACTGTTTTACTGGCCAGAGTAATTGTGATTTAGCTCACATCAAGACAAAGGTGTAGTCACAAAAAGCAAAGGATGCGAATCACTCGAAAAACAGATCTGTAGTCATGAATAGCATCCAAAAATTAAATAGTATGAGGATAGGGTGGATTTTATTGGCTGAAGTCTGAGTACTGTGTGATTTTAAGATTTAGCCCTGAGTCCTTACGGAGAGAGGGCTTCATGACAAGTGGCTGCCATGTTTGGGCAAAGGTAGGTACCAGAAGAAATTTTTCATGGCCATTTTCAGAGCGTCTATTCAACCCATCTTTATTCTGAGTCTGACTTTGCCCTGATTCTACTTTACATTTTTTAAATTCTTAGTAGTTACCTTGATCACCTGTTGTTTATAGTAGCCTGAAGACCTCTGGATTGGCTCAGGATAATAGTCTACGTAAAAAGTCGCAATCTGTTATTGTCTATTGACAGCACAAGACTACTTCGGCTAATAATTATAGCGTGCAAAGAAAACACTACTTTTTCAGGATCAGTTTAAAACATCACTATTTTTATGACTGAAATTGACAGGCAAAGGCTTCTTTAAAGGCTTTTAATTGGCATGGCCTTAAAGAATTATTCATAGTTTATGTCTTAGTAGTTGTTTTTGGCGTTTTTTAAAACTATTATAGAGACAATTAGGTATCATGCCATGATGCAATCTTATTCATCTACCAAATTTTCTAGATACAAAGTAATTAAAGCTATCCGATTACAAAAATCGCTTCTAACCAAAGGTCTACGGTGGGATGTGCTATATGATATTGCCAATGTGGCTAAAGGCTATTTTATCAAGAGGTTGATGGATTTTTGTTTGGCAGCTTTTTTTATTGTGCTGTTCGCTCCTCTGTACTTATTAATAGCCATGGTGATCAAACTCGATTCTCCTGGTGCAGTGTTTTACAAAGAAACTCGGATGGGGTTTCATGGTAAAAAATTTAAGATCTGGAAGTTTCGCACGATGCAAAGCGATGCAGAGAAGTTACAGCACAGTCTAGAACACCTCAATGAAGTTAAAGACGGAGTTAGCTTCAAAATCAAGAATGATCCTCGGATTACCCGTTTTGGCAGACTGTTGCGTCGTTCTAGCCTAGATGAACTGCCTCAGATGATTAATGTCATCCGGGGAGAGATGAGTTTAGTTGGTCCTCGACCCTTCAACATGCGAGACGTGAGCAACTTTGCTGACCATTATTTTTTCAGATATGAAGTTCTCCCCGGAATTACTGGCCTCTGGCAGGTTTCCGGTCGATCGAATGTGGTGAACTTCGATCGAGTAATTGAGCTTGATATTGAATACATCAAAAACTGGTCTATTTGGCTAGACATCAAAATTCTACTAAAATCAATTAAGGTTGTTTTATCCGCAGAAGGAGCTTATTAGTTAATGGGAGAGAGACTGTGGGCGAAATTTTTGGTATAATGGCGAAGAAGCTGAATTACTTGATAGCGATGTCGTTTCAATTGCTCACTAATATCTTTGCTTCGCTACTCTCCCAATTGCTAGCTACAAGTTCGTTGGGTTGTGAATGTTGAAAATCATAACTTATGACCATGAAAAAATCATTAAATAGTTCAAGCAACGTCATGATTTCTGTGATTATTCCAGCGTACAATAGCGCTCAGTATTTGCCAGAAGCCATTGATAGTGTTTATAACCAAACTCATTCTGGTTGTGAAATTATTGTGGTGGACGATGGTTCTACTGATCAAACAAAAACAGTTTGTGCCAAATATTCAACAGTAAAATACGTTTATCAAAGTAACCAGGGTCTGCCTGCTGCTCGTAATAGAGGTGTAGAAGCCAGTTCTGGGGAATATTTGGTTTTTTTGGACAGTGATGATTGTCTGTTGCCTGCTGCTATAGAAATTGGCTTACAGGCCATGCAAGAGCATCCGGCGGGCTTTGTATTTGGGCGTTACCTCTACCAACTAGCGCGAGCGGATGGCTCCTTTATCACCGAAAATACTTTTGCTAACCAGCCAGAGACAGCCAGCTATGCGACTATTTTGGCCGATCGACATCGCACACAGAGCGCCTGTTGTATGTTCCAGCGTAGTGCGTTTGCAGCAGTGGGGGGATACAATCGGGATTTGTGGGCTTTAGAAGATATTGATCTGTTGCTGCGGATTGCTCAGCAGTTTCCAATTTATTATCACAATCAAATAGTTTCTGAATATCGAATTCGCGATCAGAATATGTCTAGCAAATCTGCCGCGATGCTGGTGGGTGCGGTCTATAGTCATCGCCTACAGCGCAGCTATGTAGATCAGCATCCCGAATATGCCCAGGCTTATGATGAGGGGGAGCAAGTTTGGATTAAGCTATTTGGCGATCGAATTTTGTATGATGTGATTGGTTTAGCCCAGCAAGGAGACTGGATCGCAGCTTTGGGGCTAGTGAGACTGGTTTTAAATTATGACCCCCACATGAAAATTATTGATCGAGAAGTTTATGAGGTAGCCAGCGAAACGCTGTTCGATCGACTGAGACAATCAAATATTCAGCTTGCGGGTAACTCGGATAACTTGAGGACACTGATAGCGATCGAGAGCAGCGGGGCGGTATTTAATCCTCAAGTTTTTGATGAGGTGGTACTCGATCAATTGAATAATCATTTTCAGAACAACTTGGTGGGGATTACGACTCGCAGCAAAAAATCCCCCCCAGATCAACAGCCGTTTTTGGAGCAGTTTTTGGAGCGTAGGCCATTCCAGGCATATCCCCAAAGTAAATGTATCCATCAGCTATTTGAAGAGCAAGTGGCTCTCGCGCCCCAGGCGGTGGCAGTGGTATTTGAAAATCAGCAGCTTACCTATGGCGAGTTAAACGATCGAGCTAATCAAGTCGCTCATTATCTGCAAACACTCCAGGTCGGAGCAGAGACTTTGGTGGGAATTAGTGTAGAACGTTCCCTAGAAATGATTGTTGGTTTATTGGGAATTTTGAAGGCGGGAGGAGCTTATGTGCCGCTAGATCCCACTTATCCAGAAGAGCGCTTGGCTTATATTTTAGAAGATGCTCAAGTCGCAGTGCTGCTAACTACAGCAGATTTAGCCGGATCTTTTGCCGCTTATGCTGGAGCTTTGGTCTGCTTGGATCAAGATTGGTCTAAGATTTCGGCACAGCCCACCAGCAATTTGCCTAGCCCAGTCACCCCTGATAATCTGGCGTACATTATTTATACCTCTGGCTCTACCGGCAAGCCCAAAGGAGTACTGATTCCTCACAGTAATGTGGGGCGGTTGTTTGAGGCGACTGAAGATTGGTATCACTTCGATCGTTTGGCTGAGCCAAATCGGCAGGATGTATGGACGATGTTCCATTCTTACGCTTTTGACTTTTCGGTGTGGGAAATTTGGGGGGCGTTGATCTACGGCGGCAAATTAGTAGTTGTTTCGTTTGCAGTGAGCCGATCGCCTCAAGAATTTTGGGAGCTGTTGCAGCGTGAACAGGTGACGGTTTTGAACCAAACCCCTTCGGCTTTTCGGCAACTGCTGCGAGTAGCGACTGGTTTTAATATTTCAGATAAACTATCGCTACGCTTAGTGATTTTTGGCGGGGAAGCCCTAGATCTTCAGAGCTTAGAGCCTTGGTTTGCTAAATATGGTGATGTGCAGCCGCAGTTAGTGAATATGTATGGTATTACTGAAACCACGGTGCATGTTACCTATCGACCCATTCGGTCTGCTGATTTACAAGAGAATAGTGGCAGCGTAATTGGTTGTCCGATTCCTGATTTAGAACTATATATTTTGGATGAAGAGCGTCAACCGGTTGGAGTGGGTATTGCTGGTGAAATGTATGTGGGCGGCGCTGGAGTGGCACGGGGGTATTGGAATCGCCCAGAACTCACTGCCGAAAGGTTTATTCAAAATCCTGGCCAGGGGAAATCGGCCAAGCTCTATAAAACTGGTGACTTGGCGCGTTATTTGCCCAATGGAGATATTGAATATTTAGGCCGAATTGATCATCAGGTCAAGCTGCGGGGCTTTCGGATTGAATTGGGTGAAATTGAAGCGGTGATTAACCAGCATCCATTGGTAGAAGAAGCGGTGGTGATGGTCAGAGAAGATCAGCCCGGCGATCAGCGGTTAGTAGCTTATTTAGTGACGAATACTGGCGTTGCGCTAAATATTGCCGAATTACGCGAGAGCCTCAAGCAGCAGTTACCAGATTATATGGTGCCAGCGGCTTTGATGACGGTGGAAAGTATTCCTTTAACTACTAATGGTAAGGCCGATCGATCTGCTTTGCCTCAGCCAGCAAACTTGGCTAGCGATCAGGCTAATTTTGTCGCGGCTGGTAATTCGATCGAAGAAACCTTAACTGAAATTTGGGCAGAGATTTTACAGCTTGATCAGGTAGGAGTTGCAGATAATTTCTTTGATTTGGGGGGGAATTCTTTATTGGGTTTGAGAGTTATTGCCCAGATCCAAGAGCGGTTTGAGTTACAAGTTTCGGTGGTGAGACTGTATCAATACTCCACTATTCGATCGATGGGGCAGTATTTGGCGAAGGCGATTCCCTCCGGGGTAGCTCCGACTTCCATAGGTAGCTCAGGGGTTCAAGAGATCAGGGGGATGAGGGGTGAAAAGGAGTTATCCTCATCCCCCGGCCTCTTCTCCCAAGTTGGGGAGAAGGGGGGACAGAGCACAAAGGTGGATGTCAGTAATCGAAATTCTGGGAATGCTGGGGTGGCGGTGATTGGAATGGTGGGGCGGTTTCCGGGGGCTAATAGTGTTGATGAGCTGTGGGAGAATCTTTGTGCGGGGCGGGAGGCGATTACTTTTTTTGAGAAGGAGGAAATTAGTGGAATTGTAGATCCGGTGCTATTGGATGATCCTAACTACGTGAGAGCCAAGGGGGTGTTGGCGGGGGCGGAGTTGTTTGATGCCGGGTTTTTTCAGATTTCGGCGCGAGAGGCCGAAATGATGGACCCTCAGGCGCGGATTTTTCTAGAATTAGCTCATCAAGCGTTAGAAAATGCTGGTTATGTGGTGGAGGATGATAATAAAATTGGGGTGTATGCGGGTGCGGCTGACAATACCTATTTTGAAAAACATTTAAGTGGTCGATCGGACCTTCTCGATCGATTTGGGGAATTTCAGACTCATTTAGTGAACGATCGAGATTATTTATCGACAAAAGCTTCGTATAAATTAAATCTGAAAGGGCCGAGCATTAGCATCAGCACGGCTTGCTCTACTTCTTTGGTGGCAATTATTCAGGCTTATCAAGGATTACTCAATCATCAGTGTGATGTGGCTTTGGCGGGCGGGGTTTCGATTATGCCGCCTCAAAATACTGGTTACTTGTATCAAGAAGGTTCCATTTTTACTCCTGACGGTCACTGTCGGCCTTTTGATGCCAAGGCGCAGGGAACTTCTTTTAATAACGGGGCGGGAATTGTAGTTCTCAAGCGTTTAGAGGAGGCAATCGCTGACGGAGATAGGGTTTATGCGGTGATCAAAGGAGTGGGAATCAACAACGATGGCTCCGATAAAGTCAGCTTTACTGCGCCAAGTATTAGCGGCCAAATGGGGGCGATTCTGCAAGCACAGCAAGAAGCTGGAATTGATCCGGCCAGTATTTCTTATATCGAAGCCCATGGAACCGCTACCCCGATCGGCGATCCGATCGAGGTGGAGGCTTTGACTCAGGCATTTCGCACTAAAACTGCGGCCAAGCAGTTTTGTGGGATTGGCTCGATCAAGAGTAACCTGGGACATTTAACGGCGGCTGCGGGAGTGGCGGGATTCATTAAAACTGTTTTGGCTCTGTATCATCGTCAGATTCCACCCAGTATTAACTTCGATCGGCCAAATCCCTACATAGATTTTGCCAATAGTCCTTTTTATGTAAATAGTCAGCTCAGAGACTGGGCAGCGACTGAGACACCCCGCCGTGCTGGAGTTAGCTCTTTTGGCGGAGGTGGCACCAATGCCCATGTAATTTTAGAAGAATCACTGCAAGCAATTCCATCCAGCCCTTCGCGACCTTATCAGTTGTTGTTACTATCAGGTAAAACAGCAGCGGCGATCGAACAACTAACTACCGATCTGCAAGAATATCTCCAAAGTCATCCAGGCTTAGATTTAGCCGATATTGCTTATACTCTCCAGCAAGGCCGCAAAACATACAATTATCGGCGGTTTGTGGTTTGTGATAACTCGGCGGCAGCAGTAGAAAACCTAGGGAAGCTGCCGCCTCATTTGACCAACACTCATCATCAGGATCAGCCTAGTCCAGATGTGGTGTTTATGTTCCCAGGGCAAGGTTCCCAGTATGTAAATATGGGACTGAACCTGTACCGGCAGGAAGCAGTATTTCAGCAAGCCATAGATAGCTGTGCCGAGATTTTACAGCCGCTGTTAGAGCAAGATATTCGAGAGCTAATTTATCCTGAAATTACCCAGCTAGCGAACAGCCAGCTATTAGAACAAACCCGCTACACTCAGCCAGCTTTGTTTACGATCGAATATGCTCTCGCTAAACTCTGGCAAAGCTGGGGAATTCAACCTCAAGCCATGGTTGGCCATAGTATTGGTGAATTTGTAGCGGCTTGTTTGGCGGGAGTATTTTCACTGGCTGATGCCTTGCAACTAGTTGCCGCCCGAGGCAAACTCATGTGGGAATTACCCGCTGGCTCGATGTTATCGGTACGGATGCCGGTAGCTGAATTGGCATCTCGGCTGCCATCTGATCTATTGATCGCCGCGATTAATAGCAGAAGTCTCTGTGTGGTATCAGGTACAACTGCGGCGATCGAACAATTGCAGCAAGTATTAACAGCAGAAGAAGTGGTCTGTAAATTGCTACACACCTCTCATGCGTTTCACTCTGGAATGATGGAGCCGATCGTGGCACCCTTTGCCCAGTTGGTTGGCAGCATCAGCTTATCTCCGCCCCAAATACCCTTTGTATCCACGACTACCGCCACTTGGATTACCAATGAGCAAGCCACCGATCCGAACTATTGGGCAGCTCATCTGCGCCAGCCAGTGCGCTTTGCCGACGCGGTGCAAACTATTTGGCAGCACAATCCCAGTTTTGTTTTATTAGAAGTGGGGCCACGCCAAGTATTGAGCACTTTGGCTCGGCAGCAAGCAACAGTGCCTTTGCAGTCCGAAGATTTGCCGCGACAAACTGCGATCGCCTCTCAGGGCAATAGCTCCGAAGAGTACCAAGATTGGCAGAGTTTAATGCAGGCGATCGGTCAACTGTGGTTAGCCGGAGTCACCATTGATTGGCAAAAATTCTATACTAGTGAGCATCGACAGCGGCTGCCACTGCCCACCTATCCTTTTGAAAAGCAAAGATTCTGGATCGAGCCAGCCAGGACTGCTACCAATTATCCAGCTACCGTCAAAACCATAATTCCTCCTCAAAATTCTTTTAATAATTCGATCATGCCAGCGCCATCTTCTACCCCAGAAACTCGCTCTATTCGCTTGATGCCCTTGGTTGCGGCAGTCCTTCAAGATACTGCCGGAGTTGAAATTTGCGAGGCTGATCACCGATCGACCTTCTTAGAATTGGGTTTAGATTCCCTTTCTCTCACTCAAGTTGCCCTGGCACTTAAGAAGAAGTTTCAAGTCCCAGTTACTTTTCGACAGTTGTTAGAAGAATATTCTACCCTAGCAACCTTGGTGCAGTTGATCGATCAAGAGCTACCCCCAGATGCTTTTCCAGCTCCACTAGCGGCAACTATGGTAGAAGTCGAATCATCTCCTTTACCTACCGCATCTCCCATCAGCGCACCATTACCAACGATTACTAGCAATCTACCGATCAATCCAGTGAATATCCATAGCGGTAGCGCGATTGAATCTTTAGTGCAACAACAGCTACAAATCATGGCCAGACAACTGGAGTTACTTGGTGGTAAGGGAGCGCCAACCCCGGTAGCAATTGCCCCATTTCCGTCTCAGCCAGCATCAGCAACAGGATCTAATTTTAATGGCAATGGCAAACTCTCGAAACCTGCGGCTGAAAATCTGGAAGTGCAGCCAGTCAAGGCTCCTGCGCCCGGTACCAAGATCAATCGATCTTTCGATCACAGTCTGACTACTGAACAACAGGCCATTCTCCAGCAAATTATTGCTCGCTATGTATCTCGGACAGCCAAATCTAAGCAGCAGGCGCAAGAGCATCGGTGCTATTTAGCCGATCCGCGCACGGTGTCTGGATTTACGCCGTGGCTCAAAGAAATGGTATATCCGATCGTCACCAATCGCGCTCAGGGTTCTAGATTATGGGATGAAGATGGCAACGAATATATTGATTTGACCAATGGTTTTGGCTTGAATTTCTTTGGTTGGTCGCCAGATTTTGTTACTGATGCCCTGAAAGCTCAACTAGATAAAGGCATCGAAATTGGTCCCCAAACAGCCTTAGCAGGCAAAGTGGCCAAAATGATTACAGAGTTTACCGGCATGGAGCGGGTGGCCTTTTGTAACACTGGCTCCGAAGCTGTGATGGCTGCTTTTCGGATTGCCCGGACTGTCTCGGGACGCGATCGAGTAGTGATTTTTGCCGATTCTTACCATGGGACTTTTGATGAAGTGTTGGTGCGCGGTGGTGCTAACTTAAAATCTTTTCCAGCGGCATCGGGCTTGATGCCTGCGGTGTTTGAAAATATTTTGGTGTTGGAATATGGCTCTGACACAGCACTAGCGACGATTCGAGAATATGCTGATGAGATTGCAGCGGTGATTGTAGAACCAATTCAAAGTCGTCATCCCCAACTACAGCCTCGGGAATTCCTTCAGGAATTAAGAAAAATTACGGCAGCATCTGAAATTGCTTTGATTTTTGATGAGGTGGTGAATGGTTTCCGGGTGGCACCGGGCGGAGCACAAGAATTCTACGGCATCAGAGCAGATATTGCTACTTATGGCAAAGTAGTAGGTGGCGGGCTGCCGATCGGTATTCTTACTGGTAGCTCTAAATATATGGATGCCTTAGATGGCGGTTTTTGGCAGTTTGGTGATGACTCGATCCCGGAAGTAGGCGTGACCTTTTTTGCCGGTACTTTTGTCCGTCATCCACTAGCTTTAGCCGCAGTCGAAGCGGTATTGACCAAACTAAAAGCCGGTGGCGCAGAGCTACAAGTATCTCTGGCTAACAAGGCTAAATATTTGGTCAATGAGCTAACTAATCACTTCAAATTAGTGGGTGCGCCGATTAATGTAGAATATTGCAGCTCTTTTTTCTATCTCACCTTTCCACCTAGCGAGGCTTACGGCAGTCTCCTTTACTATCTTTTACGAGAAAAAGGCATTCATATTTGGGAGTTCCGCCCCTGCTTTTTAACCTTGGCTCATAGTGATGAAGATATT
This sequence comes from Synechococcales cyanobacterium bin59.metabat.ball.084, assembly GCA_013297675.1. GTDB lineage: Bacteria > Cyanobacteriota > Cyanobacteriia > Cyanobacteriales > Chamaesiphonaceae > JAAFHZ01. The sequence goes on along the minus strand of JAAFHZ010000018.1, from coordinate 13,633 downwards.
GAGCAAATTTTATGGGCATTTAAGGTGTGCTTGGCCGAAGTTCAATCAGCCGGATTTTTATCCTGCTCTGGTAATGCTTTGGTAGTAAACAAAAATTTGCCGCCTCAGCCCGGAGCTAAAATGGGCAAAGACCGTGATGGCAACCCGGCTTGGTTTATTGCTGACCCAGAGCGTGCGGGGAAATATCTGCAAATTGAGGTTTATGGATAAGCAAATTGGGGCGCTTACTTCTTTACGGGGCATTGCGGCACTGATAGTTGTTGTCCATCATTTTGCTTATTATACTTTGCCGCAAACTGGCAAATTTTTATCATCCTATAGCCATTTTTTTCAGAATGGTTACTTGTGCGTAGATTTTTTCTTTATCCTCAGCGGATTTATCATGGCTCATGTGTATGCCAATGATTTTTATGGCCAAGTAAATAAATCTGATTATTGGAAATATTTACGCGCTCGTTTTGCTCGAATCTATCCACTGCATTTATTTACATTATTGGTATTGGTCGGCTTAGAGCTAATTAAAATGAGCGCTGGCATGGCGCATGTCTTTACGGGTAAATTTAATTTGATCGCTCTGTTCGCCAATGTTTTTTTACTGCAAGCTTTTGATTTAAACTGTCCACCATTATTTTGGTGTGGTACCTATTGGAATGAGCCAGCTTGGTCAATTAGTGTGGAATTTGCTATCTATGCTATTCTTCCTTTCATCTTGTATTTTATTTTAAGATTAAATCCCCGAAATGATCTAATTGCCTATGTGGGTACTTTGGTGGCACTGTTTTTATTAATCAAATTCACTCGCGGTAATCTAGATGCAATTATTGGGGTGCCCTCGATCGCCAGATGCAGCTTAGAATCAGCAATGGGAGTAATCACTTACAAAATTCACCAGCGGATCAACTATCAAAATCGGGCAATCCCGATTGCGGTCATGGCTATTGCGGTGGCTTGGATTTTAGGAGTAATGCATAGCTGGACAGATCAGTATCGCGGGATACATGACTGGTTAATTTTACCAGCCTGCTGTTTGTTGATTTTAGCTGTGTCCAATCAAATCCATCGATTGTCAGCAAAAATGCTGAATTCGAGAATACCAATATATTTTGGCATAATATCTTATTCGATTTATATGGTTCATTGGTGTCTAGCAGAGCTGCTAAAAACATTCTGGTTATCTAAATTAGACCCAGCTTTTGGCCGTGGTTTGAGTGTCATACAATGCTCGATCGGCTTAATACTATTTCTCTTGACCACTATAGCAACAGCAGCAATGACCTATAAGTTTATCGAAGTTCCCATGCGCACATACTTAAAATTCAATCGGAGGGTTTCGACATGAAGCTACTAAATGTTATGATTAATATTTACAAAAATTTAAAAACACCAAAATCTTAGGCAGGAAAGTTAATTACAGCTAACTAGTACCCGTTGTCTATTGTAAAAATCCGATTCTACAATAAATTTAAAAAAATGAATACTACCTGCATCGCCCCGCAAACTCAATCACCCAATTTAATTGCTGTAGACTTCGATCCCTTTGCCGATGGTGAATCCAGCTCCTTACCAATACAAGAGCAGCGATCGATTGATCAATCGTTTCCTGCCGCAGAGTCAGTGCAGCAACCAAACTTGTCTACCAGCAACATTGTTAAATCTAATTTTACGTCGATCGATTTTGACCCCTTTGCCGATGGTGAAATATTATTAACAGCCCCTGCAACTGAATCGCAAAAGGAAATTTGGCTGTCTGTTCAAATGAGCAATCAAGCTAATTTAGCTTGTCTGTTATCTCAATCTTTAAGATTAAAAGGACAAGTAAATCTTTCCGCTCTGCAACAAGCTTTTCAGGAACTAGTGATCCGTCATGAGTCATTGAGAACGACCTTTAGTGGCGACGGCTCCAGGATCTTAGTTGCCAAGGCAATTGACCTACCTTGGACAGTGGTTGATCTATCTGGATTGAATCCTCCAGAACAATCACAGCAAGTTGTTGAGCATACCAAGCAGGCTGTTAATGAGTCATTCAATCTTCAGCATGGCCCATTATTTAGCATCAAAGTAATCAAGCTAAATGAGCAAGACTATATAGTAATCTTTACCGTCCATCACATTGTTTGTGATGGCTGGTCTTTCGGCATAATTATGTCTGAGATTGCGGAGCTGTATTCTGCCTTGAGCCAAGGCATTGAGCATAGCTTAGAGCAGGCAGAATACTTTAGCGAATATGCTTATTTAGAACAAAGTAAAATTGATAACTTAGAGACAGCCAAAACTGAAGAGTACTGGCTAAAAAAGTTTGCCAAGCTCCCACCCGTTGTAGACTTACCTGCAGATTACCAGCGGCCTCTGGTTAGAACTTTTAACTCAGCTTGCGAGAACTACACCCTACCGGCTAATTTGGTAGAAGGGCTGAGACAGCTAGGCATCAAAAATAGCTGTAGTTTAACCACGACCCTGCTAGTGGCATTTGAAGTATTTCTGTTTAAGCTCACTGGCCACACTGAATTAGTAGTTGGGGTTCCCACCTCTGGCCAAACCACCACCGGCAAATATAATCTGGTTGGGCACTGCGTGAACTTTTTGCCTTTATATAGCAGCATTGACCCCGATCGGAAGTTTAGTGAATATTTAAAGCTGAGAAACAGCTCAATTTTAGATGACTACGATCATCAAGAATTTACCTTTGGTAGCTTGCTCCAAAAGCTCTCGGTTCCGAGGGATGCCAGCCGCATCCCCTTAATTACTGCGGTATTTAACATTGATCTAGATAGCGGCACTCAGCATAATTTTGATGGGCTAAATGCTGAAACAGCCCTAAATCGCGGAGCCTTTTCTACCTTTGAGTTTTTCCTGAATGGGGCATCTAACGCCAGTGGCCAAATAGACTTAGACTGTCAATACAACACCAATCTCTTCAATAGTGAGACGATTCAACGGCGGTTGTCAGAATTCGCCAGCCTCTTAACTCATATTGTTGCACAAGCAGCTCAGCCAATTTGTCAGCTATCTTTGCTCAGCAGCACAGCAGCGCAACAGCTATTGGTGGAATGGAATCAGACAGCAGTAGATTACCCCCAAGACAAATGTATTCATCAGCTATTTGAAGAACAAGTTGCGATTAATGGTAAGGCGATCGCCCTGGTATTTCAGCAAACACAGCTCACCTACGCCGAACTAAATCAACGAGCCAATCATCTGGCAAATTACTTGATTACTTTGGGAGTTAAACCAGATGATTTGGTAGGAATCGCGATCGAGAGATCGATCGAAACCATCGTGGGCATCTTAGGTATTCTCAAAGCTGGTGCTGCCTATTTGCCGATCGATTTGGCCTATCCTGCCGATCGGGTAGCTTTCATGTTAGAAAATGCTGATGCCTCAGTGCTGCTAACCAAACAGGCTCTGGTCGAAAAACTGCCGCCAAATCATCTGCAAATCTTTTGCTTAGATACCGACTGGCCAAAGATTTCAGCAGCAAGCGCTGTAAATCCGCAAAATTCAGCGCAGCCAGATAATTTGGCCTATGTGATGTACACTTCCGGTTCCACCGGTCTACCCAAAGGCGTTTGTGTGCCGCATCGCGGAGTAGTACGCTTGGTTAAGTCTGCTCAATATACTGATTTCGATCCCAAGCAAGTATTTTTGCAATTGGCACCAATTTCTTTTGATGCCGCCACTTTCGAGATTTGGGGCAGCTTGCTAAATGGAGCCAAATTGGTGCTATTTCCTAGGGATAAACCATCCTTAACCGAGTTAGGCCAAATCATTCGTCAGCAGCAAATCACTACACTCTGGTTAACAGCCGGACTATTTCACTTAATGGTAGATGAGCGGATCACTGACTTACAGCCGATCCAGAACCTGATTGCCGGAGGAGATACTCTATCGCTGCCTCATGTTCAAAAGGTTTTGTCTACCTTGAACTGCCGGTTAGTAAATGGCTATGGCCCTACCGAAAACACTACATTTACTTGCTGTCATCCGATTTCGGCAGAGTCGCTATCTACCTCTGTCCCGATCGGGCGACCCATTGCGAACACCCAGGTTTATATTTTAGATTCCCTGCTCCAGCTAGTCCCGATCGGCGTTCCCGGAGAACTATATATTGGCGGCGATGGTTTGGCCCGTGGCTATCTCAAGCTGCCCGCATTAACCGCCGAAAAATTTATCCCCAATCCTTTTCCTGGTTCTGCAAAGCTATACAAGACCGGTGATTTAGCTCGTTATCAGCCCAATGGCGATATTGAGTTTTTAGGTCGCATCGATAATCAGGTCAAAATTCGGGGTTTCCGGCTAGAGCTAGGAGAAGTCGAGGCTGCTCTGATTCAGCATCCCAGCTTACGAGAAGTCGTGGTGATTGACCGGGAAGACCGCCCCGGAGACAAGCGATTAGTGGCTTACCAAGTTGCAGAGCAATCTGCTAACCCGGCAACAGAGCAAGAGCTACGGGCATTTTTGCGATCGAAGCTGCCAGACTATATGATTCCATCGGCCTTTGTGACAGTAGATAACTTACCCCTAACTTTGAATGGCAAGGTCGATCGGCGGGCTTTGCCTGTCCCGAAATACCAGCGACAAGAGGCTAACAACAAACCTGTGGCACCGCGCGATGATTTAGAAATACAGCTCACTGCAATTTGGCAGCGGCTACTAAATGTGCAAAATATCGGCATTCAAGATAATTTCTTTGAACTCGGTGGTCACTCGCTAATTGCCGTGCGCCTGTTTGCCGAAATTGAACAAATTTGGGGAAAGAATTTACCTCTGGCTACTTTGTTTCAGCAACAGACGATTCAGGAACTAGCAGGCGTGTTACGTCAGGAGGAGTGGTCAGCTCCTTGGTCTTCACTGGTGCTGATTCAGGCCGGTGCCGAGAAACCGCCGCTGTTTTGCGTTCATCCAGTGGGTGGCAATATCTTAGAGTATTACACTCTAGCTAACTATCTTGGTAATGACCAACCTGTATATGGATTGCAATCTCAAGGGCTAGATGGCCAGCAGCAGCCTTTGTGTAGCATTGAAGATATGGCTACTCACTATATTCAAGAAATTCAAACTGTGCAACCCCATGGCCCTTATTTCTTAACCGGTTACTCTTTTGGAGGGCTAGTAGCTTTTGAAATGGCTCAGCAGCTACAGGCTAAAAATGAAGAAATTGGGCTATTAGCATTATTAGACAGTAGTGCACCTAATTTACCCAGTCTTCGTCCATCGCTGGTGCAGTCTTTGGGGATTCATATAAGTAATCTTTTACAGCTTACTTTTCCAGAGCAGTCCAGCTATGTTTTGGACAGATTGGCCTATCGTTTTAGTAGTAAAGATGAAGAAGACTTTTTGGCGAAAAGCCTTTACAAACTCGAAGACTTGACTCCCCAGTTATTAAATGTGCTGAACTGTAATATTCAAGCTGGTGAAAATTATATAGCCAAAAAATACCCCGGCAAAATGGTGCTATTTCGCTGTCAGGTACAAGACTTAGAACACCATCTTCATCCAGAGTTTGGCTGGCCAAACTTGGTAGATGGCGGAGTGGAAATTTATCCGATTCCTGGGCCACATTTTAGAATGCTCAAAGAGCCTCGTGTTCAATACTTGGCAGCGGAGCTGAAGATTTGTATCCAAAAGACCTTGATGAAGTTAGGTTCAGTGCATTGATTTTAACTGCCAGATTTTCGCGGATACCGATCTAAATTCAGCTACCACTATTGAGCCATAAAATCAGGTTTTACAAGACCATTTATCAATGTCACAGAAAAATAAAATTTTCAGTAATTCGCTATCGATGCTGGTCAATAAATTGACTCAAGGCATCGCCACTTTTTTGTTGAGTGCGGCGATCGCCCGGACTTTGGGAGCATATTCTTTAGGCCAATATTTGTTAGCTGTTAGCTACTACAATATTTTTGTTAATCTTTCATCTCAAGGATTTAAGACTCTATTTACTAGAGAAATCGCTCGTAGTCCAGAATCAACTGCGGTATATTTAATTAGCGGTACTCTGTTGCAGTTGTTTTTCAGCCTTGTCGGCTATATTGCCTTAGCGATAGTCGTATATATATTGCCATATAATGCAGACACATCTTATGTCTGTTACATTTTGGGCTTAACGGTTATTCCATTTTCTCTTTCTAATATTACCGAATCAATTTTCCAAGCTCAAGAGAAGATGCATTTAATTGCTTTCTCCACCGTGCCAATCTACATTGCCCGCTTATTAGTCATGATCTGGATGATGCCAGTGACTCATAATGTGGAGCATTTAGCCTTGGTCATTGCCGCTTCTGAAGCTATTATTTTAGCGATTGAATGGGTGCTAATTATTAGGATAGTGCAGCCAAAATGGCAGATCGATCGAGAGTTTATGTGGAATACCATCAAAGCTGTACAAACGCTGGTAGCGATCGAAGGCATGGGTATAGTCGCAGCTAAAGTAGATGTCCTGATTTTATCGCTGTTAGGCAACGAGATTTTAGTGGGGGTCTATGGCTCAGTCATGCAGCTAATTCAACCATTTTTCATTGTTTCTAATAGTCTGACCTTAGCTGCATTTCCTAGAATGTCGAAGGCTGCTGCTTTGGGTAAAGAGCAGCAGCAGCAAGAAGCAGAGCATATCATTAATATTTTGCTATGTATGGGCTTACCATTCTTGATTGGTATTCTTTTTCATGGCAGTGAGCTATTGCTGTTTATTTATCAAAAACCCAGTTTTGCTGAAGCTGGTATTATTCTCGATATTGCATCAGTGGCAATTGTGACATTGACTTTTTCCCAGGTTTGCAGCTACGTTTTGATATCTAATGGATTGGAGAAATTCAATCTTTTAGAAGTATCAATTACTACTGTAATTGGTAGTTTAGCGGGTATCTTGCTGATCGCTGAATACAAATTGCTGGGTGCAGCATTCATGGGTTTGATCATGAGTATGAGCAGCTTCTCGGTGTTAGCGTACACCGTACACAGCAGAATATTCCCTATTCGGCTGCTGAAAATATTCCGGCTGCCGTTGTTGGTTAGTAGTTTGATGCTGATAGTCTTCTTGCTACTTCAGAGAATGAATCTAGAGCTTTTACCTCAAATAGCTTTAGCTGTTTTTGCTTATACTATTTTAATTTCATCAATCACCCTACAAAAACTAGGAGGATTAGCATATGTCTACAAAAAAATATCAAGAATTAAATGATTGTATTGATTAATCTTGGCGAACGGATAAAATTTAGTTTATAAACGTGGATTGCTTTTATGAATAGCTCGGCACCAGAACTTGTCAGTGTGATTATTCCCTCACTCCATCGCCCCCAACTGGTGAGTCGAGCGGTGCAAAGTGCGCTAGCACAAACCATGGAATTCCTGGAGATAATTGTAGTGATCGATGGGCCAGATCAAGCCACTGTCGATGCCCTACAACTAATTGTTGATCCTCGTTTGATCGTGATGGAGTTAGCTGCTAACGTTGGTCCGGCATGTGCCAGAAACACGGGAATTAAAGCAGCTACTGGCACCTGGATTGCTTTTTTAGATGACGATGATGAATGGCTGCCCTTAAAACTTGAGCGACAGTTAGAGATAGCACATCGATCGGCTTATGGCTCGCCGATTATATCTAGTCGCTTTATTGCCCATACCACTAACGGCGACTTTATTTGGCCTACCAGATTGCCGACGGCCAATGCTTCGATACCGGAGTATTTATTTATCCGAGAGTCGCTATTTTTAGGTGAGGCTTTTATTGTTACTCCGACTATTTTGGCCAAAAAAGCGTTACTCGAAAAAATTCCTTTTAGCCAAAATCTCCCCCGCCATGAAGACCTCGATTGGTTGGTGCGGGCTAGTCAAGAATTGGATGTAGGGATCGAGTTTGTCTCTGAGCCAATGGCGATCGTCAACGTAATGTATAGCAAAAAGCGCCAAAGTTTAAGCAATGTTAATGACTGGAAATATTCTTTAAGTTGGATTCGATCGGTACGTGAGCTAATTAGTCCTCAAGCCTATGCTGGTTTCATGATTGCAGTAGTAGGGCCAACGGCATCAGCAGAAAGAGACTGGCCAGCATTTTTGCCCATTTTATGGGAAGCCTTGAGTCTGGGCAAACCCCGCATATTTGATATTTTCTTATATGTGATAATGTGGATAGTACCTCAAGAGCTGCGGCAAAAATTGCGTCTTCTTTTGAAAAGCAAGGAAAACCAAGATAAATCAATATGAAGAAACTCAAAGTTGCTTTAGTGCATTTTTGCTTTGAAGATTACACAACTGGGCTAGCTAACGCTCTGGCAAACATAGTTGATCTGACATTAATTCAACCCCAGAAAGTCGCTGTATTTTGCCAAGACTCTTTAAATGATAATGTGCGGGTGATTAGCTTTGAAAAGCCCAGAATACGCAGTTTAGGGAATTTTCGTGCACTGCTGGAGATGAAAAAAATCATTGCGGATCTACAGCCTGATGTCCTGCATGTCCAAGAAACCAATGATCCCTGGTATGACTTGACGCTGTTGCTCAGCAACATGCCTCCTTTAGTGACAACAGTTCATGACATATTTCGGCACCCAGGCGATCGGCAGAATATTTTTGGCGCAGACTATACTAAGCGCATTGCCTTCTATAAATCTCAGCAAATCATTGTTCACGCCGAATTATTAAAACAAACTCTGCAACAAAAGTTCAGATTGCCAGAGCACCGAGTTAATGTTTTGCCTCACGGTGAAATAGGCAGTCTGTATCAGCGTCGTTTTCAGAGTCATGGCATTAAAGAAGAGCCTTTTACCTTACTGTTTTTTGGTAGGGTTTGGCCTTATAAGGGCTTGAAGTATCTATTAGCAGCAATGCCGTTAATTGCTAATAAGTTGCCAGAAATCAAGTTAATCATTGCAGGCAAAGGCGAAGATTTAAAGGAATATTTCCCGGTAGGCACTCAACAGCCAAACATCGAAATAATAAATGAGTTTATTTCAGCAGAAATGGTTGCTAGTATCTTTCACCGGAGCAAAGTTGTGGTTCTACCATATATTGAAGCTTCCCAGAGCGGGGTAGTATCATTAGCTTATGGGATGGGGAAACTAGTGATAGCCTCAGCGATCGGGGGACTGCAAGAAGTCGTTCAACCAGAAAAAGACGGCTTGCTGGTGCCACCTGGCGACAGTCAAGCTTTAGCTGATGCAGTAATTCGGTTATTGAGTGATGCTTCTTTGCAGCAAAGTCTTCGGCTTGCTGCGCGTGAACGCTGTCAACAAGATTTGAACTGGAAAAATATTGCCGCTCACACTGTAAATATTTATCATCAGGCAATTGCGGCCAAAGGCGTTTAGCCCAGCTCCCAACGTAAAATTGGGAGCTATCAGGTCTAGAGAGTAGTTGGAGTGCGGGCTTGGGCACCTAAATCGGCAAACACATTGGTAGCGATTTTTTGTGCTAATGAATTTGGCCGAGGATTCGGAGTCAGTGAACCATTTAAGCCCCAGACCCATTGAATAGAGCCGCTAGCAAAGACCTTTGCTCCGCTGGCTGCCGTATAGCGCACCGCATTAGAAACATTAGTAGGAGTGCCTATCGGGAGACCCGGCCCAACGCCAGCATCGGGGTTTGCTGGTGACGAAGAAAGCACCACGAGGCCAGATGGAGTTAAACCATTGTTCACGACACCATCCCATTCGTATCCAACCAAGCCGGGAATCCGATCGCCATTATTTAGCCCAGTACCCGCGTAGTAAGGGTCGGCAGCATTGCTAACTACAAAATCAAAACCGCCAGTAACATCGCTAGTTTGGCCTACATACATTACTCCCAAGAGAGCATTTTCTGGCCGATTAACCTGAGTACTGCGGAATCGAGTAGTAGCTTGAGAGCTATCTTGTTGAGCGATCGGATCAAGATTCCAATCATCTTTATAAATTGCTAACACTCGATTAGCTTGACCAGTGGTAGATGGCTCGTAGCGCACTCGCCAGTAAGCTGAGTTGGCTGAGAAGAAAGCTAAATTGATGCCATGATCACGGGCTTGCTCAATACTATTACGCATCTCTAGTGACCAATATTCATCATGTCCTACCGAAAGAAAAGCATTTTGCGAGTACAACTGGAATGGGTTGGTTTGAACATCGGTGTTGGCATAATAAGAGATGTCATAGCCCTGGGCTTCTGCCCAGCTCGCTGCCTGGTATTCCCAGGCTAAAAAGCCTTGGGTGGTAGGAGACAAAGGCCGATCGAAAGAAACTTTGTAGGCTCGTTCACCATTAATACTGTTGAAAGCGTAGGAGCTATAGCCGCCGTAGTTATTGTAAGCTGCTTTGGTGTTGTTGGCCTCTTGGAAACCAATTTCGGCGGGGCGATTGTCGTCTCTCACCACAAATTCTACATAGCTTTGCTTGCCCGTAACGCTATCGGTCAACTTAGCTAGATATAAACCAGTAGTCCAATCTGCGGCTGTTTGTAAGGTGTAGGAGGTGTTCCATTTGGCTTCTACTAAACGAGTGGTGGGATCGATCGTTGGTGCGGCCTGAGTCCCGCCGTTTAAACCAGCAACACTAGAAATCAATCTGCCACCTGTTCCACCGTAGTAGCCGAGCCGGTAGACATCTAGGTTGTATGTGCCCGCTTGTGCCAAAGAGACTTTCAGGTTTAAGGCTTGACCCTTATTGATACTAGAGGCATCACCATAGCCAGCGATCTCGTTGTTGGTAGCAAAATTTGTACCGCCAATTTGCCAATCGGTGGTACCAGTTTTTTGATTTTCTAAGACGATCTCATTCTGAGCAGTAATAGTGGTACCAGTGCTAACAATGTTTTCTTTTGCTCCCAAAGCATCGGTGTAAGTAGTACGCACCCGGACTTGCTTACCCAGTAAGCTGTTGGTAAGGGCTAAAGATTTAGATGCTGCTCCGGCAATGTTTGACCAAGTGATGCCATTGGTACTCTGTTGCCATCGATAGTTAATAGTCACTCCATTCAATCCATCAGCATCTAAAACTGTCTCTGTCAGGGTACGACCAACGGTGGCACTCCCTTTAAGAATGACTTTGCCGATATCGTTGACATTAGCTATGGCGGCAGTAGCGGCACTTAGGGGATTTTCTCTGGTGCCTAAAGCATCGGTGTAAGTAGCGGTAGCCCGCACTCTTTTATTAACCTGATCTTGGCCTAATGTTAAGGTTTTGCTGGTAGACCCAGCAATATTATTCCAAGTAATACCATCAACACTCTGTTGCCATTGATAGTTGATAGTAACCCCATTAAGCCCATCGGTATCAATCACGTTAGCGGTGAGGGTTTGTTGTTGGGTATTGGCTCCAGTGATGGTAACAACGCCCGGTTTGTTAGCAGGAGGATTAACTACAGCGTTGGGAGTAAAAACAATATCGCGAAAGTAATTGCTGTTATTAGATGATGTAGGGAAAGAGTTGGGGGTAGGGTTGTAGACTCCGTTACTACCATCGGCAACTGCGCTGAGATCACCGTTAGTAATGGTAGTAGCGATCGCGTTACCCGAAACCGCAAAATAGCTATTGGCATTCACCGAAACCACATAGGTTGTATTGGCTGCAATATTGATAGGCGTAGTCAGAGCCTGCTGTTGCCAGCCCGAGGCTGTCTCGTTGGCAAAGACCACGCTGCCTAGTAAAGTTCCCGTGCTTGACCAAATCTTACCAGTATGGCTGCCTGTTTCGCTGGGAGCCTTGTAATAGCGAATAGCATCAATCTTACCTGCTTTGGCACTAATAAACTCTGTCCCTAGCTCATAGTCGCCAGCCGCCCCGACTCCATCGCTCTGGTTGGGGTTATCGGGGGTTTGGGTGGTGAAGATGCTTTGCAGTGTTTCTTGATAGGTACTGGTCAAAAAATTGCTAAAAGGTGTCGCGGTTTCTATTTGGCCAGTGGCATATTCTAATTGCCAGTCTCCACCTTGAGCGGCATGGCCGGTCAGGTTATTAGAGGCTGCGACATCGGCTCCAGTAAGGCTGCTCAGGTCTTGGATAAAGGTTTGCCCTGCTGTTCCGGCAGCAACATAGCAGCCATAAAGCAAAATATCTGCTCCTGCTGCTAAAGATTTATTCCATCGTTGTAACTCAGCAGCATGTTGAGACAGGGAATTAGCATTGAGGGCATTTTTGCCTAATTGAATTTCGCCAGTGTTGCCATGGGAGACTATTTCAACTGCCGTCAGGTTTTGGTAATGACTAAGAATGCTGGTGATTTGAGCCACTCCATCTTGGGTGGGGTCGAGCAGAACGGTAATATCTGCTGTGGTGTTGGCGATGATTGTGGCAAAGTCGGCAACATGAGAATCGATAAAAGCGATCGATCGAACAGAAGTAGCGAGATCTGGAAATATATTTGTTGATTGACTTGAACTTGAACTCAACGGTAGTTCAAGGGAAGGAGAATTTGTTGAGTTGTCTACCCAAATCATAGTATAAGTTTAATTATTAATGTTTTGTGATGCGAAGATTTAAAAAACTATTGGTAGCTAATCAAAGCAATTACATATCAGGTGATAACTGCAAATAAAAGATGTAAACCAAAAGCTTGTGGTTTAGAATTCCGTAGGGCTTTACAGTATCCGAGGAGAATTGAATTGTCAATAAATGCCAGAAGCAACAAGACTTTTTGCGCAGATCAAAATATGCCTTACAACGGTTGTAATTAGAGAATTGCTGTTTATTTGGACTGCCTGGTGATCTCTGCTTTTTAATGTAGTGATGAGGGTCACGATAAAACCGTGAGCAACTATTTTGTCAACAAGAGAGTAGTATAGCAATTGTCTTTACTATCTCTTTGGCTATTAATCTCGACCTAGTAAAAATCTTAGTTTGTGAGAAAATATTAATAGCTCTACGTTTTGCCACAACAATATGAATTTAACTAATTATCTGTGCCCAGGTCAGCCCGCTCCAGATTTTACGGCTACGGCAGTGTATGGCCAAGAGTTTTGCACAGTAAAGCTGGCTAGTTATCGTGGCCAATATGTTGTGCTGTTTTTTTATCCATTAGATTTTACCTTTGTTTGCCCTAGTGAAGTGATGGCTTTTAGCGATCGACACGCCGAATTTCAAGCCCTAGATACGATTGTGTTGGGGATCTCGATCGACAGTCAATACAGTCATCTAGCCTGGATTCAAACCGATCGAACTCTGGGAGGAGTCGGTGAGCTAGCCTATCCGCTGGTTTCGGATTTGACCAGAGCAATCAGCACGGCTTATCAGGTACTAGATCCCCAGCAAGGCTTTGCTTTACGAGGATTATTTATCATCGATCCAGCGGGAATTATTCAGCACCTCAGTATTAATAGCTCTAGCGTGGGGCGGAGTGTCGATGAAACGCTGCGGATTTTGCAAGCAATTCAACATACTCAGCGTCACCCCCAGGAAGTTTGCCCTGTGGATTGGCAGCCAGGGAAACCGGCTATATTGCTGTAGATTTGGGGCGCACCACGATTCCTCACACTATCCCTAAATTTAAACCTCATGGACTTTTCCATAATTACGACTATATCTGTCATTTTGATAGATTATTGTATCTCGTCGATTTCGTCTATGATCAAATACTTGTCCTAGCCAATACTGCACCCACCCACATGACAGCCAAAACAGATCTGCTGGGCATTCTGGCCAGCAAAAACCGGGGACTGACCGCCAGTGAC
>JAAFHZ010000182.1 GCA_013297675.1 Synechococcales cyanobacterium bin59.metabat.ball.084 | reverse complement strand
TGGCCTATTCAATATTATTTACGATCATCACTTTCAGCAGCCTTGGCGCTTCAGCTTGCTGATGGGTAAAGAACTCTTTAGACTATTTATTATTAGTACCTTAACAGCCCTGGGCAAAAGTGACTGGTTTGTGTCTCGGCGCTATCGTCCTTTAACTCCCGCTCAAAAGCTCCATGCTGAAGCTGGTTTGGCAGTTGTGCGTAAGCAAGTTTTGCCACGGGCTACCAGGAAAACTGCTGTGAGCGTTCAGGGCAGCAATAAAATACCGCAATAGTTAATTTTTTCTGTTGCAGGTTTTAGCACCTGTTGCACTATTTAGAGAGTCTTATGTTCGACGCTACTTCTACTCCTTCGCGGCTGCTCTGGCCAAGTCGCAACCCCATTCAGATTTGGCGTTGTTTACGACATCTGCTGGCTGCGGATTATCGGCAAAATCGGGTGCGGGTACAAGAGACCGGAGGTGGCAATAATCGCAATCTCAAGGGGCTAACGATCGTCACTTGTTTTCGGATTGCCCAGGCCGCCAACCAATTGGGTCGAATTCCAGTAGCAGGGATTTTGCCAAAATTATTGATTGTTTTACCCTATCGGATATTTTTTGAATTTCTATTGGGTATCGAAATTCCGCCTCGGGCGCAAATTCAAGGCGGTTTGGTGATTTTTCATGGTCAGGGCATTGTGATTCATGATCGAGCGCGGATTGGCCGCAATTGTATGTTACGCCATGGCATTACCATTGGCACTAGTTTAAGCAAAGTGCGGGCAGATAATAATCCTTGTGTGCCGACAATTGGCGATAACTGCAATATTGGGGCGGGGGCAATTATCATTGGTGATATTTCGATCGGGGATGATGCTAGTATTGGCGCTGGTACGGTAGTGACCAAAAGTGTACCGGCTGGTGGGGTAATGGTCGGCAGTCCGGCTCGGTTGATTGAGCCTGTTTAAAAATTCCAGTTTTTGTTAAATACTTCTAAAATTATGTCACCCATTAAAATTGCTCAGATCATTGAATCTACTGGGGGTGGTTCCGGTCGGCATGTCCTAGATGTTTTAGCGGCGCTGGCGCAGGATGTGCGTTTTGAGGTGCATTTAATTCATTCTTTAGATCGCATTGAAGATCGCTATCGTTTGGGGGTCGAAAAGTTAGCTGGTCAGATTAAAATCCACGAAGTCCCCATGGTACGCCAAGTTAATCCGATTCTAGATTGGCGAGGAATGTGGGCGATTCATCGCTATTTACGTCAACAGGGACCATTTCAGGCAGTGCATTCACACAGTGCTAAGGCCGGAGCGATCGGCTCAGTGGCGGCTAGGTTACTAGGCGTTCCTCGGGTGGTCTTTACGCCTCATGCTTTTTATTCGATGGGGTTGAGTGGACGCAAACAAAAAGTTTATCAGGTAGTAGAAAAAATCTGTGGTTTGGTCTGTCATAAATTAATTGCAGTGTCTGGTGAAGAAAGTAGTTATATGCTGCATCATCGGTTAATTGCTAAATCTAAGCTGCGCATTATTCCCAATGCGATCCAACCGATCGATTTAGCCACTTGGCAAGCTCGGGGACAGCAGATGCGTAAACAATTAGGAATTGCTCCAAACACCAGAGTGATTGGCAGCATTGGTCGCCTGACTCCCCAGAAAAATCCGCTGATGTTTGTGGAGATGGTGGCGCGGCGTGTGCAGCGGTATAGCGCGGCAGAAGAATGTTATCTGATAGTGGGTGATGGAGTGTTGGAGCCGGAGGTGTTAGCGGCTTTAGAGCGTTATCAGCTTCGCGATCGGGTGTTGTTTTTGGGTTTTCGATCGGATGTGGATGATCTGTTGGCGGCCTTGGATGTGTTTGTGTTGAATTCGCTCTATGAGGGGATGCCCTATATTATTTTGGAGGCGATGGCTCATGCTTTGCCGATCGTTTCGACAAATGTAGAGGGAGTTTTAGACCCTTTACGAGATGGCGGGCTGTTGGTGCCGATCGGTGATGTGGGGGCGTTGGATGCTGCTTTAGAGCAACTGGTAGATCCGCAGCGGCGGCGGGAGATGGGAGTGGCTAATCGTCAGCGTTTGGAAAAAAATTATTCGATCGAGGTGATGATGCAGTCTTTGATTAATTTGTATTTGAACTAGAAATTTGTGAGCAGCTTGGCTGGATGGATAATTTAGAAAATAACTTAGAAGATTAATCTGTCCAAATCTGCTTATGTTTATTGTCTGGAATTTTGCGAAGTAAATTGTATTATTGTGAAAATAATACTTGCCTCGGGGTAATTTTGCCCATTAAATAAAAAGGCTCGGGGATACATGAAATAATTCACCTAATACCTTAGCTTGAGCTTTACTGATCGATCGCTTACCATTAATTATCTCCGATACTACGCTTCTAGAGCCAATGACCCCCACTAACTCTTCCTGCCTCATACTGTGAGCTTCCAACAAATGTGTCAGAATTCGATCTGATCCAATATTTGGTAATGAATAACTAGTTTCTTCAAACTTTTCAATTAAAATAACCAGCAAATTCAACAAAGCATCTTCCTCGGAAGTGCGCTGACGATGCTCCAAAGATTCTGCCAAAAGAATTGCAGCCTCATTTTCAGCTTCAGTCTCGATCACCTTTGGCTGATGTTGTGCCAAAAGATTTCCATAAATACCACGGTCAATAGTATGGGTCATTTTTCCATTTATCCCGATTGTATTCAGAGTGAGTTAAAATGTACTTGATATAGATGCGCTGAGTTGCATATACAACACTGGTGATTAGACGATAGTCATTTCCCTTGATATTAAAAACCGTGAAGTTACCAACAGCATCAGTAGCTGGATAGGTTTGCCGAATATCCACCAGACTTGTCCAGTTAGATCCTTTTGCAATTCGATACCAACAGTCCAGCGGATCTGTAGCATCTGCGTGGATCTCTGAAAACTCCAGTAATCTTTTACGACTAATAATATGCATAAGCAATATGGCTATCTAATCTCATGCTTTCATAGCGAGAATATAAAGTCAACCCTGCAGAACAACATTCACAAGTCAATCTTAATCAAAAAAAAGCAGTGTAGGCTAGAATACCCCAGATAGAACAAAGCCCCCCATCAACCGGAAAAAATGCCAATGATCCCTTCTGTTGTTGCTACCCAACTCCACTACTGCCCCGCCGATGTTATGACCCTCTGCTCGGTATCTTCTATCTATTCAGTATTTGTCTATGATTACCAGTGAATGTAAATATTGGCGCGTTGGTTTACTTTGGGCGATAGCTACGCTTGCGCCTGTGGTGATCGGAATCTGTTGGGCTGGTGGTATTTTGGCTTTCGCTCCGCCTGCTGTTCAGCAATCAGTACCCGCAGACTCAGCAGTTGTCATAACGCAGAATCAATTAATCGCTGCCAATACCAATGACAACTATCGTGCTAATGGTGAATGGAGTGGTCGGCTGATTTTGCCCACTCCAGAACAGATTGCCCAATCTAGCTTAGCCGACTGGGCATGGTTAGAGGTTCAACATGCTCCCAATAAATATCCCCAGCTCATTGGTCAGACCGTCCCTCTGACTTGGCAGCCAGACTCTACTATTGCTCAGGATATTCGCCAAGTAGCGATCGATGTCAATTTTACCCCCCAAACCTCAGCCAGTCAGAAAAACGGCATCATTCATCCCCAGCGGTTAAATGGTCGATCGCGAGTGGGTAGTCTTCAGTCTTTAGCTGGTGCTCGGGATCAAGATGATGTATGGGTGAAGTTAGCGGGGGTAAAGATCGGTCAAGAGAACAAGGTGCTGATCGATCGAGAGCCAACTCAAATTACGGGCAACTTGCGGGGACTAGTAAAAATACTGGGAGTCGATCACACCATTTCAGCAGATTTACCGGCGGCTTGTCCGGGAGAGAAACCTTGCTCTAGTGAATATTTTTTGGCTCAACACTACAATCCGCAAGCTCAGCAGTTTGATGGTGAAGTTGATACTATTCGGATTCCTCAGGCAGCAGCACGCCCCTTTGGCTTATTTCCTAGTGCGATTAAAGATTTAGCAAAATCACCGGCTGGTAGTCAAGGTTGGTATATTTATGGAGATTTTCCGGCCAGCTCTCCATATTTTACGGTGGAGTCTATTCAGCCCCGCGCACTGTTATCAATTATTTCGGAACGAGAAATTACCAAAGCTGATGAGCGGTTGGACTACTTCGATCGACAACATTGGCAAAATACTCCCCAGCGCCAAGGACAACTAGAACGGGTCGGGTTTGCTCCCCGCCAAACTCCTAAATTGGGAGACAGGGCACTAGTGATTCATTCTTTTGGTGGTATTGGTGGCCAAACCCCAGATATTCCGGGAGTTTGGCAAACAGTGACGGGTCACTTTGCCTACGGTTTGGCAACTGTGGTGCAAGATGATTTTACGCGAGAATTACAATGGGATATTAACTACAATCAGGTCTATGCTCATAATCCTGATGGAATTGTGGCTGGTAGGCAAGACTGGGCTACCTATATGGGTAATTTACAGCGAGGCTGGCTAGGAACTCGTCCGGTAGCAGATGTGCTGATCACCTATCCGCCAGTAACTGAAGACTACGATTTTGGGGGTGTCAAGATTTCGCCGTTGGCTGAGTTGCAACAGCAGCTACATTTATTTGCTGCTCGTTATCGTACCGGTGATGGTACTGGTGCCGCCAGTGTAAATCCGGGTAGCTCTTGTGTTCAAGATGCTAATCAAGCTCTGTATATCACTATTCAAAGATTGACCGATCGCATCCGTTCTCAACCCCAAATTCAAACCTGGCTGACAGCACATCCCCAAGATCCGCAGACTGAGCGATTTCGGCAACTCCAAGCTTTATCGACAGAGCTACAGCAGAGCCTGACTCCGCTGGGGCTGGTGCGATCGGATTGGCAGCAAAACGCCGCTAAGTTAGTTGGCATCAATCAAAATCCATCTTTTCAGACTAGTAATAATCCTTTAGTTGGTTTAATGAGTTGGCGGACAATGCTGCCCCGTGGTGCCCAAGATGGCATGGGCAAGATGTTTAGTCGCTTGGGTGCCGGGATGTGGTTTTTAAATACTTATCAGGTGGGCGGAGTAAATCCCGATATTGTGCCGATCGCTCCCACTATTTTGTTTGGACAAATTGAGATTCTCTCTAAAGTTGTGCTGAGAGTTTGGTCTGGCATGACAACTTTGCCGAAGATGGTGGGCTGGCTGTCCAGCTTGGGGCTGCTGCTCGCCTATGGGTTCATTGCTTTAGGATTTGGCTGGAAAACGGGTTTCTTGCGGTTTGATAACCAATTCCCAGGCTCCTGGAAAAATTTTGAGCTACAAGAGATCTTGTTTGTTGGCCAACTATTTTTCTTGCCTGCGTTGGTTGAGGAGTTGCTGTTCCGGCTGCTGCTGATTCCCCACCCGATCGAAACTCCCATATTTATAGATATTGTAAAGTGGTTGCTGATTTCTCTAGGGGCTTTTATTATCTATCATCCGTTGAATGCTCTGACCTTTTATCCTGCGGGTAAACCAACCTTTTGGGATTGGCGATTTTTGACCTTGGCGGGCTTGTTGGGAGGGGTGTGTTCGATCGCTTACTACAACACCGGCTCAATTTGGCCATCTGTATTTATTCATTGGATTGTAGTTGTTGGTTGGATCAAAGTTTTTGGTGGTAGACGCTTGCTAGCTGACTGAGAGCTAGTTGACAATGGATGGCCAAAAACCGTCAGTTCTCAATTGTAGAAAAGAAACTTAACACTCCCTGCCGAATTCTTGTGTAATTGTTGCGTAATAATATTTTCTGTTCAATTCATCCTTGCAGCTCAGAGCATGTCCGATACAATGGCAGAATCACTGAGGGGCTGAATCAGCGTCAACGAAGGAGTATGTCGTAACCATGGGAAAACCAACCGGCTTTAAAGAATATTTGCGCGAGGTGCCATCAGATTTGTCGCCGATCGATCGGGTTCAGCATTGGGATGAGTTTCATCTGCCCATGCCTGAAGATAAGCTGCAAAATCAGGGCGCACGCTGTATGGACTGCGGTACTCCTTTTTGTCACAGCGGCACTCTGATTAGCAACATGGCTAGCGGCTGCCCGATTAATAATTTGATTCCAGAGTGGAATGATCTGATCTATCGAGGGTTATGGCGCGAGGCGCTCGATCGACTCCACAAAACCAATAATTTTCCGGAGTTCACCGGGCGGGTCTGTCCGGCTCCCTGTGAAGGTTCTTGTGTGCTGGGTATTCATAATCCTCCAGTAACTATTAAGAATATTGAACATGCCATTGTAGATAAAGGCTGGGAAGAAGGCTGGATTGTGCCAGAGCCTCCCCAGAAACGCACTGGCAAGAAAGTTGCAGTAGTTGGTTCTGGGCCAGCGGGTCTTTGTGCAGCGGCGCAGCTCAATAAGGCTGGTCATTGGGTGACGGTGTTAGAAAGAGCCGATCGACCCGGTGGACTGCTGATGTATGGCATTCCTAATATGAAGTTAGAGAAAGAAGATGTGGTGCTGCGACGGCTGCAAATTCTGGAAGCTGAGGGGGTGACTTTTCAGTGCAATGTAGAAGTTGGTAAAGACCTGGCTACCGCTGATTTGTTGAAAGATTTTGACGCGGTGGTGCTCTGTACTGGTGCGACTAAGCCTCGGGATCTGCCGATCGAAGGACGAGAATTGCAAGGCATTCATTTTGCGATGGATTTTTTGACTGCCAATACTAAGAATGTTTTAGACCCCCAGCATAGCCCCCAAAACAGCCCAGAGTATATTTCGGCAGTTGGTAAAAATGTAGTGATTATTGGCGGTGGCGATACTGGCACAGACTGTGTGGGCACCTCTATTCGTCATGGTTGTACTAGCGTGACTCAGCTAGAAATTATGCCTAGCCCACCTCTGACTAGA
>JAAFHZ010000178.1 GCA_013297675.1 Synechococcales cyanobacterium bin59.metabat.ball.084 | reverse complement strand
GAGCGGGTGGGATGTACAGCTTTAGAGCTGAAATTCGGTTGCCACTGGAGTTTTGGCTTTAGTTACCAACAAATAGCAGAGCAGCCGATCGAATATTGCAGCCTAAATGGTGTTTGATATAGCGCCGCAAAATTCCTTCAATGCGCAGCCAAGCTGCTGCTAAATCAGCCGGTGTCATCCCAGCCAGATCTAGTTCGCCTGCGGACAACTGCTGAAACAAATGAGTTTCGATCGCATTTAAATAATATAGCCCGCCAGTACTCTCTACCGCCTGACCAATCAAAACTGTGCCCCCCCGATCGATATTAAAACCAATCCGCCAGTGGGGATCACCCAAGACTGGGGCAACCGGCTGGCTGGTTGCCCAGCAGTTATGTACCTGAGGCGCAATACCCCCCAAAGCCAACAAATGAAAAATCCCCTGGCAGAGATGACCTAAAGCATCCCCATCGGTCAGAGCATCTAGGCGACGAAGATGAACATTGAAGACTTCGTACAAATCGGATTGGGGATGGTCGCTCATGGCCTGTGCCAAAACAATCTCCGCCCAATATTGGCTAATCGCCAGCTTGGAAAGATCTAAAGCCAGGGTGCGATAGGTATGCAGGGTCTCGGCTTGGGTAATCCGATCCATCGACTTGCCCCGTGCCAGCAAAAGCTGATTCACCACAAAGATACCGCTACGACCACCCAGGCTAGACTTGGGCTTACGGGCACCAGGAGCCACCACCCGCAGCAAGCCATGCTGAGGGGTCAAGATGGTCACTAGTCGATCGGCTTCCCCAAAGGGCGTAGCCTTCAGGTTAATGCCTGTGACCTGATAGGTCTTGCTAGTACTGGTCATCAGCATTTTCTCTGGCTCGATCGGCATCGGCGCTCTGGTCGCCTTTGCTGCGATTTGGTCTATCCCGGTCTTTTAACAGGGCTACACCCCGCGAAGTCCCTAATCTGGTCGCCCCGGCACGGACAAGGGCGATCGCTTCCGCGTGAGTCTTAATTCCACCAGCAGCTTTGATCCCCACTCGCTCTTTGGACAACTCCGCCAGCAATTTAATGTCAGCCACCGTGGCACCGCCATTCCAACCAGTACTGGTTTTGAGATAGCTAGCCCCAGCATCCATACAGATTTCGGCGGCAATTCTTTGCTCTTCGGGGGTGAGCAAAGACATTTCTAAAATGGCCTTGACGGTCTTGCCGGTTTCATGACAAATCGCGGCCAAGTCTGCATGGACATCATCTACTTTGCCAGCTTTTAAGCTGCCCAGGTCAATCACCACATCTAACTCTGCTGCGCCGTTATCGATCGCTTCTTGAGCTTCGTACAGCTTTACGGCTGAGGTGGTAGCTCCGGTGGGAAAGCCAATCACGGTGCAGACTTTGACTCGCTTGTTATTGAGTAACTCCGCAGCCAACCGCACGTAGCGAGGGTGAATGCAAACGGCGGCAAAGTTATAGCGCTCGGCCTCATTACACCAACGAGTCACATCCTCTGGGGTAGCCGTGGCCACCAACAGAGAATGATCGATCATTGGGGCGATATCAATATCAAAATCACTCATTATTTAACGACAGCAAGCTGAGGTCGATCGATCACTTCATCAATCAGGCCGTAGCTCACCGCGTCGGCTGCGGACATGAAGAAATCCCGCTCGGTGTCTTCCTGAATTTTGCTCAAAGGCTGGCCGGTATTGGTTGCTAAGTGACCATTCAGGTTGTCTTTAATGTACTGAATTTCCTTGGCCTGGATTTCGATATCAGTAGCCTGACCCTGAGCACCACCTAAAGGCTGGTGAATCATAATCCGGGAGTTAGGCAAGCTGCGACGTTTGCCTTTGGCACCAGCGGCCAGCAAAAATGCCCCCATACTGGCAGCAAAGCCTACACAGATGGTCGAAACATCCGGGCGAACTTGGTTCATGGTGTCAAATATCCCCATGCCTGCTGAGACAGAGCCACCGGGGGAGTTGATGTACAAATACACGTCTTTTTCGGGATCTTCGGATTCCAAATACAGAAGCTGGGCGACGATCAGGTTGGCGATGTCGGAGTCTACCTGCTGACCCAAGAAAATAATCCGCTCGCGCAGCAGCCGCGAATAAATATCAAAAGCGCGTTCGCCTCTGCCTGACTGTTCAATTACGGTGGGTATCATGTGCTTCAATTGCGAGAAATGTCTTCATTAGATTATGGCGCAGGTGCTGCCAATGTTGGCACATTCGTGGGGTGGTTATCACCACCTCGATATCCTTCCTCCCCGCTACTTCTCTATTTTGGTGGTAATTTTTGTGATGTATGGTGCAATCACTTCAGAGCAGTTCCAAATTTAAATTTTTCAGAGGCTGACACCCTTGATCTCTCGTTAAAGCATTCCATTTGTATCAATACCCAACTCTCGTAACTTAGCAGCTAGTAAAGCTGCACGTTGCTTAGCTGCTTCAGCCTCTTGTCTCGCCTCTTCAGCCTCTTGTCTCGCCTCTTCAGCCTCTTGTCTCGCCTCTTCAGCCTCTTGTTTAGCTTGTAATTTGCCCTCTTGACCAGTTGGTACCCAATTACCAATGGCATCATACCAACGTAACCATTGGCCTTCGATGCCTTGATAAGTACCAGTCCAAACCCCAAGACCTAGCTGTAAATCATCAAACCAAAAACCTTGACCATTAATGATTTGTTCTACATACCTAGTGCCTTGTAGACAAAACATCCGAAACTGATTAGAGTATCTATCAAACACAGCATAGTAAGGAACTCGCAGAATTTGCTCGTAAACCTGCCACTTCGTAGGTGGTTTGCCAACCACTCGCAAAGTCTGCCCCAAATCCTCAGCTTCAGTACCAGGAGATAATAGTTCTACCATTAAAAAAGGTGCTATGTGTTCTTGCCAAATCAAATAACTGAGTCTTAGCTCTGATTGCACAGGACTATCTGATACTCCTAGTACCAAAAACCAATCTGGACGCTTATACCAGCCAGTATGCCTAGCATCATAATAAAGATTTAGATCAATGCCGATGAAAAATTCTTCGGCTGTTGGTAAGCAGGTTTCACCTAATAAATGTGGCTGTAAATCATGAAACTTATCAGGCAAACCCATTTCCTCCGGATCTTCGCTAGGTAAGTCATACATAGTAGGCAATGTATTGACGGGTATGGCAGGATTACTTTGATACATATTTTCTATACCTCATACTTACTTGATTTTAGCTTAATGGAACCACCGACGAATGAGTTCTAACTGGATGCAATAGCCAGCAGGTTTAACTTCAATGAGTTCGCGGCGGAGCAATAGATCGATCGATCCCTCCAAATCTGCTGAAAATTGCTGTGCTAATGCTGATTTGCTGATAGTTGCAGCTTCTCCTTGCTGGGCACAGTAGCGCAATACTGCCAATGCGGTGTCATCTAGTTGATTGCGCTCGATGTCGCTGAAGAACATGCTGCCATGTTCGAGGGCGGCGGGGATGGCGGCTTCGATGTCAGCGAGGGTGGCGAGGCGGCGGATGCTGGGGTCTTGGTCGTTTTTGAGAGCAACGATTTCGGCGCAGAGAAGTTGGACTAAGAAGGGATGGCCTCGGGTGATGTCGATGACTCGTTGGCTGGCTGGGGGTTCGTAGCGCAGGGCAAAGTTTTCGATCGGCTCTTCGATCAATTGACGGGCTTCGGATTCTTGCAGATAGCCTAAATGTAGTACTTGGGCATTTATTAAGTAACTAGACCAGCGCTGAAATTCATCGAGGGTGTGGGAACCCGCTAATAAGACTTTGAAGGTGGGGCGATGTTGGATGAGGTTGCGCAACATGCCTAAGACATCGTTTTCGTTGAAACGGCCTTCGTTGAGTACTCGATCGAGGACTTCAAATTCATCGAGGGCTAAGAGGGCGGTGTTACCGGCTAAGGTAGCTTCTAGGTTGTCTAGCCATTCGTCGAAGCGGGTGAAGGGATCGGTGGCGAGGGCTTCGTAAGTTAGCGGGGGGAGTTTCAGGTTGCGCTGGCGTTGGGCAGAGTTAATCATGGCTTTGGCCAGGTTGTAGAGAAAGCCAGTGTGGTCTTTGGCACTAGAAATAGAGCCTTGTAGATCGACGAAGAGGGGAATGATGCTGGTGGGTAAGAGTCTGCCCAGGTTGTTGAGGAGAGATGTTTTGCCAGTGCGGCGTTGGCCATAGAGGAGTAGTGGGGGGCTACGTCGATCGAGCAATAGTTTTTCTAAACGTTCGCTGATATCGGTGCGGCCAACGAAAAGCTGTTGGCGGTTGGTGACAGGCACACCAATGATGTAGGGAGAATCAATTTCTTGGCGAAGTTCTGATTCTTTGATTAGGTCTTCGATATGTAGATCAATGATATTTTGCCATCGTTGGGCGATCGGGCGGAAACGCACGGCATACTTATCACTGCTAATAGTTAATTCACGGATCAGGTTATTTAGTCGATCGGCTACAGTGACGAGGGCAAGGCGTTGATTATAAACGCTGGATTGATGAAGAGCTACGTCTACATCAACGCTGATGCTGTTAAAACTGCGAAACATAGTGTCGGCAGCACTGGCGAGTTCGCTGATAGTTAAAAATTGCTGGATTTGACCAATTGCTGAAGCATCAACACATTTTTCTAACTGACGAGCATCTAGTTCAATTTGAGCAGCTTGAGCTGCCCAGCGTTGACGACTGGTACTGAGATAATTTAAGGCAGCTTGGCCTTCGGTCGGATTCTTGTTGATTACCAATAATAAATGCTTATCTAGTCCCCATATTGGTAAATACTGCCACTCATCCCAAAAGGCTAAATGCTTAGATAGTAGACTAGAAGAAGATTTAATGTTCTGCGCATCAATACGGTAAAGCAAAGCGTGCCAAGGAAACAATAAAACTGCCATCATCGTTGGCCGCCACCAGTTAACCCATGAGCCTAATGCATAGGCCACGCCGAATGCCACGCCTCCTGCAACGCCGAATTCAACGCCGAATGCAACGCCGAATGCAACGCCGAATGCAACGCCGAATGCAACGCCGAATGCAACGCCGAATGCAACGCCGAATGCCACGCCGACTGCCACAAGTGGCCATGGGGTACCAAGGCTTAAAGAAACTGCTCCAGTCGCCAAGCTACAAAATATTGGCAATAAAAATAATACCTGAATTACAAATTTCCATAGTTTTTTTTGTCGCCATCGTTGTCGAGTGAACAATTGCCACAAAGAAAAATCCTTATCTAATGATGGGTCAAGATGCTTAATATGATTTTCCCAGGCAGTGGGTCGAAAAACAAACCAAAACAATAGTTGTAAACTTCCCAAAAAGATGTTGGGGTGCTGTAAAGGAGAATTAGAGTAGAGATCTGCTGCTACAACGTTAGGAAGCTTCATGATGTTTTTAATAAGTCAGAATATTTAGCGATTTGTGCTATTCCTTCTTGCTGCCATTCATCACTTAAATCTTCTTCCTGTAAGCAGAAGAGTCTCTCTAGACAAAGGATTTGCAACAGCAGTGGCCAACGACCACTATAATTCAAAATCCAATCAATATCTTTTGCGGCAAAAGGCAAAGGTGAACTGTTAACGACTCCTCGTGCTTCGCTTTCTGTTAATGTTCCTAGTGTTGTTGTATAGCCAAAAATATTGAAAAAAGGCGAACTGTGACCGGTGTTATGTGCAAGGTCGATCGGGCTTTCTGGAGTAGCCAACACAAAAGCCAAATTCCCTCCGGTTTGATTGGTCGCCAAAGCCCGCAAACACTCCCAAAACTCATCATCCAACTCCTGGCAACGCCGCAACCCCACCCCAATTTCATCCAACAAAATCACAGTTGGGTGCAACACATTGCCACTTACCTGATCCATAAAACTCTCCAAATCACAGGGGTCTGGCACCGGTAATTTCATCGATTCTAACAAAAAGCGCAGCAACCTTTCCCGCTGCGCCATCCGCACATCCTGAAAATCCACAAAAATCCAACGATAAACTTCAGGGTTGGGCAGCCAGTCACATTTCTGTCCAGGCCGCAATTGATCGATCGGCGTGGTAGTAACCCGTCGCAGATAATTCAGCAGCGAAGTCTTCCCCGATCGACGCTTACCAATAATCGCCGCATTTTGCAGCGGATGAGTCTTCAGCAAATTAAACAACCGCTTCAATTCCTTCTCTCGCCCAAAGAAATTTTTGGG
This sequence comes from Synechococcales cyanobacterium bin59.metabat.ball.084, assembly GCA_013297675.1. Lineage (GTDB taxonomy): Bacteria > Cyanobacteriota > Cyanobacteriia > Cyanobacteriales > Chamaesiphonaceae > JAAFHZ01. The sequence continues at coordinate 800 of JAAFHZ010000178.1, read as the reverse complement.
ATGCTCGATCGGCGCACCAGTAATAAACACCGATGCCACCCGCTCCTTCTTAGCTTTAGACTCGATCGATGGCAAAGATTCCACCGCCCGCCGAATGCCTTTAGCTACATCCAAAAAAGCCAGATCCTGATCATCCCACTGGGTGATCGGCTTCAAGTCCTGCGGTAATGCCTGAAGCTCCATAAATGGTGAGCCATCCAAATCACAAGGCCGCAAAATAATCGGAATCACCAAGGCCGTACCCAGTTTATGCCGTTCGATCGCCCTTTTCATCTCAATGTCATAGCAATAATCAGAAGCCAAAAAATCGGCGCTAATCAGCAGCAGAATAACCGGTGATGATTCCAGCCTCTCTTTAAGCTGAGCTTCCCATTCCGAACCAGCTTCAATTTCTTGATCGAACCAATCGGCAATTTTACGCTGGCGCTTCAAACTAGATAAATGAGTCACCAATTTCGACCGCAAGTCATCATCCTTGTGAGAGTAAGAAATAAAAACATCGATCGGTGCCAGAGGAATTGTTGATGTCATCGGATTTATTGGAATTGATGGAAAATCTTAGATGATTGATAGTGCCATGCCACAAAAGCTAAGCAATTACCTTGACCCGTGAATTTTCCTGATTGACCGCCTTATTTTTGATAATGATTTCTACATCACAGTCCAGAGCATTACAGGGCTATTTCATTCTATGATAATTGGCACAAGTGGTGCTAGTATTATGGTACAGCAACTTATGGAGTAGTGACAATTTTGAATAACTTAGCAATCATAGAAGCTTTTTTAGATTTACCAGACGC
>JAAFHZ010000177.1 GCA_013297675.1 Synechococcales cyanobacterium bin59.metabat.ball.084 | reverse complement strand
CGAGTAATCATTTCAGTACGATTAGTCTCAATGATTTTCCATCTTAGGTCAAGTGAATATGCTTTCATTGTCTATAAATATCTACTCTGGATGTACAATACATTGTACCCGATAAGGAACCGCTATATGTATCGAGTGGTTTCTGCCCTAGGCATCACGATCGCTGTCTTTGCAGTAGGCTTTTGGTGTGTAAAGTTCTACCAAGTCTTAGAAGACGGAGGAATGCGACCAGCATTTAGAGAGCTAATAATGCCCTTAGTTTTGGTGATCATGCTCTCGAATGCTGGCAGCAATATGCGCAAGTTTACCTTGGGTGCCAGAGATATGATGAACAGCTTTAATAAGCAAATTAATATAGTGATTGATGCAGATGTGAGTTTAAGGTCAGCGATGCAGACCCTGACAACCGCAGATACTTCTACTACATTAATCAATATGGCATACGGCACCTGCCAGAAGCAAATAGAAATAAATGAGTTTAAGCAGTGCGTCAGAAATCAATCACTCATTGCGCAAGGGGCGACCAGACTGCTAACTGGCGCTTGGCCGAGTGCAGATACCAATACGACTAATGGTGCTCAGTATCAGCGGGAGATCGATCGATGGAAGGCCTACGCTGATTCTACTTTGACCAATACTTTCAAGATTGATGATTTAGTTGTAGCTCAAGAAGCCGGGGTTACTCAGGCTACAAGTGTTTCACAGATTACAGGTTTTGATAACACAGTAGAGCTAAGAAGAACTATTTTGAGTTTTAGAGGTGCATTTTTGTATATTATTGAGATCATGATGCTAGTAACTGCCCTAATCGGGCCGGTGCCTTTGGCTCTGTCTCTATTCCCGGTAGGTGCTAGACCAATCATGACTTGGGGCACTTCCTTTCTGTCTTTGGGTTTCTGTAAGATTTGCTTTAGTCTGTTCTCAGGCTTATCATCTCTAGCTATGGTTTACTCTGGCCCAGAAAATGTGGATATGTTGGTAGCGGCGATCGTTCTTGGTTTGCTGGCTCCAGTTTTATCTTTCGCTGTCGCCTCGGGTGCTGGAATTGGTGCTTTAACTAGTATCTCTAGCTCTGGTCAGGGATTCGGTATCAATACTGGTGTTAGTCTTTATAATCCTGGTAGTGGTCATGGTGGAAGTAATAATCAGGATTCTGGTCCTTTTAGTGGTAAATAAGCTTCTGTCAAAATACCAAATGATTGATTTTTTGCAGTTAAATTATTCTACTTGATTATTTATTGAGGTTGAGTATGACATGAGCAATATTTACACAAAGAAGCTTTGCATATACATCTATGGCAATCCTAAATCCTAAGTCAGACGTAGAATTAGTTTACTGCTGAACAAATGTTTGAGGCTAATATAATTCTCTAAATCATTTAGGATTGCTATGAATTCAATTTCATTAGAGCCAAAAAATGTCACAATAAACCAACAGGTAACTTTAGTTATTTACATAAGGAATGTCAAAATGTTGAGACTTACATTCAAAACTGTTCTTTGTTCAATTGTTTTATCGGTAAATGCTATGATTGCTTGCTATGAGTCTGAGGCACAAGTTTCGACAAGAATCCAAGAAACTAAATGGGGAGTTGTGGAAAGTAGTTTATCTGAGCTACTGGATAATGGATGGATTCCAATAAATATTTCTACCACCGATGTTGCTACTGCCCCAGAGCCAGGATTGCCAAACTTAAGATCGCCAGGTTTAAGGAGTGAATCGTTTACCTATTTACTTACTAAAAATAGAAAATATATAACTTGTGGGTTAGCTAATCCACGTGCAAATACTAAAAACTATTCTTACTGTCGATCAATTAACTAATGCTTTTGAAAGTCAAGCAAAACATTTGATGATATATTTCTATGTATTGCTAGGGAGAATGATGCTAGTGATTGCTTCGATTAGACCGGTGCCTTTGGCGCTATCTCTGTTCCCGGTAGGCGCTAGACCTATCATGACTTGGGGCACTTCATTTTCTGTCTCTGGGTTTCTGTAAAATTTACTTTAGCCTGTTTTCGGGGCTATGGTTTACTCTGATCCAGAAAATGTCGATATGTTGGTGGCGGTGATCGTCCTTGGTTTGCTTGCTCCAGTGTTATCCTTCGCTGTCGCCTCGGGTGCTGGAATTGGTGCTTTAACTAGTATCTCTAGTTCTGGTCAGGGATTGGGCATCAATACTGGTGTTATTCTTTATTACCCTGGCACTGGTCATGGTGGTAGTGGCGGAAGCGAAAATCCAAAACAAGGAACATAAATGGAGTCAAATGAAAAAAGTCTTTAATGCTAAAGTGGCTGACCCTAAAAAAACATGAAAAATCCAGGTTAGCTAGATAGCTGGCTGATCTTGAAAACCATGGCAACAATCTAGATTGCGCCGATGACTTGAAAAGACACCTTCATGCTATGATGAAGAATCGCTGTGTCTTGAATACTCAGCCTTTGCCACTAAAAACTGGCTAGCTTGAAAAAGCAGCAGATGGCAGAGTAACATCGTACATTCCTTAAGGTCCAGTATGGCAAAACGCCGCAACCTGAAAAAAGAAAAAGCAGAACGCAACCAAGCGTATGCCCGCAAGTTCCGTAAACGTCCCGCCAATGGCCGGATGTTTAAGTCTAGATTCCGCTCTCCTTCCTCTACATCAGCAGAAGAAGACAACGAAGAAACTTCAGCAGCAGCTACCTAGTTTTTTACTAGGTTACTGTTTCGCACCGTACAACTTAGTTTATGTAACTTAGTTGTAGCGGTGTGTTTTGTTTTTAAATAAATATTTTTAGGAGTCGGTTTGATGCAGCTAGCCCTGAGTACTTGGCCAGAAGTGGAAGAATACTTGACTCGATCGACGGGCATTATTATTCCGATCGGTTCCACCGAGCAGCATGGTCCTACTGGTTTGATTGGCACTGATGCAATTACGGCGGAGGGAATAGCGATCGGAGTAGGTAAAGCAACCAATGCTTTGGTGACTCCGACGATTAATGTGGGAATGGCGCTGCACCATACGGCTTTTCCGGGGACGATTAGTTTGCGACCGGCAACTTTGATGCTGGTGATTCGCGATTATCTGGTGAGCTTAAGTCGATCGGGCTTTACTAAGTTCTTTTTTATCAATGGCCATGGAGGCAATATGGCTACGGCCAAAGCAGCTTTTAGTGAGACCTATGCTCATTTGCAAGACTTGCAGATGGAGCGAGAGATTCAGTGCTACTTGGCTAACTGGTTTATGGGTGGCGCGGTGTATCAGTTAGCCAAAGAGTTATATGGAGATAAAGAAGGATCTCACGCTACGCCTTCGGAGGTGGCGGTGACGCAGTATCTTTATCCTGATGCGATTAAGACTGTTTTGCTGGAGCCGTTAATTCCCAGTACTGGCCATGGCATTTATAGTCCGAGTGATTTTCGGCGACGTTACCCAGATGGACGGATGGGTTCAGATCCTAGCTTGGCTACGCCGGAGCATGGGCAAAGGTTTTATGATGCGGCGGTGCAGGAGTTGAGTAATAGCTATCAGAAGTTTCTACAAAGTTAGTGATCTGATTGGTATCTCACGGGGCTGGTGTTCGATCGTCTTAGAACTGAGGATCTCAAGCTTGCAGAGCGGTTTCACCATAACCGGCACAGTCTTCAATGCGATCGATCAAAATAGCTGTTTCCTCTTGCAATAAGTTCGGCAGAGCAAAAATTGAATCAGCCACAATTATTCCTGGTTCATCTTGCTCAGTAAATTTTTTGCCCTGTGAATGATTGGCTCCTAAATCTTGCGATTGCTGCGATCGACGACCCGCCCGCAACAGCATCGCCGCATCACTCAAAGGGGCGATCGAACTGGTTAATTGGGGACGATAAGCAATCACTTTTTGTTTGATCGATCGGGCAGTTGCCAACAGCTCTTCATCTCGATCAATATTGCCCAATAGCAATATGGCGCTGGTTTGCGAGTCTTGGCTGAGAATTTTTAGCCATTCACTGCCCGTTGAACCCAAAATCGAATCACTGCCCACATGAATAACAATCGATTGACCGAGCTGATAACGGCGCAATAAGTCAGCGGTTTCACAAGCCAAGCTTTTGCTGCGACTGATAATGCCCACTGTACCCACCTGGAAACAATCGGGGTTAAAAGATCCCAATAGCAGTCGATCGGGTGCAATGACACCGGCACTGCCAGAACCCAACACCACCACATCGGCACTATGTCGTAAGATTTCTAGACTGTCTAAAGGTGGCACCCCACCGGAACAAATAATAATGCGCTCAATACCAGCAGCGATCGATTCCAAGGCCGCATCCAAAACCTGCCAAGGCGAATTGAAAATAATCGCCACATCTAGATGTCCTAGTTCAGCCTGAGCCTGTTCAACCAGATCAAAAACAGGAATTTGTCCTTGAACTTGACCACCTCTACCCGCAGCCACTTCTGCCACAATGTTGGTGCCATAGGCCAGCATGGCCTCAACTGCCACTAAAGCGGCTGGCCGATCTACACCCTGAATTAATACTCGACAAGATTGTGGTAAATCAAACATAACGTCACTAAAAAGAAGATGTAGCTTGCACTAAGGCGGCAATTGCTGCCTCTAGATTACTTACTACTACTGGGGCAAAACGTTCTAAATCGATGCTTTCTAATAAATTTGGCGGTGCATCTATAACCACCTCTGTTGACCAAGGCTCTAAAGTCGCCAATGCGGCTAATGGTGTACTCATACTGTGACATTTTACCAGTAAGATATCAATATGCTTAGCCATTCCATGCAAAACTTCGATCATCTCCGCGCTGGTTAATCGATCGACCGCCCAACACTGAAAAATCGGTCGGCCAGCTCGCTGCAATTCTACAACGCTGGCTACAGCTAATCCGCGACCCTCTATCAATAAGCCAATTCGTCCACTGCCAGTAGCTAAAGCTTTGGGCAAGCTGCGCACAGTGGTTTGACGCATCAGCTCTTGGAGTTTGGGATGACGGATAATTGCTCGATCGTTGACGGTGACTTTACCATCTAGCGCCATCAGCTTGCCATCATTGCTGACACCCAGCGGGTTAATTTCTACCAAGTCTAAATCATGAGCTACCATCAGTCGATACATCGCTTCGATGATGCCACTCACCTGTACCAATAGCTCACCGCTCAAACCCATTAAAATAGCTAATTTTCGAGCATAGAAAGGCGAAAAAGTATCATCGATCATCACTTGCTGCAACGAATCCATCACCGCCACCAAATCCATTCCCCCCCGCTCTGAACCCAACAGGACTGGCCGCCGCGATCGATAATCAATTAACACCGCTAAGTAAAACTCCCGGCTAACATCATATTTAGCTTCAGCCAGCAATACTTGAGGCACTTCACCAAAAATTGGCAGGTTAAACATGGTTTGAGCTGCGGCAATGCCATCAATGGTATTTTCCACAAACCGCACTCCCCCTACTTTGCCCCGATGGCCAACGCTAACCTGAGATTTCAGCACCACCGGGTAGGGGATTTTCAGAAACTTGATGTCGGTCGGTCGATCAATTCGCTGTGATGGCAGTGTGGGGATTCCTACCTCCTGAAATAGGTCTTTAGCTTGATACTCTAATAAATCCATTAAACTAAACCTTTTAATCGGTGGCGGGTGGAGTAATTCTTATTTTACCTTGGGTATTTTGCTCTACTTTACCGCCAAGTTCCAAAATTTTGTTGATAGCCAGTTTCCGGGCACTATCATCGATCGCCGTCTCTAGGATAGTTGCCCAAGCACCAAATCTGGCATGTTTGCTATCGGGGTTTCTGGCCAAGAATTTAGCGGTATTGCGGGATATTTTGGCAACTCGCTGTCCTTCTTCGTCACCCGCCTGCTGTGCCCAATCAGCCGCTTTTTCCATAGATGATTTTGCCATTTGCGACTCGCCCAGAAACAGTAGCTCATCAGTAGCTTTAAGCCGCCACAGGTAGTAAGAGTATTTTGGTGAGTGAGGCTTAATTGACTTAAAACCTTCATTCATCATTTTAACTGTCCTGGCCGGATTAGCTAGATAGCTGGAACCAGTACCAGATAGATAATAATAGGCCAAAAAAAACCGAGGATCTTCTTGGAGAACTACATCAAAATAATCAAATCCCAAGCCGTATCCATTAACATTCCGAGCGTCAATATTGCCAAAATAGCTTAAAAAATCTATGAATGAGGTGTTCGCTGCCAGGTTGTTAAAACCAAACTTAGGAATTTTTTTCATCAGATCTAGCTGATTAGCTTTCAATCGACTTTCCTGTTGCAGTGCAGCAGGGTCTAAAGATTTATCGACTGCCCGCAGACTCTGGAGCTTAGCTGATTGCATGACGGCCATGCCAACTATTAACCCTGACATCAGGGCTGCAAAAGTTACTAACTTAATTTGAGGTGCCGGTGGTGAGATAGCAATGGTCATAAATGGTTTTCTCTAGTCAATATTGCGGATTTGTTTAGGTTTGATAGTTCCGGTCAAAAAATTGGTAGGTTAAGGAGTAAGACGTAGATATCGGAGCATTTTCATGGAAGGGTCAAAAATAACTAGAAAAATAGTCTTGATGGCCGTAAGCCTCGGCACTGGGGGCATGATTATTGCCAGTTTGTCTCCAGTCTGGGATTTAGCTAAATCGCCACCGCCACCGCCAGCTAAAACTTCTTCCTCTTTTCAGGATGCCCAGGTAGCAGTGAAAGAGAACGAGTTTTTGGCTGCGTTAAAGAAAAACCCCCAAGACCCCCAGGCGATCGAAGGTATGGAAAAAGTGGTGGAATACTATGGCTATACCGGCAATAAACAAAAAACTGTCGAATCTTTAGAGAAACTTCTGGCCGCAGCTCCCGCAGCCAAAAAGAATAAGGAATATGCCAAAGTACTGGATGCGATTAAAAAGTCTCCTGCCACTAAACAAAGCAATACTGAACAAAATAGTCAAAACAATACAGAACAAAATAAAAAATCGACAAAATAAAAAACTGCAAAAAATCCCCAGCATTTTGGCTGGGGATTTTTTTTAGGTCTTATTTTAAGAACGCAGTATTTAAGAACGTAGCGCTGCGCTGGCCTCTTCTGTTCTCGCTCTTTCTATCGCGGCCTCTTTCATCGCCGCTCGTACAC
>JAAFHZ010000176.1 GCA_013297675.1 Synechococcales cyanobacterium bin59.metabat.ball.084 | reverse complement strand
TTTCAAAAACTGCTCTTTAGCCTACCTTGGAACAGCACACCCTCCTGATAGGCCACATAATTGCTCCACCCTTGACCCTTCAATGTTTTAATTCTCCTCCCCTTTCTAAAATGAGCGAACAGGCAGATCTAGGGATAATCGGAGGGAATTAGCTTGGGCTTTTTCCACGGGTAGTAAGCCCAGATTAGTAGTGTCATTTACTAAGTTAGTGACATATTCATCGATCGGGAGTTTGGATTTATCGCCCTCAGCGTAATCCCGCAGAATTTTTTGGACGTTCTTACTATCCTTCCAAATATCTAAAACACTGATAGTTTTTTTGATTTGTGGTTTTGTGATACCTGGTGGAATAGTTTCTAGCTCTGCAATACGATTATTGATTCTGTTGAGACGTTCAGATTTGACACTCAGACGATCGATTGGATTAGATACACCCAAACCAGCTTCTAAACCTCGCTTGAACTTAATTAGCTCTTGGTAAACTAATGTCAGGTGAGCTAGGGTTTGCTCAGAGGAAATAGTCTGGTTTAATTCTGTAGTGCGAATAGCCATAGCTATCGCATGTCCATAGCCATCTTGCTCAGAAGTAAGGTCGTTCCAAAATAGTTTTCTTTGCTGATCAGCAATCAGGCTGTGATTGGGGTCAAAATACTGAAGGGTCAAGGCTAGTAAAACCCTTGACTCTGCATCGCTGGTGGTATGTCCCATTGTGACGGGGTTGGCTTGATAGTCATCACCTAATTTGGCGATGAGTATTTGGATATCGCTGCTGTAGAGGAGTTCTTGTTGGGTATAGAGATTTTGGGCAACATCTAGTTTTTGGGCGGCTTCTTCTTGTAAGTTACCTTGTTGTAAATCTCTGGCTTGCACCAAACTTTGGATGAAATCTACATAACCGGGTAGGATTGCATCATCAAAGAGGGTGTCACCATAAACAGAAGGCCCTAAGTTACCCACGCTGGTAAATTCATGAATTTCATCATTGGGTTGGGCGAGGTCGCCGACTAGCTTGCGGTTGAGATTCTGGAGGCGGCTGGCTTGACGCAATAGCTGGCTTTCGCTGTTGGCATAGTAGATATGGATATATTTGGTAGGCTCGTGTTTTGGTCGATCGATGCGGCCAATGCGCTGCTCTAAAATCATCGGATTCCAAGGAAAATCGATGTTGATGAGGTAGTTGGCATCTTGGAGATTTTGACCGATCGAGAGGGTTTCGGAGCCGATTAAGACCATCAATTCTTGATCGGATGGCGGGCGCTCGATGAGTTTTCGGCAAGTGGCGATCGGGGCGAATAGCCGAAATAGTTCTTGGCGTTTAAGAGTGGTGTTGCATGTTTGGCCTTTGCAAGAACGATGAGGTGCAAAGGTAATTACACCATCATCACTGTGATATTGCTTAGTAGCCCCGATCGCCAAGCCAATTCCGGCTTCAGCAATCTCTGAGTCTTTGGCCATGTAGCTAAAGTAGTCAATGACAGTATCTGAGAAAGTAGAAATCAGCAGTACTTTATGACCTGCGGCGGTCAGTTCACGCACTTTTTGAGTCACCTGTTCGCGTTTGTGATCTTTGATGAATTCGGTGGTGAGTAGCTTCTGGATTTCGTCTAGTTGTTGCAGGTCACTTTCACAGTATGCCAATAGCAGGCTATGAATTCTTTTGGCCTCATCGTCGTTTAACCTTTCGATCGCCTGTTCAATTTGGGTTCTGAGTCTTTGACGACTATCTACTCCCCGATCGTTTTCCGTTTCATCTTCTTCGATTTCCTCTTCATCCCACATTTCCAATTGGTCAGATGTTAGACTGCTCCAAGCAGATGCTTCTCGGTCAGATTTGCTGGAACCAGTAGGACTTAGTTTGTAATGCTGAAGTAAAAACTCTAATAATCCAGTAGGGTCTGGGTTACAGCAATGCAACTCTTCTTGCATCGATTCAATTTTGTCGCGGAAGTTGATGATGGTTCGTGCTAGGGCATACATGCTAGATTCTGCCCGCTGGAGAAAGAAGCGGCGTTGGTTTTGCAGTAGTCCTCGCTGTTCACCGCTGCCGGTAAAGTAGCGAACTGGGTCGGAAAAAGGGATAAAGAGATTTTCTTCAAACTGGCTAAAGATTTTATCTAGAGCTTGTTCTGTGCTTTCTTCAAAGTTTACGGGTAGCCAAGAAGCTTGACGGCTGGCGTAGACATCTAATTCGGGTGTTGCCAAGCGCAGCGTTTGGCGGGTGCGTTGTAGAAACAGTTTGCCATAGACACGTCGGAAGACATCAGTATTGTCGGTGAAGTTGCGAAGGCCGATATCACGGTTTTCAAACCACTGGACTATTTCGGCTGGAAATCCTAATTCTTTGAAGGCTTCGGGGTGGGAAAGAAATGGCTTCAAAATATTATAAATATCATCACGGCGATTGTTCCAAGGGGTGGCAGTGAGCAGTAAGTAGTGACGCTGTTTACCAGACTGTCGATCGCGCTCTTGAATTTCTAGACAAGTGCGGTGAATGCGATTGGTGTGGTTGCGAATACCTTCGTGGGCTTCGTCGATAATGACTAAATCACCGCCACCATGACGACTGAAATCGTCAATAAAACCTCTGCCTTTGCGGCTCATCAGGTTTTTGTTGTAGAGTTCGTATTCATGGCCGCGAAAATCTAGTTCTGCCATTTCCCGTCTCCAGTTTTCGTGAAGTTTCTTGGAAGCAACGATCGAGATATTAGCTTTGGGATTAATTTGGCGATACAGACGGGCAACGGCGGCGGCTAGCCGGGTTTTTCCTAAACCAACGGCATCAGCGCACACGGCTACGCCAAAATCTTGCATGATCTGGAGACATTGCTGTGCGCCGGATTTTTGATGTTCAAACAAAACACCTTGGTTGGTGAGTTCTTCGAGGTCAGAGCTTTGCTCGATGCGAAACTGCTGGGGGCGCTGTTGGGCAAGCCAGTAGAGGAAATCTTGGGGTTGACCATGTTGGCCACTTAGAATGATTTCGACAGCTTTTTTAAAGCCAGAAATTTCGGGGAATTCGGGGATTTCTAGTGTGGGCTGAACAGTTGGGGGCTGGGGTGGTCGAATTACATAAATGCCGGTGGGGGTTTCGACTACAAAGTTTTTGATGGCCTGGGGCGGGTGGTCGGGGGCAACGGTGATATCAGCTTCGATCTGATTTGGGGTTTGACTGGTGATCGTGATATCAACCAGGTGATCGCCACTAGCTTCGAGGTTAGTCACTCGATCGAGGTTGTCACCGATGATGGAGACGGCGTTGAGTCCCGGTGTAAGTACGTCGGGTGTGATGTGATCGATCTGGGGTTGTTGGGTTTGGATGCGGCGCTGTTTTTCGGCGAGTACTTCCTTTAGAAAGTCTTGGTTGAGGTTGTAGGCAAAGTTTGGCTTGGTCCATTCTTCATCGAATTCTTGGATAAATTCTAAAATGCTCGATCGATCGCTTTCTGATACCCAAGAACGCAAGAATAGGCAGCGTTCAAAGTTACGGGAGTGGGCAGCAACGGTAAAGTTGTTGGAGCCTTCGTGTAGAGCATGATTGTCTTTGCTGTCGCTGAAGATGCCGGTTTTACTGTGGTAAATGCCGCGTCCACCTTCCATTTTGACCAGTTTGATTTCGAGGAAGCCCAGGCGAATCAGCTCGGCTAAAATTTCGGTGCCAGAGAAGCTGCTTTCTTCTAGACCTGCCAAAAATTCTTGAAGGGTGCGCTGAATAAACTGGGTGGGGTTGCTGGTGTCGTAGAGCTGTTCAAGGGCGATGATGTCTTTTTCTTTGGTGAAGCCTCGCCAATCCATCAGTAGCTGAATGCGGCCATCAGATTGCAGGAATTCTTGCAGGGGGTCTTCATAGAATTTGAGTAGTCCGCTATCGAAGTAGGCGGTGGCACGACGGTAGATGGTGCTGTGCTGGAGCAGTTGATTAATGACGGTTTGATATTCGGCTTGGTCTTCGGGCAGGTTGTAATGACCTTTGATATTTTCGATGCCCCGAAAGTTGTTGGAGAGCAGAGCTTTGTTTTTTACTCTGGTAATTTCATGAATAAATTGGGTGATCAGGGAGATGGCACCAGTCCGCAAAATGGCAAAGGAGGGAATATCGCCAGGATTTTTGGGGACGTAGGTGATGATGTAGCCGGTGCGCTCATCGATCCTAATTATTTTGTGGGTGGTGTCTTGGTTGCGAAACCCCAGGAAGCGAATGACGTTTTTGAGCAGGCTGTCGGCATCTTGGTGTTTGAAGACGAGCCAATATTGGTTATCAATGCCCCGGATGGGGGTGCCTTGTAGGTGGTAGTAAGGGCGCTGACTAGCAATGAGGTCTTGGATATCTTGTTCGCGCATGAGATAAACTGCTGCTCTGTGTAAGGATCGATTCACTTACAGTTATTTATCCCCATTGGCATAATCGATCGCACTTTTGATTTCGATCGAATGCCATAATAGTAAGCGAGTTGATAGAAACCCAAATTTATAAGTGATCTAGATCCAGTTTTGAGAGCCAGAGCTGATTTGCTTGCAGATATTCGCCGCAAAGTGGCAGTAGCAGTGGCTGAACTTGATAGAGTTGAGGGCGTTGATTTAGATGTGGTTGTAGAACAATTACGACAGAAGTTTCAAGCTTCCAAGGAAGGTGTTTAATGAATACTGCATTAGTAGAATCGATAATTCAAATGGTTGAAAATCTCCCTGCTGCTGAGAGAAACTTAGTAAAACACAAGTTATCTTCTCCTATTGTTTTGGGCGAAAATCTATCTGAAAGCCTGATCGAGCTAACGTTGGATGAGCGTCGAGCTTTCCTTAAAAAACCTTTATCAGAGCGACGAGCTATTCTTGCCCAGCAAGCAAAGAAAATGCTGCCCCATTACCAGTCGTCAGATGAATGGAGAGAGCTAATGGCTGGGGATATAATAGCCTCTATTACGATCCCAATCGTTACCATGATAGAAGCAGAAATCTAGTGTTTTTATCACCACAATTAAATTTGTTAATTCTGATATGACATTGCTATCAATCAATACTATTAAGCTTGTAAATTCACTTCCCGTCCAGACGCTCGATCTCTCAAATCAGCAAAATCATCATCATCAAAAATGATTCCTTCTCGTTCTATTGTTGCTCTTAGTTCTTGTAGACCATTCCAGAATCCATTACCGTGGGGGGGTTCAGTTGCTTTCGTTTGCTGCCAATTAGTGATCCTTTCACTAGCCGCCGCCTTAGCTTCCGTGAGCAAATTTTCCTCAACCAAGAAATCATCGAAAGAGAAACCGATACTGGGATTATACTTCGTCATTTACTTTCTCCGAATTAATAATTGGTCGTTTTCTTGAAGTGGTTTAATGTTTTTAGCAAGTATAGTCACTACCCCGACAAGATCCACTACTGCTGTGCAAACCTCCAGCCCGCAGTTTTAACTATCCCACTTGATTTACAGTCATTCAGAGTGACAATGCCTCCAATGACAATTTTGATTTCTGGCGAAATCATGATTGCATAACCATTTCTTGAAATAGATCGAGATTTATGCTTCAACAAGCTCGATTTTGATTCGCTTGCCTAGAATGCTGGCTGCTTTACCCAGGGTGTTGAGGGTAATGGAGGTATTTTTGGGGTCGAGTAGACGATCAACTGCTGCGCGGCTGGTTCCCATCGCCTCAGCTACGCTGGTTTTAGTCATCTGCTTAGATTCAATTCCTTGCTGAATTTGCCAAGCGATGACTCTCTTGATGGCAATTTCGTTAGCTTCATCAAGTAAGTTTTCCTCTTCCAAAAAATCATCGAAGGAAGAACCAACATGGGCATTATTGTTTTTCATCAGCTTTCTCCAGTTTTGATTTGCGATCAAGAGCTAGGTCTAAGTCTTGTTTGGGTGTTTTTTGAGTTTTCTTAATGAATGCGTGCAGCAGCACCATCTGTCTGTAATGGACACAAAAAATGATACGAGCTGTTCGATCACTTGGTAGGCTAGATCGTACTTCATACAACCCTTTACCTAGTGATTTGCAAGTTGGCATCCCTATTGGCCAGCCGAATTCAACGGTTTTGATGTCGGCACCAATGGCTAATCTATCATCTTTGTCCAGGTCTTTTACCCAATCTCTAACTGGTTCTTTCCCAAGACTACTTTGGTAGAAACAAGCGGGCAGTATTTTGTCATCCATTAATTCACATCGTATCAAAAATGATACGGATTGGCAAGATCTTACTTAACCGAACTTAGTTATACTGTGCATCTATCGGCCAACTCGGAATAACATCATCAATTTGCTGCATGAGGCTAATCGACTGTCCCAATGCAACTACAATTTTTTGATAATGCTCGATGTCACTCTGACTTAGTGTGCGACCCTTGCGGTCTTTCAGCCATTTATGACAAACTTGATAGCCGCCAACCTGAAAGTTCCAAACTGCTTCAGGTACATCTGTAAAGCCGTCTTTATGCTTATTGATAACTACTTTGCCATTTTCATACTTAGGATAACCAGCATCGACAATGCAGCCACCGGTATTACCGATAAACAAGTATGTTTTTTTGGTTGGAATTGAGAATTTCATTAGGTGTAAATTCACTAATTCCTTTCCTAACTCACCCAATTGATGAAATAAATCGACATTACGGGTAAGTGGTACGCGAGGGAAGTCTATCTTCAGGAATTCAGCGTAGCGGCTGCGGTAGGTGGGGGAATGGAAGATGGCATAGATATAATGAAAAATATCTTCAGGCGTGGGGGTGTAGTTAAGATTTCTTTTGAGCACTGTAATAAATTCAGCCGAAATATTCGCATAGCGTTTGCATTCATATATCCCAAAGCTATCTCTTTCTGTCTCAAGATAAAGAGGAAAAACACTTGCAGCCCCCTTGTTACTGTAGAATACCCTATCAATAGCAGGTATATTAGTTGCTAAGAAATGTGAACATCCAGATTGCAAGGCAATTTGACGCATTGCTAATAAAGCTAAATTATCTTTTAGCAAAGGATCTGTTATCAGGGCAAACGCATCAAATTATGATACTTCTACAACGATAAGACCCTACTTAGATAGTCGTTATCCATTGCAGCACGATATCTTTTCAATCGGATGCTTTTTTTCAATGATGTGTCTTTCGTGAGC
>JAAFHZ010000175.1 GCA_013297675.1 Synechococcales cyanobacterium bin59.metabat.ball.084 | reverse complement strand
CATGCTCAAAGCTACTACTCGCTGATCAAATAATGGCGATCGACCACATAGCCCCGCAGCCTGCGTAAGATTATGTACTTTGGTTAAGATCTGATCGGCACCCTTAAACTTGATATTTAACAACATCAACCGATTCAAATAGTTTACATCTGCTGTTAAATCTGGAGTAAATACTGATTCTGCCGTTGCTACCTGTTGCCAAATATGGGGTTGCAGTAATTGTGGCAGGTCTAATGCACATTTATGAAAAGAGCGAAGATAAGCTGCTAGAGGCTCTGATTGTCCTTTGTACAATTCGTGCATCAGCATTGGCTGATTTTTGGGGCCACCAAAACAAGGATCGCCACCTTCCCCATTTAGAATTACGTTTACAGTTTGTTTTGCTAATTGCGCCAATAGTAAATTTGGGACAGTCAAAGGATCACCGATCGGTTCTTCCAAAACAGCCATGGTTTCTGGCAAGCGTCGCCACATCTCCGCCAAAGGAATTTCTAAAATATGGTGCTCGGTGCCACAGTGAGCAGCTACTAAGCTCGAAAACTCTAACTCATTGGGCAACTTCGCGCCAAAATGAATCGAATAGCTATGTATTAGCCGATCGTGCAACTGAGCCATTAATGCTGTAATGCAGCTAGAATCCAATCCGCCGGAAAGAAATATGCCCACTGGCTGCTGATCTGGCAGAGATTCTTGCACGACTGTTTGTAAAAGCTGGCGGAGCCGATCGCCCCAATCTATTAAGGTCAAACCTGGCTCAGTAATTTGTTCTTGTGGTTCCCAATAAGTTTTAGGTGACTCTGCTGATAATTGCCAGTAACTACCAGGCCGTAACTCCCTGACTTCCTGCCACATGGTACGGTCGCCCGGAACAAAAGAACAGCAAAGATAATCTCGCAGGGCAATTATATCTAAGTCATTCGATCGATAGGGCTGAAGTGCTCGCAGAGAAGGAGAAATCCAGCGAATTGTGGTGGTCGTTGTATAGTAAAGAGTCTGAGCACCCGCTTGATCTCTGGCTATTACCAATTCTTGTAGCTCTTGATCCCAAATGGCGATGGCAAAACTACCGACCAACTTTGCTAATAGGGATCTGCCCCAAATCTCCCAATCATCAGCGATCGACTGTAAATGATTTCCAGATTTGCCCGGTAGCCAAGCATCGCCGATCGCCATAAATCGTTGATTTTTGCTCCAGCAGATTGTGGTAGTGCCAAAAATGGCTAATTGCTTATTTTGCCACTGTGCATTGGGCTGAATTCCCACATTGCCCCAAGCTAATTGCCAAGTTTGAGGGAGTACAGCAGTAAGTGGTTTGCCAAAAATCATCAATATCAAGCCAGAATTTAAGGTTATTAGTTAATAGTATAGACAACAGCAGTGAAGAAGCCCGAGCCGACCAAAACAAAATAAGTAGCTCCAAAAAAGTGTCAAAGACATGTCACAATCTGAAGATCGTATCAGCGGCCTTCATCATGTCTTTAGCCTCATTACCCGATATCTGTGGCCAAGAAGCCGCGATCGCGGCGGCTACTAACCACAGCAATCCTATTTTTCTAAATAACTCTAACCTCAACTTGGCCAGTGCCGGTTTTGCCTGTGCTTTGCACATGCACCAGCCCACTATTCCATCTGGCGATCAGCTCATTGGCCATTTGCAATATATGTTTGAACACCAAGGAGAAGGTGATAATCATAATGCCAGCGTTTTTGCTGATTGCTATGGTCGGATGGGTGACTTTATTCCAGATTTAGTTAATCAGGGCTGTAATCCGCGAATCATGCTGGACTATTCTGGAAATTTGTTGTGGGGTCTACAGCAAATGGGTCGCCAAGACGTGTTAGATAAACTGCGTCCATTGGCTTGTGATGCCAAATATCAGCCCTATGTGGAATGGTTGGGTACAATGTGGGGACATGCGGTAGTGCCTTCTACGCCCATTCCTGATCTGAAATTACATATGCGGGCTTGGCAACAACAGTTTGCCGCAATTTTTGGCATTGAGGCTCTGCAACGAGTTAAGGGTTTTTCTCCCCCAGAAATGCACCTGCCGAATCATCCTGATATGATCTATGAATATATTAAGGCACTGAAAGAATGTGGCTATCGCTGGCTGCTGGTGCAAGAGCATTCGGTGGAAAGGCTCGATGGTGCTGAGCTGCATCATGACGATAAATATTTACCAAATCGCTTGGTGGCCAAAAATTCGCAAGGGGAATCGATCGAAATCACAATTTTGATCAAAACTCAAGGCTCTGACACTAAGTTAGTGGCACAAATGCAGCCTTACTATGAAGCCAAGAGTCGCGCCGAACAAAAACCTCGTCCAGAACTCAATGGCATTAAAGTTCCTGCTTTAGTTACCCAAATCGCTGACGGTGAAAATGGTGGGGTGATGATGAATGAATTCCCCCGTGATTTTCCGCGTCCTTGGTCTGAAATTAAGCATAGTTCTCATGGGGTGGTGGGCTATAATGGCACCGAGTATTTAGAACTCTTGGCTGCCGCCGGAGTGAAAGAAGCTGATTACCCGGCTTGTCAGGCGGTGCAGCAGCACAAAATTTGGCAGCGCTTGGAGCCAGAACAGATCACTACAGTTGCCGTGGAAAAAGCGATCGCAGATCTCAAAGCTACTGATCATCAGTTCCATATGGATGGTGCCTCTTGGACAGATAATTTGAGCTGGGTGAAGGGCTACGAAAATGTGCTAGAGCCAATGTATCAACTCAGCGCCCAGTTTCACCGCAAGTTCGATGCTTTGGTACAGGCTGATCCGGCGGTGACTGCCCGATCGGATTACCGCGAAGCGTTGCTATACAATTTGCTGGTGCAAACAAGCTGTTTTCGCTATTGGGGACAGGGCACCTGGACAGATTATGCCCGCGAGTTACATCGACGCGGCATGGAATTAGTCAGAAACTAACACCAATTAAATTTTTGAAGCCGGTGGCTGTTAAGAGCATCAACTCAGAGTGGGACAAAGACTTTAAAGATAACATTGAAAGACCCTCATCCCCCAACCCCTTCTCCCAAGGCGGGAGAAGGGGAGCCAGAGTTAAAGCGAAGTCTTCTGATCTCCATCCCTTATGGCAGAGGTGTACTCAATATGTCCCGGCTTAAATTGCTACCCAGTGTTACTATACTTGGACACAAATCATCTTAATTGCAACGAACTTATTAATTTAAGGATAAGTCTGTGTTTAAGGCATCTTTTAATTTTTTTACTAAATTATTTTCTTGGTGATATGACATAATCAATTGGTCAGTTGATCTGGTCATTGCTACATAAAGTAAGCGCATTGCTTCTGCTATGGGTGATTTGCCTGGGTATCCTAATCCTGGCATAATCACCAATGGAAATTCTAAGCCCTTACTGGAGTGCATTGTCACTAACTTAATAGAATTTTCTTGTGGATCATACTGTCGAGAATCAGCATCCTTGTTAAGCCATCGAATTGGAATCAATTGTTTTTTAAAATTACTTTCAACTGTTTGTGCAACCAATCTCTCTCGATAAAGAATAGCTACATCTGACCAGAGAATTCCTTTTTGATTAGCTTCTTTAACTATAGTACTTAAGTAATCAACCTCATCAGCAAAGCTTTGGAACTGAACTAATTGTGGCTCTTGACCATGCCGACCAGCACTATTTGGTTGTATAAGCATGGGAATATCTTCGTCATCAGTGTTCAAAGACTCCATGGCTGCTTTTGCAAACCGGTAGGCTAATCCTAAGACCTCATTTGTATTCCTGTAATTAATATCTAGAATTTTAGTTCGTCCTATAGCTTCTATCCCAACACTTTTAAAGGTGAATTTACCTTGTTTCTTTTCTTGTAAATATAAATTCTGTGCGTCATCATACAATAATAATAGTGATTTGTTTTCTGGCATCTGCGAAATAATCTGCAGCCAGCTTGCTTGTAAATCATGACCTTCATCGATCAACACCGAAGAATATTGCTGGGTCGGTATTGTGCCATTTGTAATGCCGTTAAACACTCGTTTTTCTAATTCTTTTAAATAATCTCCAACATGTAAGTATTCATTGAACTTAGGTTTAGTGATAGAATTTTGATGGCACTGTTCAGATAGCCATTTATGGAAAGAGTAGACCTGTACAAATGAATGATATTCTTGTCTGTAAATGCTTTCTTGTAGCTTGGCTGCTAGTACGACATTAAAACACAGGACTAAGATAGGCTTAGTGGGTTGCTGTCTAGCCAAGTGTTGACAACGATAATTGAGAATCATGGTTTTGCCAGATCCTGCGACACCATGAATTACTCGATGGCCATCACCTAGATCACGAGCTAGTTTCTCCTGCTGTAAATCCATTACTTTCATGATATTTGTAGGTATGTCGATTGCTTCAACTGGCTTGTTTACTATATCAGGCTCCCTATCTGCTAACTGAAAATCTACTTTTTCCAATGGATGTTTTTTCAAAAAGAGTGAAAGTTGGCGAGAAGGCATTACGATTTCAGGGAAAATCAGTGCTCGAATCCGATCAATCTGCTTAGAATTTAATGGATCATTTAAAAAGCGCGGCCACATTTGCCACAATTGTTCTTGAAATTTTCCGGGATCAACATCTTCGAGCATTTCATCTTGACAAATCACTAAGTTTTCTGGGATTACCTCATCTAAACGATTCTTGTAAAAAACTGCCCGCCTAATATTTGTCAAGACAACTCCATATCCATAAGGGAAAATAAGATTCCCTTGATAACGACTTTCTTTTGGTGCTACCAAAGATGAATCTTGTTTCAATACCCGCTCAAGAGCTAATACATAAGAACGAGCTTGGTTTATAGGGTTTTTGGTAGTTGCAACTTTATCACCTGGTGTCAACAGTTTAAACTCTTGGCGGTTTGCACTTAATATCGTTGTTTGTTTCCAGTCTTTTACCTCTAATACTAAAATGCCACGGTTAGGATGAAGAATAATAAAATCTGGATGTTGATGTTTTTTGCCAATTGCCACATCAAACCAAATCAAGTAATCATCTTCTAGCTTACTTTCTAGTCTTTGCGCGAGTCGTTTTTCACCATTAGTAATGGAAGTCATGTTATGCCAAGAAGGAATAATTTTAGCCATAGTGATGGGTAGATAGCAACCAGCAAATTGTAATGCAAGCATGGAGGAATCATTAGATGCGGGGAACTTTCTACAGATAAATTCACTAATCTTAATATTTCTCTGGTGCTTCAAGGCTTGGTAAGTCAGTCCTGTTTTATTTCCAAAAAGTGACTTGCACCCGAATTCATGCAATGTTGTTAATTAGAAAAAATTTCACCACTCGTGTTTAGTCTGATCGAACGCAATAATTCTACTGGCACCTGCCAAAAATATTGTTCTACAAACAAATCTTCAGCCACCCCAGCTAAGAATTCTTGCACTGCCGGGATATTTTCTAGTTCTGTGCCGGTAATAAATTCGGTATCCAGCAACTTAATTTGAAACTCTTGGCGAATAGGCATCATTGTAACCTCAAACCCGATCGCATCCAAGCAATTCAAACCATCTCTGGTCGATCGAGCAGTCACCCCCAACTTACTTTGCAAATCTTTTAGAGCCAAAGCTTGACCAGTGCGGTTCAGAAATTTGGCGATGCCGATTAGTCTCTGGAAAATCTCTAACGATTCTCTGGTTTGGGGGGCCGGATAATTGAGGGCTAGTGTTTGGTGATGGATCGTCGCGGCCTCATATTCCAACAATAGTTCATCCCAACTGCGGGGACATTGATTAATCCAGCGGATATCAGCTAGTAATGGAATGTTTTCTAAAGAAAGACCCGATCGAAAGTCTAAAATTTCTGGTTGAGGATTAGTCTTGCCAATGGCAACGGTGGGTCTGAGATCCACAATTCGGGCTTCATGGCGTTTTTTGTAGTTGTTAAAATCTAGCTCTACTAAAACATCACAAGGTACAGTGGGTACTTCTTCGACCTTTTTACCCCACCAGACAGCGGTACAGCTACCAGTTGCATCGATCATTTGCACATCGGTTTTTAGGTAGCGAACAGTTTTACCCTGGAGATCTTTAATATTACGATTAATCGGATTTTCTAGCCGACAGTTGGTTACTAATAATTTGGGCACAGGATTACCCATGCCACAGGGTTCTAATAGCCGCAGCTCATCAAATAAGTCTTTATCTAGTTCAGCAATAGTTATCACCAAATCGATTTGCACGGTAGGAGCTGGTAAATCACCTACCGTTTGGCGCAACTGTCGATCGATCCCTTCGGCAAACATCGGCAAATCGGCGGCTAATAAACTGAGTCCAGCAGCAAAGGGATGACCACCAAAGCCTTTGAGTAAATGAGCTTGGGATTTAACTAATTGATATAGATCAATATTTTGGGTCGATCGAGCAGAACCCCTAGCCAATACTGGACTATCGGCATCTGTCGGGGCATTGTTCAACAAAATAGTTGGTCGGCCATATTCCTGGGCAATTTGGCCAGCTACCAGTCCCAAAACTCCTCCTGGCCAATTGGGGTCAGCTAAAACGATCGTGCCAGTGGTGGAAAGATCCAGGCTTTGAACGCGCTGTTGCACAGCCGCTACTACTTCTTTTTGCACTTCTTTACGGCGGGCGTTGGCTTGCTCGGTTTTAGTGGCCAGGTCGTCACAAAGCTCTGGATCTTTGCTCGTTAGCAGATCCACGCCAAACCGGGCATCGCCATAGATACGGCTGATGGCGTTGATGCGAGGAGCAATGCCAAAGGAGATATCCATCGGTCGATCGCCGGTTTTGCGACAGAGTTCTAATAATTTAGCTACTCCAGGTCGATGACCGGGCAGATCGGGGTTTTTGGTGCTTTGTTGTTGTAGTCGGGCGATGCCAATTTGGGCGAGATAGCGACATTCGCCGCTGAGCTGTACCAGATCAGCGACCAGGCCGATGGCCACCAAATCTAGCAGATATTCGATCGGTTGCTTAGGCACATCCGGTAGGGCTGCGTACAATGCTTCGATGAGCTTGTAGGCCACTGCCACCCCCGAGAGATGATAGAGAGGATGGTTGGTATCTAGGTAGCGGGGGTTGATGATTGCGACGACAGCGGGGCGCTCTGGGGGTAGAGTGATGGTCTGAAACAATGGTGTCAA
>JAAFHZ010000174.1 GCA_013297675.1 Synechococcales cyanobacterium bin59.metabat.ball.084 | reverse complement strand
TCTAAACATTATTGAGGTGTCTGTCATGGCTTTAACGAAATCGATCGAAATTCGTACCCTAGACTCCATCAAAAACGGCATGGTGGAGTTCTACACCCCCCAAAATAGCCATCAAACTATGCTGGTACAAATTCCACCGCGCAGCATTGATGATCTGTTTGTTCACCGTCATCAAACCGATCAGCTCATGGCGGTGCGGGGCAGCATGGTGTTAGTAGTGTTGCTCGATCGACAGTATCAATACATTACGCTGAGTGACGATAAACCATTGGTAGTCACCATTCCGCCCATGGTGCCCCATGCCGCGATCAACCTGAGTGATGAACCGTGCATGTTAATTAACGCCGTGCAGTATCATGGCACTCCCACCGATCGGGACTACCAGCCGATGCCTCCACCGCTAGCCTATGATTGGCAGCTTTTGGGTCGCTTGATGCCTGCTTGGCCGGTGGCTAACCCTGCTTAGTTTGACTGCTGTGGCTGCGGGGGTCGGTGGGTTTTACTACCGCCGACTCTGGGGTCATCGGCGAAGTCTGGCCCTCGCGCTGTTCGATTTGGGCATTGTCTGGCTTAATTCGATCGGCCAAAATTTCATCTAAAGTAGAACGCATCACGCTTTCGGGCTGTTCACCAATCACTTCACCCAGGGTTTGTCCTTGACGGTTAAAAAAGACAAAGTGCGGAATGCCATCAACTCGGTATTTTTCGATTTCTGGTAGCCATTTGGTATTGTCTACGTTCAACATGGCAAACTCGACTTTACCGCTGTAATCTTGTTTGATTTTGGCCAGATTCGGAGCCATCGCTTTGCAGCTACCACACCAGTCTGCATAAAACTCCATTAAGGTAGGTCTGCCACTGGCTAGGGCTGCTTCGATCGGGGTAGCAGCTTCGGCTTGGGCCGATAGGGAGTTGTTGCCTTGCTGTAAGCGCTGCCCAAAAAAGAGCGCTACGGCTAATAGCACTGCGACGATCGCTACGATAATATTTTGAAGTTTGTTACTGGGAGCTGTTTCTTGTACCATGACTGCTGGGAATTGCGTTGCTAGTATTCTAACTGGTTTGGATTTCCATCGCCGCAGGCGCAAGCAATGCTACCGCCGCTATTGCAAAGCAGGAATGAATCTGTGACAAAAATTTGGCAACAGCCGCAAGTTATGGACTGGATAGAGATTTTGCTAGCTAGCTACCGGCAGTTGCTGGGCAGAGAGCTAATCGAATGCTCTGGCTCACGGTTAGAAAAAGCAAAATTGCTTGATGCTGCGCCCTTTGTGGTGGTATCTCATGGCACCGAAAGCGACCCGGTGTTGAATTATGGCAATCAGGTAGCCTTGGATCTGTGGGAAATGGATTGGGCAACGTTTACCCAAACTCCTTCTAGATCGACTGCTGAGCCAGTGAATCAGGCAGCGCGGGAGGTGATGATGGCTCAGGTGCTGCAACAGGGATTTGTGGAGAATTATTGTGGGGTGAGGATTTCTAGTAGCGGGCGGCGATTTGAGATCGATCGAGCCATTATTTGGAATCTTACTGATCTGCAAGGTCAACCCTGCGGACAGGCCGCAACTTTTGCTGACTGGCGATATTTGTAAAATTATAAATTACTAGTTAAATCTACTCATAATGCCGAGGAGTATAGATCCAGGTTTTTTGATGAGGTTGCTGGATCGTCTTGGTTTTGCTGGAACCAATTAAAATCGCCGTGCGCATATCGGCATCACTGCCGACTAAACTGCCCAAAGACTTGGTGACAATGCGCTGCCCCGATCGACCCACATCTTTTGCCAAAACCACCGGCACATCTGCCGATCGATGACGCAGCAACAGCTCAATCGCCTGGTCTAACTGCCAAGTACGCTGACTAGAAATCGGATTATATAAAGCAATCACAAAATCTCCCTGCGCCGCTAGCTCTAGCCGCCGCTCAATCTCTGCCCAAGGCTTCAAAATATCTGACAGCGAAATCACGCAAAAATCATGCCCCAAAGGCGCACCCACCAACGCCGCTGCCGCCTGCATCGCCGACACCCCCGGACAAATTTGTAGCTCTACTCGATCCCATTCTGGATTTCGATCGCGATCGATCGCCTCCAACACCGCCGCTGCCATTGCATAAATGCCCGGATCACCAGAAGAAATTACCGCGACCGATCGACCTGCTGCCGCTAAGTTCAATGCCAACCTCGCCCGATCTAGCTCCACCCGATTATCAGAATCATGGCGCTGTTGCCCCCGTCGCCAGGGTTCGGCTTGATTTAAATAAGTGGTGTAGCCCACCCAATCTGTAGTGTTTTCTAAAACTGCTTTAACTTCTGGAGTGAGCCAAGCCGCCGCGCCAGGGCCGGTGCCTACAACCCAGAGTTTGCCCAGGGGCTGACCGATTTGCTGGATGTCTACTGGAGCCGCTGATTGATACAAAGTTATTTGATAACCCGCTATATCTTTCTGGATCACTTTGGGTAGAACTAATGAGGCCGAGATTCTTAACGGGATTTTGTAGTGGTGAGCAATCGATCGAATTCCTTCATCTCCAGCAAACTCATTAGTAGTGACGACACCGGCTAAGGATAATGGAGATAGCGAATGCTCAGAGAACAAGGATTCGATGGCAGCAAAGAGAAGAGGGCTGGGGTGAGGGTATTCTCGCCGAACCCCCAAAACCAAAGACTTTGGACGATAAACCAAAGTATCCCCAGGAATATCGATCGATCGATCAGTCACCAAAATCTTTAACCTCGCCCCATCACTCACCGGCAAAGCACTTTCCATCAACCACGGCGCGTCACCCGCAATACATACCGCTTCCCCCCCAATACAATCTGCCAAAAACTGTTTCCCGGCATCAGGATTAGCTAACACATAGCCAGCCGGGGGGGACAACAAGGCCGTGCGAAACAGCAAATCTCCGGTAGTCGTAATCGCTGGAGCTATAGATAAAGCAGTGGCGATCGAACTTGCTAGCTCATTTGCCCCATGCAAACCACCCAACAGCGGCACCACCGCACTACCATCACTGGCCACCGCAATCACCGCAGGCTCATGCTGCTTATTACCCAAAACTGGAGCCAAAGACCGAATCAAAATCCCTGCGGCACAGAGTCCGACGATCGGAATATCTTGGGCAAACAACTCCTGCACCAGGGGTTTAAAATGCTCAAAGCTCACATCTACCCGCATAGTGCGCTTGGCTGAACCATACAGCACCGCACCGGGCAACGCCGTCATCAAGCGCCGCGCCGTCTCCACGCTAGCCTGATTTAACACCAGCACTGCAATCTTAGCCATTGCGCCATTCCCACTGACTAGGAATCACAATCATGGCAAAATAGGGCACCTGAGTCGGGTCTACATCCTGGATCGGTACGATGTTTTGGCGAGTAGTAGTTGCTCTTTCGATGTATAAAGCCCGATCGAATAGCCCCACCTCTTTCAAGACCTCACAGACCTTGGCAAAATTGCGACCCAGCTTCATAATTACAGCGGCATCTGCACCCCGCAATCGATCGGCGATCACCTCAGCAGGCAAAGTGCCCATAATTGCCATAAACACATCGTTTCGGTAAGTTAAAGGCCGCCCCAGCATCCCCGCACTGGCCATCACCGAAGAAACCCCCGGTACTACTTCCGTAGGAAAACGCGGGGATAAGCGATTGAAGGTATACATAAACGTTCCAAAGAAAAACGGGTCGCCCTCACAGAGCACCGCTACATCGCGGCCAGCGCTCAAATGCGCTGCTAAATCCTCGGCCATCTTGTCGTAATAAGGCTGAGAAGACAGCTCTAATTTGAAAGGCAAGACCATCGGAATTTCGATTTGTGTGGGTTTGAGGTACTCTGCCACGATCGATCGCGAAATGCACCGGCCATCCGGCGAAGCCGGGTAAGCCACTACTGGCACCGCTTGGAGAATCCGATAAGCCTTGAGAGTTAGCAACTCTGGATCACCCGGGCCTAAACCTAATCCATATAGTTTTCCAGATTCAGTCATTATTCGGCCTCCTGAGCCAAAGCATTTACTGCCGCCGCCGCCATAGCGCTGCCGCCTCGCCGACCGTGCAGAGTAATAAAACTCACACCGCGACTATGTGCAGCTAACTCGGCTTTAGATTCTACCGCGCCCACAAAACCCACGGGTAAACCCAAAATCAAAGCCGGTCGCGGTGCTCCGGCATCGAGTATTTCTAGCAACCGAAACAGCGCTGTCGGAGCATTGCCGATCGCCACGATCGCACCAGCTAAGTGAGGCAACCACAATTCTAGGGCAGCAGCCGATCGAGTATTTCCAATCTGCCGCGCCAATTCCGGCACCTGCTCATCTCGTAGGGTACAAATCACCTCGTTATTAGCAGGCAGTCGCTGGCGCGTCACGCCATCGGCCACCATATGAGCATCACAAAGAATTTTAGCCCCAGCCGCCAGCGCCTGCCGCCCCACAGTGGCTGCACCGGGCGAAGCAGCTAAATCCTGAGCAATATCGGTCATTCCGCAGGCGTGAATCAACCGCACCGCGACTTTCTCTAAATCTGCCGGAATGGCCGAGAGATCGGCTTCGGCGCGAATAGTGGCGAAGGATTTGTCGTAAATGGCTGAACCATCACGAATGTAGTCTAGAATTCCTTTTGAGGTGGGAGACGGTTTAAGCATGGAAGAATTGCAGAAGAGTAGATAGGTCGTGGCGATCGGTAAAGTCTCGGAAAGAAGTTGCTGGGCTGAGAGCTTGATGTACTTGCAGCATTTTTTGCACCACCTCTAAAGCTCGATCGGCTGGCATTGCCGGATATAAGTATCGTCCAAAGACCGCGCCCGGAGCGTGCAAATAAATTTCGTAACCCTGGCTGGTGCCTTTCAGGGCAATGTCACTAGGCAATGGTTGGGCGCAGCCCTTATCACAGCCACTGATATGAATTTGGACTGGAGAAGTTAAGGTCAATTGGCGAATGGCCGCCAGAGCATGGTTTTGACTATCTATCACTGCTGCGGCACAGCCCAGAGTACCCCGACAAGCGGCGATCGAACCCGCTGAATGCTTCGGATTCACACTCAGCCCCAGTCGCTCTAAAGCCCCAATCACCGGCTGGATTGCGGGTAAGTTGGGCAGAATAATATTTTGCCAGGGCGTGAGCCGAATTTCGCTGTTGCCATAGATAGCAGCAATCTCTGCTAATCCCCGCAGTTGCTCTAAAGTCAACCGTCCCAAAGGTAACACTACTCCCAAGTAGAAATATTCAGACTGCAACTGGGAGTGAACGCCCAAATACTGATAACCCCCCTGGGGCATCGCCACAGTTTCTCTGGTTAGCTCAGCACCAGGGCAATTCGCCCGCAGCCAGTCCAGACCCCAATGCTTTACTAAATGACGAAAGCGCGGCTGCCTAGAACGGCGGTGCTCACTGGGTACGAGCGGAATCGCTCCAGAGTGCTGCAAATACAAGTCAGACAAGGTAGCAAAGACCTCCACCGCTTGCTCTAAACCCCAAACCAATCGAGTATCTAGCATTTGGCCAGTTGGTGAGCCTGACTTTGCGGTAAGCGAAGCATCTCCGCCAGGAGAACCATCAGACATTCTGAGCATTAACCGCAAACCAGCAGGCCGCGCCAGCAGCAAAATATCATTGGGACGCTGGCCGATCGACAGTGCTTCGCCCCCATCAATCCCTATGCTAAACTTGGCGCTCAGTCCAGTTAAATGAGGGCTACTAGAAATATAGGAGTCGATCGATTTTACTAAAGGCCGCGTATCCACTAGCATCTGAGGGTCAATACCAGCCGTGGGACTAGCCATAATATTCCGAAAGCGATCCACAGAGGCGATCGGAGCCGCTAACCCCACCGCCTGCAAAGCAGCAAAATCGGCCTGATCTAAAGATTTGACCAGAAGCTGCACGTTCGATCTATTGGTGACTTGCAGGTCAACGGCACCCAATTTAGCCGCAAACTCTGCTAAAACCAATGCCTGTTGGCTATTTACTATGCCACCGGGCACTCGAATCCTCACCAGTGTCCCATCCTGGGCAGCAGTAGGCGTAAACAGGCCGGGACAAAATATCGATTCCGAACCATCAGGTCGGGCTGAAACAGAGATCACAATTACTGTTCTGTGCAACGCAGAACTCGAACTAAATAATGCGTTTTGGTGTTCTGACTCGTGAGCACCACAAATAACAATATGGTGGCTCCTTTACAGTTGCGGCACAGTCTCGGAATGCTACCGAATTTTCCCAAATACAGCTTCAGCAGCTTACCATAAGGGATGTGAAGAGGGGCGTGTTCGATCGTTTTTCTTTATCTCTGAGCAATTCTCCTGGCTTTGTCATACCATGTGGTAGGTAAACTAAATAAAGCGATCGGTGAAGGCTCTGAAATTTCTCACCGGGCAACAGGTCTTTTAGCCCGCTTTCGATGCCGTCAAATATGGGGTCTACTTGGCTTTCCCGTAGGGTGCTATGCACTCCTTTGGTTTCAAAGCCGAACACAAACTGAAAGCTTTCATCTTTTTTGTTGCCCCGCCGCAGTAGGTAAGCTGCCGCTACTCGGCCTCGCATCTGAAACTTTACGATGGCTTCGCAGGGTATTTCGTTCTCAAATTCTGAATATTTTATAGTTAAAATAAAACTCCCCAGTCTTGAGGAGTTTTGCAAATATTTCTGTGACCGTGTTAAATCACAACTATTAGTTGAGTTTTCTGCATCCAGCATTTTTAGCAATTGGATGGCTTGGGTTAGACATCTCGCATATTATGTACTTACCACTTTTAGTGAGAGTAAACGCATAAGTTTCTTGATCAAGGCCTCCTGGACTAATATAATTCCGATAAGCCACACGGTTAGTCGCTGTCCCTATTATTTGCCAACCACTATTGAGTAAGTCACCAAAGCTAATCTCTATCCTCTCCCACTTTGTTGGAATGGAGTATGCTTTGCTTTGCAAAGTTAGAGCCAACGCAAAAGCAAATGTGAATTTTATAAGTATTTTACTGAGCATGTTTTATAATTGTATAATTGAATTACTATGCTCCTATCTTTTTGTAAAGAGAAATAGGAAACTCCTTAAATACCTTTGGCCTTGTTCAAGTCTTCAGACGAAAGACCGGTGAATTTTTGAATTGCGGGTGAAATATGTTAATTATTTGATTTAAACTACGTCAAACATTTTTGATATTAGAATTATTTTACACAATAAAAAGCCCCACTTTTAGTAAAAAGAGTGGAAGCCTTTTATTAAGACTCATACTGGTTTTTATAGTAAGTGTCCGAGGGGTTAACGAAAATTAAGGATCATAGCAGGCAAGATGAGGTAGGTTAGAGTGCATGACTGAAGAAATTGACTTGGGTGGAATCAAAGTCCCGGCAGCAGACTGGGAAGCAACG
>JAAFHZ010000172.1 GCA_013297675.1 Synechococcales cyanobacterium bin59.metabat.ball.084 | reverse complement strand
ACTTTCTGCCCTTCATCAACAGATACTTTCAATGCTGGAATTACCAGAGTCCATTTACAGCCTACATCTCAAGCCCTGTAAAACTTAATCATTTTTTATTGTTAAAAATGAGCGAACGGGCAGTTATTAAGCTGCAAAGCAACAACCGCTCCCCGACCACAAGCAGTCAATCCAGAAACATAAACCCCATCCTCAGACCAAGCAAAATGTTCTGACCATTTCTGGGTACGTGGATTAAACAACGGAACAGTTTGGTTACTGACAGGATCTACAGCACTAGTTTGCATTCCTTTATAACCATTGCACAATCTACAAGATAGCCAAAGATTATCTTCATCATCGCTACCACTGGCAGCAGTAGGAATAATGTGCTCAATTTCCAGAATACCTAAAACATATTTTTGTAAACTTTGACAATATCCACATCTATCCCGAGCAGCCTCTCTGACTCTGGCTTTGATTAACTCCGAAATATATCGACTCACGAATCTAACGGCTCCATCAACCCTCGCTTCACAGCCTCAGCCAAAGCTGTAGCCTTTCGTAACAAACCTTCTCGATATACCTGCATTAAGGATTCCAGTTCTTCCGGCTCCCCAATTTCCATGGTGCAAGCTTGCTGTTTATCTAGAAGATTGCTCAACTTGGCATCCTGCAAAGGTTCCATTTCTAACTGAGTCAACGCCATTACCTGTTCATCGGTCAGATCAGCAACTGGAGATATTAAATCACTATCAATACCAGTTAAGGGAAAAGAATTAGCAATAGTATCAGCAATTACACTAGATAGATCACGGTTAGCAATTAAGGCAAAACGTTTTGCCCTTTGGTAAACCTCATCCGAAAGATTGACAGTAACAGGAATACTCATCAAATTATCCTCAGTTGTACCCACACCCATTTTGCCTCAAAAATGAAAAATTGACATCCCTCTCAAAAAGAGAGATAGTTGCCTCATGCCTGTCTCAATGCCCACGACTTCATACACTTAATATCGATCGCCAACTTGAAGGAAGATGCTGCTCTCTATCCTGATGCAGATAGCTTCGCTTGCGCCCTTGGCGATCGACCAATCAAAAACTGGTTCAAAACAGTCGAAAATGCTGATTGGCAGAACCTTGAAGAAGTCCGTCAATCCTTCAAAGATGCTGAAGCTGTAGGTAACTTTACAGTTTTCAACATCAAAGGGAACAGCTATCGATTGATAGTAGGAATTGATTATGAGCGACAGATAGTTTATTACAAATATTTCCTAACTCACGCTGACTATAGTAAGGACAAGTGGAAAAATGACCCTTATTTTTGATCGCAAGCAATATGTTGACCTCTTAGCCAAATATCAACCTAAACTCATTGAAAATCAGCAAGAGTACCAACAATCCTTAGCTGTTGTTGAATATTTTGTCTTCAAAAAAGATCGGACTCCGGAAGAATTAGCTTTGTACGACTTAACCATTATGTTAGTCAAAGAATACAAATCTAAGATATCTCCAATGGATGATTGGAAAACACAATCTCCACATGAAATGTTGCAATATTTACTTCAAACCAGCGGTAAAAGACAAGCCGATCTAGTTGGAATCATTGGATCTAGCGGCGTTGTTTCTGAGATTTTGAATGGTAAACGAGCCATCAGCAAAGCTCAAGCTAAAAAGTTGAGCGAGCTATTTCGGGTTTCTGTCAGCCTTTTCCTTTAAGACACACCGGAAAAAGCATTATGATTAAAGACTATCGCTAAGCTAACTTTTAAACCGACATCACCGATGGTTACTTTGCAACTACGCCAATTAGACGTGCCCCCTGGCCAGCGATTAGTAGTAAGAGATTTACTCTGGGCAGAATTGGAATCAATTCTGGCCGAACTAGG
Organism: Synechococcales cyanobacterium bin59.metabat.ball.084; assembly: GCA_013297675.1. Lineage (GTDB taxonomy): Bacteria > Cyanobacteriota > Cyanobacteriia > Cyanobacteriales > Chamaesiphonaceae > JAAFHZ01. The sequence goes on along the minus strand of JAAFHZ010000172.1, from coordinate 5,546 downwards.
TGATCATCGCGCTGCCCGAATTGCTTATAACGATGAAGTATTGGAGATCAGAATGCCGTTGCCCAAGCATGAACGGACAAAATCGATTTTGGGTGATGCAGTCAAGATTTTACTGGAAGAATTGGAAATCGATTGTGAATGCTTTGGCTCCACCACCTTTAAACGGCAAGAAATGAGCTATGGCATTGAACCAGATGAATGTTTTTATATTCAAAATCATCAATTGATGGTGGGCAAAGATCGGGTAGATTTATCGATCGATCCACCACCTGATTTAGCAATTGAGGTAGATGTCACCTCCAAGACCCAAATAAGTGCTTATCTGAAGCTGAAAGTAGCAGAACTATGGGTTTATGCCGACGATGATTTGAAGATTTATACGCTGCAAGCAGGAGCATATCAATCATCTACTGTTAGCAACATTTTTAGGGGTTTACCGGTTTTAACTCTGATCCAGAACTTGCTGGAACGTAGCGCTACGATCGGTCGCAGTCAATCTCTGCGAGACTTTCGCCAAGATATTCGAGCTTTGCTCTAGCCCATATCCCAATTGCTACCTGCAAAACTTTTTCAACCCATTCTGGACTGTCAATGATGGCTCAGGAACAGATTGACGATTAATCAACAATCAAAAAACCCGCAGCATCAGGCCACGGGCATCTTTAAAAAATCCAGAATTACAATTAACCCTGCAAAGCCTCAGCTCCACCGACCACTTCCAGAATTTCCTGGGTAATCGCTGCCTGCCGCGCCTTGTTATAAGTCAACGTTAAACTACCAATCAAAGACTTCGCGTTATCACTGGCATTATTCATCGCCGTCATCCGCGCCGCCAACTCACTTGCCGCCGCCTCTTGCAGCGATCGCAGCAACTGGTTATTCAGATACAAAGGCAACAACGAAGCCAAAATTTGGGTAGGATCTTGCTCAAAAATAGTGTCTTTTGGTAAAGGAGCCACCGTCGAAGTCATCTTCTCACGGGAAACCTCAAAACCACCGCCCCGAGTAGTTAGCCGGAACACCTCGTCATCTTTTACTTCCAAACCTTGCGGGCTAAGAGGTAACAGAGTTTGAATTACCGGGCGAGAAGCAATCAAAGAAACGAACTTGGTGTAAACCAACTCCACCCGATCGACCTCTTCACCCAAAAACAAGGCGGTAATTTTATCCCCAATCTTATTGGCTTCCATGGCAGTAGGAATTTGTTCCAAACCGGTGAAAGTTGCCGCGATCGGCTGTTCCCGCCGCTGGAAATATTGAGCAGCTTTGCGACCTACAATTACATAGGTATATTTCAAGCCTTGAGCTTTCAGCTCTTTTGCCCGCTGTTCAGCTTTTTTGATAATGTTGCTGTTGTAGCCACCGCACAAACCGCGATCGCCAGTAACTACCAAAATAGCTACAGTTTTTACTTCGCGGCTATCCATTAAAGGTAGATCCACATCTTCAAAGCTCAAGCGATCTTTTAAGCCGTACAGCACTTGGGCTAGGCGATCGGCAAAAGGACGAGTAGCTATAACTTGCTGCTGCGCTCTTCTAACTTTCGCTGCGGCCACTAGGCGCATTGCTTCAGTAATTTTCTTTGTATTTTTGACCGATTGAATCTGGTCACGGATTGCTTTCAGGTTAGCCATTTTTATAAATCTCCAAAAAATATTTTTATTAGTGCGCCATATCTAAAAAAGGCAAGAGTCTTTAATTGAAAAACTCTTGCCTCCTTAAATTCCTATAACTAGGCAGCAACTAAGAAGTTTTTCTTGAAGTCTACGATCGCTTCTTTCAGCATCGCTTCCCCTTCATCAGTCAAGGCCATTTTGTTGTCCTTGATATTAGCTTCATACCCAGGTTTGCTAGCCTTGAGATAATCTCGCAGACCGGCAGTGAATTCTACTACTTTAGGAACTGGGATGTCATCTAAGTAACCATTGAGACCGGCATATACTAGCGCGACTTGCTCTGCTACCGAGAGAGGCGAATATTGACGCTGTTTAAGAATTTCTCTTAAACGAGCACCACGTGCCAACTGGTCTTGAGTGGCTTTGTCCAAGTCTGAAGCAAACTGAGCGAATGCTTGCAGGTCATCAAACTGTGCCAATTCTAGCTTCAGTTTACCGGCCACTTTTTTCATCGCTTTAGTTTGAGCCGCCGAACCTACCCGAGATACCGAGATACCCGCGTTTACTGCTGGGCGCAAGCCGGAGTTAAACAGGTTAGAAGACAAGAAGATCTGACCGTCAGTAATCGAAATTACGTTGGTAGGAATATAGGCCGATACGTCACTGCCCTGAGTTTCGATGATTGGCAATGCAGTCATACTGCCTTCGCCCAACTCGTTGCTCAGCTTAGCCGCGCGCTCTAACAAGCGAGAGTGAATGTAGAATACGTCGCCGGGGTAAGCTTCGCGTCCGGGCGGACGACGGAGCAGCAAAGACATTTGACGGTAAGCCTGAGCTTGCTTGGACAAATCATCGTACACAATCAGGGTGGCTTTGCCTTTGTACATAAAGTACTCGGCCAAGGCTGCACCAGTGTAAGGAGCCAAATATTGCAGAGTTGCAGGGTCGTTGGCGTTAGCTGCTACCACGACGGTGTAAGCCATAGCACCAGCTTCTTGCAGCACGTTGATCACGTTCGCTACCGTAGAAGCCTTTTGGCCGATCGCGACATAAACGCAGACTACATCAGAATCTTTTTGGTTGATGATCGTATCAACGGCGATCGAAGTCTTACCAGTTTGTCTGTCACCAATAATCAGCTCCCGCTGACCACGGCCAACTGGAATCATCGCATCGATCGAAGTAATCCCGGTCTGCATGGGTTCGTATACCGAACGACGTTCGATAATCCCAGGAGCCATGGATTCGATCAGGCGAGTTTCGGTGGTGTTAATGTCGCCTTTGCCGTCGATCGGACGAGCCAAAGCATCTACTACCCGACCGAGGGTGGCTTCACCTACAGGAACTTGAGCGATTTTGCCGGTAGCTTTTACGGCGCTACCTTCTTGAATGTTGCGGCCATTGCTCATCAATACTGCACCGACGTTGTCGGATTCTAGGTTGAGGGCAATACCAACACTGCCGTCTTCGAATTCTACCAATTCGCCAGACATTACTTTATCGAGGCCATAAATCCGGGCAATGCCGTCGCCCACTTGCAGTACAGTCCCAACGTTGGATGCCTTCACATCTTGGCTGTACTGCTCGATTTGCTGGCGAATGATGCTACTAATTTCGTCAGGTCTAATGCTAATCATATTTAAATATCTGGATGGTGTGGGTTTACATCTGCCCGGCTGGATAGCCCGGTCTACTTAGAGCCTGGGGGGAGCCTACCTAGCCAGACTCATGCCGATCAGGCGCAGTTGACTGCGGAGGCTGGAGTCGATAATCTGGGAGCCGACTTTGACGATCGCGCCACCAATAATCGCTGGGTCGATTTTCACAGCAATATCAACGTTGTTAGCGCCGGTCATGGCCTTAACTCGATCGACGATCGCTGCTTTCTGGGCATCGGTTAACTCGACGGCGCTGGTGACTTCAGCTAGTTCGTTACCCTTTAGCTTGCGCAGCAGTACTTGATACTGTTGGCAAATACCAGCAAGGAAACTTACCCGGCCTCGATCGATGAGCACCATAATGACGTTCATCATTACGGGGTTAACATCATTGCCCAAAACTTTTTGGACTACTGCTTTTTTATCGGCAACCTGCACGATCGGACTGCCCAAAAACTCATTAAAATCTGGGGAGTCGGTCAGTGATTGCAAAATAGCTTTGCAGTTTTCATCAAAAATATCCAGAAGATTCTGGGACTGAGCCACGGACATCATGGCTTCAGCATAGGGGTTCAAAAAAGAAGCGCCCACATTGGAATTGCCTTGCATTGTTTAGCTCCCTACTAGCGCGATACTGCGTTCTACCAAGGTATTTTGCTTGGCGTTGTCTAAAGCTGCGGGCAACTGAGCTTCGGCTTTAGCAATTGCTAGTGCCACCACTCGCTGGCGTAGCTCGGCGATCGCCCGGTCTTGCTCCGAAGAGGTATCTTGGGTGGCGGTCTGCTTCAGAATTTCGATATCCCGAGCGGCCTTGGCCATGATCTCTGCCTTCGCATTGGCGGCGCTGGTAACAGCTTCTTTTTTGATACTTTCGGCTTGTGCCTGGGCTGCTGCTAACTGCTTCTTGGCTTCTGCCAAAGCGGTTTCAGCTTGCTTTTGGCGCTTTTCAGCATCATTGATTGCTGCCACAATCCGCTCACGGCGTTCGCCTAAGGTCTTAGTCAAAAACTTGCGACCAAAGATAAACACGATCGTGAGGACGATCGCCAGGTTGATAATGTTGGCTTCAAATATATCTAGATTCAAACCAAAGCCTTTAGCCTCGGTTGCCAGAAATAAGTTGGCGAGAAATAAACCAGTTGCCATGATTACTTTTAATCTATTTGTGACTGAATAATTTAGTCGGTGTGACTTAGTTGGTATAAAACCAGTAAAACACTTCTTAATTGTTAAATTTAGTCGGGCTTAAACATTGACGAGCTTGGCCAGAATTTGCTGGCTCAAAGCCTCAACGTCTTTCTCTAAAGTAGAGAAAGCCGCTTGCTTTTGCGCCAAGATTTCTTGGGAAGCTTTTTCCTTTTCTGCCTGAGCTGCTTGTTGAGCAGCAGCGAGTTCATCGCCAGCGATTTTTTGAGCTTCAGCCTTGGCCTCGGCAATTACTGCCTGAGATTCGCGACGGGCATTGGCCAAATCATCTTCATATTGCTTTGTCAATCTTTTGGCTTCAGCCAACCGATCTTCGCCGCCTGCAGAATTGGTTCTGATATATTCATCTCGATCGTCTAACACTTTACCAACTGGCTTGTAAAAAACCGCGTTGAGCAAAGCCGCTAAAACGACGAATTGAATCATCATGATGGGCAGCGTCGCGTTAAAGTCGAACAAACCGCCTTTTTCGGTCGCTTCGGCTGCAGCGGCAGCCAAGAAAATTGTGTGGAACATCATATATATAGTGCTTCTCTAAATAGACCGCTGGAGAAGCCGGACTGGGCGATATGCCCAAGACCGACATCTAAAAAATTGTAGCGACTAGTTAAGCGAAGGGGTTGGCGAATAAAAGTACCAATGCAACTACCAATCCATAGATAGTCAAGGACTCCATGAACGCTAGAGACAACAGCAAAGTACCGCGAATTTTGCCTTCAGCTTCAGGTTGACGAGCAATACCTTCAACAGCTTGACCAGCAGCAGTACCTTGACCAATACCAGGTCCGATCGCAGCTAAGCCAATAGCCAAAGCAGCAGCAATTACGGAAGCAGCAGCAACAGTAGGATTCATGATGATTTACCTTAATTTAGAAAACAGTTAATAAGTTTGGACTAATTTACAAGAGCAGTGATACAGTCGGCTGTTGTCACCTAATGTTCTTCTTCGTGTCCGCCATGGCCTTCCATAGCTTCACCAATATACGCTGCCGCGAGGGTAGCAAATACCAGAGCTTGAATCGCACTGGTGAATAAACCCAACACCATTACTGGTAGGGGGATAAAC
>JAAFHZ010000173.1 GCA_013297675.1 Synechococcales cyanobacterium bin59.metabat.ball.084 | reverse complement strand
CCTAGATCATTGACCACCAGGTGAGCCTCACCAGATCGTAATGTCTGATAAAATTTTGTACTCCAAAAAGCCACCGCTACTACTGCGATCGCCACACCCAAGTGACAGGTGATCTGATACAGAGTGCCACCCATTGCCACATTCCACAGCTCATCTAGCGCACCTGGGATAGAAGTCGGATCTACGTTGGGCTTTTTGGTAAAAATACCCACAATATTATCGATCGAACTATTGGGGTCTGAGCCGCCTGGAATCACAGATTGGGCTAACAACATCGGATAATGTGTAGACATACTGACACCTGAAAATAATATCTTGGTTGAACCTGAACTTTGTCAATAAAAACCCACGAAAAAAACACAGTATAGTTGTTGGCTACCTGCATATTTCTTCGATTGTCTAACCATTTTACTGAGCTAGTTTAAGGTAACAATTAGTCGATTACCAAAAACCGCCGCGCTTACCATTGGGGAAAATAGTCAGAAAATTGGTCTTAGCCATTGATAGCTGCTCATCACTAATTTTGGCACCCTTTAAATTAGCACCGCAGAGATTAGTACCTTTGAGATTGGTATTACTAAATTGGCAGTTGCTCAAGTTAGCACCACGCAAATCGGCTGCTTGCAAATTGGCCGAACTAAACTGACTTTGACTTAAATCAGCGCCGCGTAAAGTTGTCTCAGTAAGATTAGTTTTAGTAAATTTACCGCCACCCAAAGTAGCATTTTGAAAATTACAACCACTACAATCTGAATTATCCCAAGTGCATTTCACCAATTGAACTTTGGGCAAATTAAGACCGCTAATAATAAGGTCATTAAAAGACCTTTGACCGCGCTGATATGACTTCACCAAAGTATTGGCATCCATATGGGTCGGAGCCGTTGGCTTTTGGAGCACCGGATTACTGCCTACTTCGTTGGGGAGATTGAGATCGATCCCGCTATTGCCAGCTCTCTCCCGGTTTTTGCGAATCGTATCAGCCAGCTTTTGAGCCGGAGGCATTGATGCTCTGGGATCGTGACTGATCGGTGGTGGTGGGGGAGCCGATCGAGCAGCGGCTGGCGGTGCACCAACTTGTACCAGAGGTTTGGCTGCCAGCTCCAAAGAGCGCAACACTTGCTCTGCCGACTGAAAACGGTGTTTAACCGAAGGCTCTAGCATTTTTACTAGAATTGACAGCAGGGAAGGAGATAGCTGTACATATTGCTGCCAGAGCATTTCGCCAGTTTTCTCGTGATGCTCAATATCTTTAGGTGACTTGCCAGTCATCAAATAAATGCAAGTCACGCCCAAGGCATAAATATCGCTGGCAAAAGTTGGGCGCATCGCCAATTGTTCAGGAGGAGCATAGCCCGAAGTACCTACCGCAAACTGGGTATTGGCTCCACTGCCGGGATCGGCATCACCGATTTGGCTGACCTCATTTTTAACAGCGCCAAAGTCAATTAATACCAGCTTCTCATCTTGATCGCGGCGGATAATATTGGCGGGCTTGATATCGCGATGAATTACTTCTTTGCTGTGAACATACTGAATCACAGGCAAAATTTCTACCAAGAACTTTTCGATCTTTTGTTCATCAAACAAGCCCTGCTTGCGCACCTCTTGATGCAGAGTATGGCCGCTCACAAAATCTTGCACCAAGTAAAAACTTTGGCGTTCTTCAAAATAGTCTAGTAGACGAGGCACTTGGGGGTGATTACCAATCTTGCCCAGGGTGCGAGCTTCTCTTTCAAATAGCTCACGAGCCATTTTTAGGAACTTTTCATGGTTATTGCTGGGGCGCAGTTGCTTCAGCACACAAACCGGTTCTCCCGGCAAAGACATATCAATGGCCGCAAAGGTAGCACCAAAGCCACCTTGGCCAAGAGATTTGGTTGCCCGATAGCGATTACGCACCAGCAGCCGAGCACCACAGGCTTGACACAGGAACGCATCGGGTAGATTTTTGGGTTTAGTACAGTCGGGGGTTACGCAATAGCTCATCGAGCATCACCAAATCAGGTTGGGGTTTGAAGGAGCGGTCAAAAGGGCGGTCAGGGGGCGGTCAAAACCTAGGTCAAAACTTATTTTATGACCAGCAGACTTGATGCCAAGTCATGGTATCGGCTGGCGCTGGTGCTTTCTATCATATCTTACTAACCAGTAATACTAAAAGTACTACAGCAAGTCATCAGCAGCAAAGAACCAGCCAGGAAAGCATAATTTCAGACAGATCTGAACTCTGGGGCGAGTTTAGCTATAATTACACCAGCCGTCGGAGAGCAGTCGGCGCATTAGAATATCTACGGTTGCTGTTAAAGCCATTTTTTCCTCATATGCATATTTCCCTGAATTGGTTGAACGAGTTAGTCCAGATTGCTCTTTCTCCAGCGGCATTGGCAGAAGTTCTGACCATGGCCGGGTTTGAAGTAGAGTCGATCGAAGACCGCCGCCAGTGGGCTGAAGGGGTAGTAGTCGGCCAGGTGCTCAGTAAAGCGCCACATCCGAATGCCGACAAGCTCAGCGTTTGCTCTGTAGAACTGGGTGATGGAAATCCGCCAGTACAGATTGTGTGCGGTGCGGCCAATGTCCGGGCAGGAATCTTGGTGCCAGTGGCCAAGCTTGGTGCTTATTTGCCAGTGATTGACCTGAAGATCAAACCAGCAAAGCTGCGCGGCGAAGACTCGTCGGGCATGATTTGTTCTCTAGCAGAGATTGGTCTGGCCAAAGAATCAGCAGGCATTCACATCTTTGCAGAGGTGGGAGCTGCCAACGCCCCCCAGGTGGGTACGCCAGTTGCGCCATTACTCGGTTTGGATGACGTGATCTTAGATCTGTCATCTACTGCCAACCGCGCCGATGCGTTAAGCATGGTAGGGATCGCCCGAGAAGTAGCTGCGTTAACTGCCGCTGTACTTAACTTACCCACAGTTCACCCTGTTTCGCTCGTTGCTGGGGATAAAAATTTAACCAATAGTCTTACGGTAAAGGTTACAGAAGACGACATTTGCCCAGCTTACCTGGCTACCTTAGTTGAAAATGTGCGAGTTGCACCGTCTCCAGAATGGCTACAAATAAAGCTCCAAGCGGCGGGGATTCGATCGATCAACAACATCGTAGATATCACCAACTATGTATTACTAGAATGGGGTCAGCCCCTACACGCCTTTGATGCCAATCGACTGGGCAGCTATCAAATCGGGGTAGAACTAGCTCAGGCTGGGCAGAAATTCCGCACTTTAGATGATCAGGAGCGGACACTTCAGGCGCAGAATTTAATGATTACGGCTGGCGGCCAGCCGGTAGCATTGGCCGGAGTGATGGGTGGCGGTGATAGTGAAGTACATGAAGGCACCACCAACATTTTGCTAGAGGCGGCAATTTTTGACTCGGTGGCCGTGCGCAAGTCTGCCCGTGCTCAAAACCTGCGATCGGAGGCTTCTACCCGCTATGAGCGTGGGGTGAACATGGCCGAGCTGGATATTGCCAATCAACGGGCGCTAAACCTGCTGGTAGAAATCTGTGGTGGCACAGTTACTGCCCAGGCTCAAGTCGATCGCCGTCCTGATTGGGTGGGGCAGCCAAGGTCGATCGAGCTGCGCCTAGAGCGAATTCAACAAGTTTTAGGCCAGACCATTGGGGCTTCTGAAGAAGAGGGCGAAATAGAAGACGGTGAAATAACAGCGGCAGATGTAGAACGCACTCTGACTGCTTTGGGCTGTAAGCTAACTCAAACTAGTCCTGATGCTGCTGAAGAACCGATCGTTTGGGCTGTGATTGTGCCCACCTACCGCTATCGTGATTTGGAGCGGGAAATTGATCTGATAGAAGAAGTCGCTCGCTTGTATGGCTACGACAAATTCCAAGACACCTTACCCAGCGAATCGGTGGCGGGCTATCTATCTCTAGATACCGAGTTGATTAGAAGTATTCGCGGACATTTCCGGGCGCTGGGCTTCAATGAGCTAATGCACTACTCTTATGCTCTGGATAAATCGGCAGCTAGCCAGTTAGTAGATATTGCTAACCCAATGTTTACTGAATATGCCAGTCTGCGATCGGAGTTACTCTCTCACTTAATTCACAGCTTCAAGTACAACAATGAGCAGGGCAACGGCGCTCTCTGGGGCTTTGAAATTGGCAAGGCTTTTGGCAAAGACTCTGGTGGCCTGTTTGAAAACGAAGTGTTGGCGGGGATTTGCGGTGGCGATGCTCGGGCCGAGCGCTGGACAACCAGTGATAAACCCGAAACTCTGACTTGGTACGAAGCCAAGGGCTTGCTAGATAATATTTGGCGACGCTTGGGGATGACGGTAGAATACCAGGCAGATCCCGGCAATCGTTTATTACATCCGGGGCGCACGGCGGCTCTTTGGTTACAGGGTGAACGTTTAGGGATTTTTGGCCAAATTCATCCTCAGTTACAGCAAGAAATGGATTTGCCCAGTCAGGTCTATACTTTCCAGATCAACTTAGAAGTAATGCTAAATTATCTAGCCGCCGATGAAAGGCTGATTCCTAAATATCAAAACTTCTCGGTGTACCCAGCCTCCGATCGAGATTTGGCTTTCTTTGCTCCGCTCACGGTTTCTTTTGCGGACTTAGAAAAATCGGTGCGCCAGGTGGGTGGTGACTTGTTATCGGAAGTGCGGTTATTCGATGAATATCGCGGCCAAAATGTCCCAGAAGGTCAGCGCAGCTTAGCAATGCGGATGGTCTATCGCGCCGATCGCACCCTCAAAGATAGTGACATTGACCCGGTGCATCAAAAAGTACGCGATGTGTTGGTCGAAAAATTCCAAGTAGCCCTGCGGAGTTAGTTATGCAGGATGAAGATCTGAAGCGATCGATTCAACAGTTTGTGCAGTCGTCTCATCCTAGTGCCTGGTCTTATTTAGATAAAACCGACATTTTAGCTGGGGCGATCGCGCGTTTGAGTGACCCGATTCAGGTCAAACAGGGCGGTCAGCCTTTCTGCGGTCCGGCAGCGGTGGTGTTTGAGCTAATTCGCAAGCATCCCGCCCGCTATATCAATCTCTGCCGCAGTCTGTACGAAACAGGCCGGTTTGAAGGTTTGAAACAGCCGATCGTGGTGAGTCAGCGGTTGCGATCGGCTGGGGGCAATTTGCGGATGCCGCCGGTCGATTGGATGGTGTTGGCAGCTCTGCGGGATCAGACATCTCTATCGGTGCCAGTAGATCCCCGCGCACCAAAAATATTACGAGAAATGTCTGGCATCACTGCACCTTGGGATATTACGAGCTGGATCAAAAATTTACTCGATTATCAACAGGTCAAGCACCATTACACACCTTTGGGCAATGAATTTATGGTGTTGCGGGCAGCTCAAGAGGCGATCGATCGGGGTGGAGTGGCGATCGCTTTAATCGATCAGGGGCTGCTAGATTATAAGGTGCCTTGTTTTTCTTATCCCAATCATTGGGTATCAATTTTAGGCAACGTGGATACTCAAGTTAAGCCGGGATTTGACTGCTATTGCTGGGGCAGAGAAATTAGTATGAGCAGCGCTCCCCAGGAAGTAAAAAGACACCTCTGGGGAGTCTCGATCGCCTATTAAGCTAGCTTCACCATTACTTTATCGCCTTCGATTTTGGCAGTATAAGTAGCCAAAGGCTTGGTGGCTGGACTTTTTAGTACTTTGCCATCGGGTGCAAAATCAGAATCATGGCAGGGACATTCAAAATGATTTTCGGTAGCTTTCCATTGAACGGCACAGCCTTTATGAGTACAAGTTGGATTAACAGCCACAACCTTAGATTTGTTTGCTGGATCGCGAACAACCAAAACTTGTTTATTGCCCACCGAGCCAGTCTTATCTAAATCTGCAACAGTGCCCACTACTGTAAAGCTAGCCGGATCAGCAGGTTTCTTGTCCGCAGGGGAACTGGCGGCTACTTTGGGTTCAGCGTCATTCTTTTTGGCTCCGGTATCACAAGCTGACAAAACCAGCGGAAAACAGCTAGCTGCCCAGCTTACCCCTAAATAAGTCAGAAAAGACCGACGTTGCATATTCATATAAAAACCTCTGAGAATACCTGATGGTGATTGGATTAGAGCCAAAATTCACATTATTTTCATCAGCATAGCGAAAAAAGTTCCGAGATCGAGAGTCGGGGAGCTGATTTGCAATGAAACCTAACGAAACAATAGGCTCATCCCCCCGATCGCCATCAGTGCCCAGAGAATCGATCGCCAGCTAATTTGCTCACCCTGCCACCAGTCATAGGCCAAGACAAACAGAGGGCTAGTGGCACCCACAGTTTGGGCAATCCCGGCAGCAGTGTATTTCAGGGCAGCCTGCTGAAGATTAATGCCCAAATAGGTGCTAAAAAAAGCTACTACGGCTAGTCTCAGCCACATTTTGTGATTCAGAAATTGACCAGAATTCTCTGACAGTCTGCTAGATCCTGATTTAGGCCAAAGGATCAATAGCAAAATTCCCACTGTTCCAGCCAGCAAGCGCACCAAAGTTGTCATAGTCGGACTTAGATCGCCAGCTAGCATGGCCTGCCGTGAACAAATTGAGGCGATCGAGTTAGCCAAGGCTGATAAAACTGCCCACAGCACCCCCTGCCAATAGTTTTGGGATGATTGACTTGTTTTGGTGCGATCGAAGATCACTCCGGCGACTCCGGCAATTACCAAGGCAATTCCTAGATAATTTATCCATGCCAACTGTTCGCCCAAATATAGGCTGGCCATTAGCGCCGTAATGACCGGCGACAAAATATTGATCAATAGAGTTAACCGAGCACCGATCGCATTCAACGCCATAAAAAAGCAGGTGTCACCCCAGGCAATACCAATGAGTCCGCTGATCAATAACGGCCACCACTGAGCCGGGGCAATCATGAACCGTTCGCCTGTCAGCAACATGGTAATCATCACATAGCCGATCGCCAGCAAACCCTTGGTCAAATTTAGAGTTAAGGGTGCGACCTGTTTACCAATTTGGCCATAGAGCGTGGAAGAAACCGCCCAAATAGCCGCAGCGGTCAAGGCTGCTAACTCACCGCGATGCTCTAAAAAGAAATTCATGTGGTCTATTTACAGATGGAGTTTTCTAGATTGAGCCTGCTTGGTGGTGTTTGTAACAATTTGTTGCATTGAAAATTGCTTAGTATGGCCATACGGCAAAAACATCATCTAAACATTATTGAGGTGTCTGTCATGGCTTTAACGAAATCGATCGAAATTCGTACCCTAGACTCCATCAAAAACGGCATGGTGGAGTTCTACACCCCCCAAAATAGCCATCAAACTATGCTGGTGCAAATTCCACCCCACAGCATCGATGATCTGTTTGTCCACCGTCACCAAACCGATCAGCTCATGGCAGTGCGCGGCAGCATGGTGTTAGTAGTGTTGCTCGATCGACAG
>JAAFHZ010000171.1 GCA_013297675.1 Synechococcales cyanobacterium bin59.metabat.ball.084 | reverse complement strand
AAAAGTCTTTGCCAATTTTCCATATCAAGGTTTATGGAACGCAATTTCTGACTAAGATTCATATCCGTTTATATTGTATTTTCCTCATCTTATCATTTTCTTTGCTCTTTTGGCGGGAAGGGAGTAGTTCCAGACCCAGGGCGAAATGTTCTTCCTTCCGCAACAAGTTCATTTCCACAAAATGAGTGGTACTGCTCAGTACCTGTTGTCGTTTATCTCAATATCTCAGTAAAACAAATTTCATGAAAACAAAGCCTTCAACCAATCAGTGAATTGCACCGCAATCTCAGAATGTGGACGAAGAGCTTGACTAGTAATTGCTTTGCCCAAAGGATAACCTGGTTCATCCTGCCAAGCTAGATAAGTATGAATTACAGCCTTACTGCGATGAACATCTTTAAAAGTCACCACCTGTTTTTGGGATGCCAACTCGACACATTCTTTAGCAAATTTCAGGGATTCAGGGTCAGCTAACTCTGCACAAAAGTCTTCTAACATACCTGTATCTTGATTATTAGGCATCAACCAGAAACCCAATTTAGGTTTATTCGTAACAGATTGAACTATGGAGCCAGCAACACTGGGATTTTTCGATAGGGGATATTTATAATGGCTTAACTTACTTTCAATGCTATCCCATCTACCAGCAACAGAATTATCTGCATCCAATAAAACCCCGATCACCTGTGGAGGGTTTGGGCGTGAAATTAAAGCGTTCAATCTTTGTAAAACTCCCACATCTGACCCACATTGATAAATACCAAAAGTTTCAGGGATTTGGTGTGCCTGACACAAAGACATTACCACGTGGCAGTCATTAATCCCTTCAACAAGCAATACTTTATCTGTATCTTGTTTGCAAATATCTTTTGAATTACTCATCTCACTTCTACATCCATATCAATAGAATCACTAAGGGTTTCTGAGGTGTATTCAGTGGCCTTTATATGGCCATCTTGACTATCAAACCTGAAAAATGAACCCAACTGAGTATTTCTATTCCAAGCACTATCAAAACTCTTAATACAATCACGACTATGGGTAGTAGCAAATACTTGAACATTTAGCTTTTCAGCCAAATGAAAGACAATATCCCAAACCTGTGATTGAATACTCCAGTGCAAACCATTTTCAAATTCATCAATTAATAACAAACCATTTTGGGCATTGACTAGTGCAACAATTATATGAAATAAACGAGTCATGCCATCTCCCATACTTTTTAATGGTAACGGCTCATCTATTCCTTTGAGCTTCACTAGTGGAATACGGCTTTGTCCTGAACGTCCTTGACTAATATCTTCAACAAAGGCTACACCAGAAACCCGATCATCAATCAATCCCAACGCTGCAATAACTTCAGATTCGAAGCTAGTTAAACTAGTCAAGTCCCAGAGAGCAGCTAGTTTTCGATTTGTCATGTTTTCGGTTGAAACAATCTGATATTTGTATTTAAACTCAGAGTCCTTCTCATACATCATTCTAGAACTATTTCGTCGAATATCTCTGAAATCTCTATCGATTCTAAACAGCCTTTTTGTTTTTCCTTCTTCTTCAGCCACCAGGAAAACGTCAATTCCAGTAAGCTCTTCATCAAAAAGATTTAATTGATCCCAAGGGACTCGAATTGTTCTAATTGTGCCCTCTTCATCAACTTTAATTTGATATGCTGCCGCCCCAATATGTATCTGAGTGAGTGAATTGATTTCTCCGAGAACAATACCTTGTTCACTCAAATTAGGGAGCTTATGTCCAAAGAAAAGATGCCGCATACAATTGCTGGCGAAATACTGGGGTTGTTGTTGAGCGTCACTGAACCATGATTCTTGCCTAGCGTCAACAAGGTCAAAAAAAACTGTAGGTGCAGCATTGCTAGCATACAATTTTATCGCTTCTAAGAATGTGCTTTTTCCAGCATTATTCTTACCCACAATTAAGTTGACTAGATTTAGTTGCTCAATTTCTAGGTGCTGAAAAAGTCGAAAATTACTGATCTGGAAGGACTCCAGCATATCTAGATCCCCTTGAATACCCTATCACCATTTTACAATATATCCGTCTTAAGTAAAAACTGCCGGGTGCGTGTGGCTTTCTAAGGAGAAAATTTACCAGACTCTATTTTCCGTTGGTGCTGCTAGCCTTGATCGGCCTGTCTGATTTTTATTTTCAGAAAGTCACACGCACCCAAAACTGCCTAGATGCATCAACTTCCCAACATTGTTTAATAATGTGTGCCAAAAATGATCATTTTTGTGGGCATTGCCCCAGATCCAGCAAGATGGTGTAGACTCGACTTGCAGACACGGACCTAGATCATGAGTGACAGCACCAAGCAACGCAAAGCAGACCATATCAAAATCTGTTTAGAAGAAGATGTACAGTTCCGTGCCAGCAGTGGTTTAGAAAAATATCGCTTTACCCACAGTTGCCTACCCGAAATTGACTACGCCGACTTAGATATTCAAACAGCCTTTCTGGGTAAATCTTTAGGCGCACCGCTGCTGATATCTTCCATGACCGGCGGCACCGCCCAAGCTCAACAAATCAACCAGCGCTTAGCCACCGTAGCCCAGGCTTACGGCTTAGCCATGGGGGTCGGCTCTCAGCGAGTGGCGATCGAACAAGCCAACACCGCCCCTACTTTTCAGGTGCGATCGATCGCCCCCGACATCTTACTTTTTGCCAACCTGGGCGCAGTCCAGCTCAACTATGGCTACGGAGCCGAGCAGTGCCAAAAAGCCGTAGATTTACTCCAGGCCGATGCCCTGATTTTACATATCAATCCTCTCCAAGAATGTATCCAGCCCCAGGGCGACTTGAACTTCAGCGGTCTGCTGGCCAAAATCGCGGTGGTTTGTGAAAAGCTCAACGTGCCTGTCATCGCCAAAGAAGTGGGCAACGGCATTTCTGCCGCCATGGCCAAACAATTGATTAACGCTGGGGTGCAGGCGATCGATGTCGCCGGAGCAGGCGGCACCTCTTGGTCGCTAGTAGAAAGCCAACGGGCACCCAATGATTTATTGAAGCAGCTCGGTCGGACTTTTGGCGACTGGGGCATTCCTACCGCTGAGTGTTTAGTAGACATTCATCACACCTATCCCCAAATGCCCTTAATTGCCTCTGGAGGTTTAAGAAATGGCTTAGATGTAGCCAAATCGATCGGCCTGGGAGCCAGTTTAGCTGGCATGGCCTTGCCCTTTTTGCAGGCAGCGGATATTTCAGAAGCAGCAGTAATCGATCGAGTAGAGCTAATCCTTGCAGAACTCAAAACGGCCATGTTTTGCACCGGCAGCCGCCAACTCTCAGACCTGCGCCAAGTGGGGTTGTTGGTCAAATCACCAACCTAATTTCTAAACCAACCAAAAGGAATGGGTACAATATAGCAAAGCATCCACTACACACCCTCAACTTCTATGCGCCCTTTTCTGAAACAGACTTTAGCCAGTGCCCTCGGTAGTGTTTTAGGTTTAACCATTTTTTCTGGGATATCACTGCTAACTGTCTTACTCATTTTAGGTGGAATCATTGCTTCTCTGGATGACAAGGGCATACCCACAGTCAAAGAAAAAACCGTGTTGGTATTGGATCTAGGCGCAGGGATTACTGATTTCAATCCTGGTTCTACGGTAGAACAGACCTTAGCTGGCCGTGCCAAAAAAGACTTAACCGTACACCAAGTAACCACCGCCATTCAAACTGCCACCAAAGACAAAAATATTGTGGCGATCTACTTGGATGGTAGTCGCGCCAAAGCCAAAGGAGGCAGCGGCTTAGCCAGTCTCCGCGAAGTGCGCTTGGCTCTCAATAATTTTCGTCAGAGCGGTAAGCAAATTTATGCTTACGATGCCGACCTCAGCCGCCGTGATTACTATTTAGCCTCAGTTGCCAATACAATTGTCCTGAACCCATTAGGCACAGTAGATTTAAACGGTTTCCAGACCGAGAACATGTTCTATAAAGGTGCTTTTGAAAAATATGGCATCGGCGCAGAAGTAATCCGAGTCGGCAAATACAAATCGGCCTATGAATCTTTTTCTCTCAAAGGCTTTAGCCCAGAGTCGCGCAAAGAAAACCAAGAGTTGTTAAATGCTCTCTGGAGTGATTTTAAGGAAACGATCGGCAGCAATCGGACAATTCCAGCTAGCGAAATCCAGACTATTGCCGATACCCAAGGTAATTTATCAGCCCAAGATGCCCTGAGCAAAAAGCTGATCGACAAAATCATGTATCCCGATCAGGTTAAGCAAGAGCTTGTTAAGCTGGGCACCACCGAAAAAGAAGGTGATTTTCGCAAAATTAGTATGAGTGACTATAGCGAAGTTGCTGCTAGTAAAACCAAAAATTCTAATAAAAAGATTGCAGTTCTCTACGCCCAAGGCAGCATTGTAGACGGCACCAGTGAGCCGGGACAAATCGGCGGCGATACTTTTTCTGAAACTATCGCTACTTTGCGCCGCGATAAAAACATCAAAGCAGTAGTCCTTCGCGTCAATAGTCCCGGCGGAAGTGCTACTGCTTCTGACCACATGCAGCGGGAACTAAAGCTGCTCAGCCAAGAAAAGCCGCTGGTAGTATCGATGGGTAACGTTGCGGCTTCTGGCGGTTACTATATTTCTACCAATGCCAGTCGCATTTTTGCTCAGCCCAACACTATTACTGGTTCGATCGGGGTAATTGGCTTACAGCTCAACTTTCAAAAGCTAGCCAGCAATCAAGGATTAACCTGGGATGTAGTGAAAACCTCTAAGTTCGCCGATAGCTCAACAGTTTCCCGCCCCAAAACCAAAGAAGAACTGGCGATCGCCCAAAAATTTGTCAACCAAATCTATGATGAGTTTCTCGATCGAGTAGCTGAAGGCCGCAAAATCTCCAAAGACAAAGTTAACGAAATCGCTCAAGGGCGGGTTTGGTCGGGCATTGAAGCCCAGAAAATTGGGTTGGTTGATGAATTGGGCGGATTACAAGAATCGATCGCCTATGCTGCAAAACAAGCCAAATTAGGTGACGATTGGGAATTAGACGAATATCCCGATACTGAAGATTTCCAAACCCGGTTGTTGAAGCGCCTAAGCGGCGAGGAAGCCACCATGCTCAAACAGCATAACAGCCCCACCGAAAGCGTTTTAACCAATGAGTTCAAGAAATTTCAATCGTCTCTCGCCGACCTGCAAAGCTTGAATGATCCCCGGGGAGTTTATGCCCGCATGACATTTGACCTCAAGCTAGATTAGGTATGTAGTATCAGAATCATTGCCAGCACCATCATTAATGGAGATGTTTCAAATAATAGTTAAAAATTATTCAAATAGCACTATTATGATCAACCTCGTCCCGATCGATCAATTTCACAGCTTCAAGTTCTCTAAAATGATGACGACAGTATAGTTAAGACGATCGAGCATTTAGGCGTTTTTGCAGGCTTTGGCTTCGATCGATTTCTCCACAGATGGTTTATTTGGGGCAGAGTTGTGATCGATCGACCTTTGAATAACTATTTTAGTCGATTCTTTGAAGGGTTACTATGCTGCAAGAGCACACAAAAGACTGACTTACCTGAAAGCAAATCGTCATGGAAATATTTTCAAGAGGTAGAAAAACAATTTGTTTATCCATTGATTCTCCAGAAAAATACCAGATAATAGTGCTTGCCAGTTTGTATCGTTTTTGGTACAATACAGGTCATAGAGGGAAATTTACGGAGCTAAAGTAATGGTTTTTCAAGAAATCGTTGACTCTGTTCGAGCCTTATCTATAGAGGAACAAGACAACCTCATTAAGTTAATTTGTCAACAAAGACAACAACAGCATGGTGATAATTTCTGGGAAGGCTTTAAAGAACTGAGAGCAACACTGCAAAGAGAAGAAATCTCTTTCAATGACGAGGACTTTGCTGATCTGAGAGATTGATCGCTAGGGCGCGAAGCAAATCTATGAGCCTAAAGTATTTGTTCGATACCAATATTATTTCAGAGCTGATGCGTCCGGCTCCAAACCCCATAATTGTCCAGAAAGTAGATCTGTACAAAGAAGAGGTGGCAACGGCTAGTATCGTAGTTCATGAACTCCTATATGGCGGTTTCCGACTTCCTGAATCTAAGAAGCGCAAGGCTTTTTTAGACTACATTAATAATTCAGTTCTTAACTTACCGATACTCAGTTACGACTCCAGATCTGCTCAAGTTCATGCCCAAGAAAGAGCAAGACTGTCCAAAATCGGCAAAACTTTAGCCTTCGCCGATGGACAAATTGCTAGTATTGCTTCCTCCAATGACCTGATTTTAGTAACTAATAACGTTGCCGATTTCCAATATTTCGAGAACCTGAAAATCGAGAACTGGTTTGAGAGCGGAGACAATCCATGAAAAAGCGTAATCCCCACATTGGCTCTGCTTTTGATGAGTGTCTAGAAGAAGACTCCCTGACCGAAGCTAACGAAATAGCCATTAAAAGAGTCATTGCTTGGCAGCTTCAACAAGAAATTAACTCTAAACAAATGACCAAAACCAGCGTAGCTAAAGCAATGGGCACCAGCCGTGCCGCAGTCGTTCGCGTAGCGTCTCCGTTAGGAGAATCGACTCCTCGATCCTGAAAATACCTCAGTCACCCTCAATACTCTGGGCAAAGCAGCTAGCATTCTGGGCAAGCGTATCACAATTGAGCTTGTTGAAATCTGATCATCGATTAAGTTCACAGCCTCAATGACATCTTTGAATTCTCTGAAATAATGACGACAGTATAGTTAAGACGATCGAGCATTTAGGCGTTCTTGTTGGCTCTGGCTTTGATCGATCTCCCAAACAACTTAATCAATGATAAGCCTTATTTGACAGGCTTGGTTTTTGAATAAACTGCATTCTTGTGAAATTCTTGACGCTGCTGATGATTCATGTGTGAAAAATCGCACAGAGTCATCACCTCATCAGAAGATTCCTGGCAGGCTTCTGCATTAATTGGTGCAGAATGCTCGTCCGTAGGTATTTTGGGTTCTATGGCAGAACTCTGATGCTTGTTGTTTAGAAAATCTGAAAGCATATCCGTCCTCATAGGGTGAG
This sequence comes from Synechococcales cyanobacterium bin59.metabat.ball.084, assembly GCA_013297675.1. Classification (GTDB taxonomy): domain Bacteria; phylum Cyanobacteriota; class Cyanobacteriia; order Cyanobacteriales; family Chamaesiphonaceae; genus JAAFHZ01. The sequence goes on along the minus strand of JAAFHZ010000171.1, from coordinate 474 downwards.
ATAGTTGTCCATCCTAACCCTTCCATTTTAACCTTATTCTGGTAGTAGTCAATCGCTGCTTCTACTGAGGTGAGAATTAACACAGAGCCTTTTTTGTCTGCACTGCAATTAAAATCTATGCTGATTTTGGCGGCATACCAAATTAGCCACAGCCCAATAGGAAAAGAAAGCTTTAGTTTGTCTCGAACTGATTCGATGTGCATAATCTCCACAATTTCTGGCTGTTTGCTATTAAGAGGGTAGGGATACAGAGCAAATCTGACCAATCCTAGTATTTGACCGCGATACACAAATTTGATAAATGCTTCACAATCAAAATCGGCTGCCTGCCAAAAATCTAGCCAGTGACCTTAGTGGTGCAGAGAACTCCTGAAAAGCTTGCGGATTGTGAATGATAGAAGAAAGGGGCGAAAGCGTGAGAAACTGATTTTACCAAAAAAAAGACCCACTGGAATCAATAAATGAGTACGCCCC
>JAAFHZ010000170.1 GCA_013297675.1 Synechococcales cyanobacterium bin59.metabat.ball.084 | reverse complement strand
TTCGAAACTGGTTTGCCCATGGATGCTATTGCGATTCACCTTTTGAAAATGAAGTAGAGAATCAATGCGCCTAAATACCCGCCTTATTGGCGTAATTCACTTTACGCGAATCGGAATTGCTATATATAAGATTTCATCAGGTGCGGCACCTTGAACCTGGGGTTTTTCCATCGTGCAGCCACCCAACAGGTCAAATTTAGTCTGGGGTTGCCGTGAAAACCAGGTAAATAACAACATGGTCAGAAGCTTGTTAAATCTGGCGTGGTTAATGCCCTCATTACCCATATCGACCCACATGGTATTTAGGTTAAAAAAAACTCGTTCTTGATCGTTAGCTGGGTGTTCTAATCGATCGAGGTATTCTGGCCAAGTAGCTGCTAGCCAAGAGCTGATATGTTGTTTGGGTAGCCAAGCAAGTGAAGTAGTCACTGACAATAACCTCTGAAAATTTACAGATTTCTAAACTTATTGCTCAAACTGAGCGATCATCTTCTTTCAAATGTTACGGTATGATCTCCTCTGAGCACCCCAGAATTTAAAAAAATCCATGAGCGAAAAAAAAGCACCGGCAGTAGAGACTCCTAAAAATCCTACTGATCCGGCCTTTGGTTGGACAAGTTACGCCGAGCAAGTCAACGGGCGCTTTGCCATGATGGGCTTCGTGATATTGCTGGCGATCGAACTCTTCACCAAGCAAGACATCATCACTTGGCTAGGATTGCGCTAGCGAATCCCAAACACCTTGAAAATCGATCGGTATCCACGGGCAGCAGCAGTTTCAAACTGCATGCGTGCTGCGGCATTTGGCTTCTCAAAGCGGCCGTTGCTATCGTCGTAGACATTGCGGACAGTTTTGACCTTAGAACCAGCAAAAGTTACCAAGGTGCCATCATGAAAATAACGGATTGCTACTACCTGGCCTTTCTCAAACCAATAGCCAATTCCGTCACCAGCCTCGGTAATCGATTCAGAAGCACTCACCACCTTGCCATTGATCCGACAGAGTTCGTAAGTAATTCCTTTTACTTCCTTCTTCTGTTCTGCACAGCCTTCGGTTATTTTTGCTAATCGATATTGTTCTTTGGATTGTAGGCACTTGTATGAGTTATCTGTACATGCTGGGGCAACAGGAGGTTCTTCTTGAGCGAAAGCGAGAGGAGTGTTATTGAGTAAAACAGCACTAGAGAGCAACGTAGCGGCTGTAAAAGACTGCCAAAAACTGAACATATTTTTGAGTTGAATTTAAGAAAGGGTTGTGGATAAACGACCGAACTTGTTTTGAAACTGCTCAAACGGAACATCGCAATAGAGTGTGGCGTAAGCAAAATCATACAAAAAATACTGAGATGAACTCGATCGCCCAACCTAAATATTTGTAAAGGCCAGAGCCGCAAGTGTTACAGTTCTTGACAGAGTGGATTGATTGGCTGGGCAGCAGTGGTACGATCTGCCTCAAAACCCACATATAATCACAAAATTATGGCGGATAAAATACAACTAACTGGTAAAACCCCCGTCTACGGTGGTAATACTGGCGGCTTGCTATCCAAAGCAGATGTCGAAGAAAAGTACGCAATTACCTGGACTAGCAAAAGCGCCCAGGTATTTGAACTACCTACTGGCGGTGCCGCCACCATGAATGCAGGTGAAAACCTCTTGTACATGCCCCGCAAGGAGCAGTGCTTGGCATTGGGTACCCAACTGCGCACCAAGTTCAAACCCAAAATCGAAGATTACAAAGTCTATCGAGTATTGCCCAACGGAGACACCGAGCTACTTCATCCGAAAGATGGCGTATTTTCTGAAAAAGTCAACGCAGGCCGGGAATTCCATGGCAAGATAGACAGAAATATTGGCAGCAATCCCGAGCCAGTAACTGTTAAATTCAAAGGCAAAAAGACTTACGAATAAGTTCTTTTGTCATGAATGCAAAGTAATCAAAAAAGACGGGAAATATCCCGTCTTTTTTGCTGAAGAAGCCCAACAGAAAGGTGATCTACCGTCATCTTTTTTTATCTCTGACTACCATGTTTAAGATCACACCTGAATGTATCCAGCTATTAGCAACTGGTGGCAGTGCAGTACACAGCTTGTCGTATCTCGGCAATACATACCATCATCAAGCTACATTTTCTTTAGGCCAAAAGACTGAAGCAGAAAATACCTGGTGCCATTTAACAGATCATACCAGTAACATTTATTTATTAGTAACTGAGTCATCGGCTTACTCTCTCTGGGTTTTGGTTGATGAACCCAGACTAGGCACAAGACTAGATTTGCATCAAGCAATTCACCCTGAGATTGAACAGAGTCTCTCTACCCAGCCTCAGATTTTATCCTCACCAAAAACTGTTTTACAGTCACCTTATCCCCAAGGTAAAGCTGTGCCAAATTTGGCAATTCATTTATTGCAATCTCTGTGGCTAGTTATTGCCGACTTGGGTGGTAGCGAAAGAGCGAGAGCTTTTGGCCGTGAGGTAGTGGCAAGTAATTTGCCGATCGATTCCGAAGCCGATTTACAAGCTTGCTTGCAAGCCACTCCGCCTCCTATTGAGGTGACAGAACTAGATCGCGGTCGCCAAATCATCGATCGCTTTCAGCAGTTAGCCAGTCGCCAAGTAGGATTAGCCATGGTGACAGAAGTGATCGATCGACTACCTTTAGCCACACCCAAAATGTCTCGGCTATTCTGATTCCGCCATTCCACTGCTGAATTAACTAATAACTTTTAAGATCACCCTCATTAGGCCAAAATTTTCAGGATTTTATGGACTACCGCAACAGCACCGAAACAACTATTCTCAGAATCAAATCACAGAATCGCTGGAACAGCGGAAAAGTAACCGCTTGGGGCACAGTTTTTTTGGTGTTTGTGCTGGTAATTTACCTGATGTTTGGCATAACTGAAATAGGCACTGCTCGACCCACTTGGTTTAAATTCATCACCAGCTTTTTTAGCACCATCGCCTTGCTCGGGACTTTTTCTCTCTGTTGGCGCAATTCCCTCCAGGTTCATATTCCCAGTGGCCAAAGAGTGTGGGGCTTGTTTAGTTGGGCAACGATCGCTATTTTGATGAGCCAAATGCTAACTGTTGTATGGGAGCTAGGTTTTGGGGTCAAATCTGGAGCTTCACCAGCAGATATCTTCAATGTATCATTCTATGTCTTGACCATCTGGGGCTTGGGCTTAGTTATGGCTCAGCAAAAAGTGGCTTTGAGCCGTATTCACATGCTGATGGTCGGAATTGTCGCGGTAGCATCTACGATTATCGCCATGCAAATTATGAGCAGTGCTAACTTAGCAACTAGTACCACCACTAGCTCTATTGCTTGGGCTAACTCGATCGATAAACTATTGCAGCCTCTAGTAGAAGCTTTCGGGTTGTTCTATTTGCTTTCAGATGTAGTACTAATTGTGATGGCAGCAATTTTGTTTTTGGGCTTTTGGGGTGGCCGCATGGGTACCACCTGGCAAATCGTAGCCCAAGGACTGGCCTGTATTTATTTGGCCGATATGCGCTTTGCCTTTTTGGCCAAAACCGGCGGCTATGAAAGCGGCGACTTGTTAGAAGTCTTTTGGATTGCGGGCTTTGTGCAGCTATCGATCGCCGCTGCCCTAGAATGGGAAAATGCCCACCGGGTGCAGCGGCTGTTAAATCGTTAGGAGTCAGCAAAAACCCTAATTTTTGTTTTCAGCATCTGCTGCTGGCTTCGCCTTTTTACCTTCACCTCCCTCCTCATCAGCTTTCGGGGGTTTAGTCTTTATACCCTCGCCTCCTTCGGCCTTAGGTGATTTAGCAGGTTTAACTGCTGGCTCTTTTTCTTCACCATTGTCGTTGCTGGTATCTGCGGTCTTCTTAACCGGTTTAGTAGGTAACTTTTTGGGATTTTCGATTTCTTCTACAGCCCCATCGCCATCTTTTTCTTTTAGGGGTTTAGCCGGTTTATTAGCGCCAGGTTTGCCCTTTACAGGAGTATCGTAGTAAGTAACTTGAGGAGAAGGCCGGGTTACTTTTTGAACCTGAGCTTTTTTGCGTCTGGGCGATGAATTTTCATTGGAGCCACTGCGGATATTGTTAGATTCGCTAGAGTTGCCGGAGTAAGTTCCAGGAGGATTAACTCCACTGCTGGGAATGGTGCCCGGAACCAATGGGGGTGCTCCAGAAAGAGGAGCCACTGTTGGGGTTGATGCACCAGTAGTCGCTTCCGGCGAAGGTATGGCTGGAACAACAGGTGCGGTTGCAGATGGGGTAGCTGAGGGACTCAAGGCATTGGGAGTTTTATCATTCCCACAGGCCGTCGCAGTTAATCCCAGCACCACTAGTAAGGCAATTTTTGGATAATTCATTCGTTAGATGTCGAATTCTGTAGGCAGTACTTGATATTGTACTTTCAATGGTATTTAGTTGCCTCTATTCAATCGCTTGCTTAATACCGGGCGCAGCAATGGGTTAAGATGTAAAGGCTAAATTTGGGGTCGGGAAACATGAGTCCGAGAAAACTTACTGCTGCCGATAAAAAAGCCATCGTTAGCACCTATCGCTCTTCTGGTGAGAGCACTACGGCCTTGGCCGATCGATATGGCGTGAGCACTTCGACAATCAGCAGACTGTTGAAAAACAATATTCCGGAAGAAGAGTATGAGTCGTTAATTTCCGATAAGCGTACTCAGCGAGGTGAAACTGAAGAGGAAATTTTCTTAGAAGCCCCAATTAGTCTGGAGGAAAGTAATGCTGACGACATAGACGCAGCAGAAATACCCTCAGAAGTTCCGCGACTGCGGGTAACAGCAGTTACCACCGGTAATCGGCGGGTGCGACGGAGATCTTCGGCTACCGAAGATGAATTCAATCCAGCCCAAACCACCAGATCTGGTGCTCCCAAGCCGATCACCAGAGCACAAAAATATTCTGCCGATGCACCAGTTATTGACGCTCTGATTACTTTTGATCAGTTCACCAATACAGACAGCGAAGCTGAAACCCCGCCAGTAACTTTCCCGCCAGTGCTGCCACCGATTACTTCGAGTATTCCAGCTTCTTACTTCGATCAAACTCCGCCGAAGTCACCAGCACCTAAGGTGACGGTTCAAAAATCCTTACCTCGCTTGGCTAGCAATGATGATCTGGCTCCAGAATTACCAGACTCCGTTGAGGAAATGCAGCAAGACCTATCAGTGGTAGCAGACATTTTTGGCGAGGAAATGTCTGACCTGTTAGATGACGATGATGATGACTTACCAGATGAAGAGGGCTGGACAGAGCGCATCATTCCTGCCTTGGTGGCTCCTGAAATGCAGGTGATGCCCCTCGCTTCAGCTACCCTGCCGCGCACTTGTTATATTGTGGTAGATAAATTTGCGGAGTTGGTCGCATGTCCGCTGCGAGAATTTGTGGAGTTAGGTAAGGTAAGTGGCGATGCACCACAGAATACTTTGCCGGTGTTTGACAATCAGCGGGTGGCTAAGCGTTTCTCGAATAGTCGCAACCAGCGAGTGATTAAGGTTCCCGATAGTGGGGTGTTTTATAAAACGATCGATCACCTGTTAGCCAAAGGGATTTCCTTAATGTTGGTGGATGGTCGGATTTATTCTTTGAAATAGTTTTATGGATGACCAAGATTTATTTGCCAAGGAACGACGCTTCCATGACGAATGGGCAGCGACAATCGATGTCGATGGCATTCTGGTCAAAGATTACTTCGAGGCCTGTACAGCGCCAGAAAATCGGTTCATTCTGCAACATTTGGGCGATGTTGCAGGTAAAAAGCTGTTGGACTTAGGCTGTGGAGCTGGCGAAAATAGCGTGTACTTTGCCACCAAAGGCGCTGACTGTATTGCGGCGGATTATTCACCTAGAATGGTAGAAGTAGCACTGAAGCTGGCGGCCAGTAACGGGGTAAAAGTCACGGGTGCCACGGTCAATGCCATGGCGCTAGATTTTCCGGACAATTCTTTTGATATTGTCTATGCTTCCAATTTGCTGCATCATCTGCCCGATCCACAGGCTTGCATTCGCGAGATGCAGCGAGTACTAAAGCCCGGTGGTCAAGCTTGTTTCTGGGACCCTCTTCGTCACAACCCGGTGATTAATATCTATCGCCGCATGGCCATGGATGTCCGGACAGCAGACGAAACTCCCCTGCATATTGATATTGTGAAGTTTGTGCAAGGGACGTTTAGCCATACTGAGTACAGTACTTTTTGGTTAGCCACCCTCTGGATTTTTTTGCGTTTTTATTTAATTGAGCGAGTGCATCCCAATCAAGAGCGCTATTGGAAAAAAATTATTATTGAGCACCAGCGGTTGCGGCCTAAATATCAACGCTTAGAGGAAGTCGATCGGCTGCTCAAAAAATTTCCATTTCTGCGCAAATATGCTTGGAACTTAGCAGTGGTGGCCACTAAATAGCTGTGTCAATTATAAGAACTTCAGATAAATTAACTTTATTTTACGCAGAAAGGTATTGTAGTATACAGAATGCTTGGCGACTTCAAATACAGAATTGTCCATTCGTGATACGTATCAATTCCTATATTTAATTCTGGCGTGAGGAAATCAGCGCAGTGTTCAAAAAAATAATCCTAATATCATTAGTTTCTCTGTGGTTGCTTAGTGGTCCGTTGATGGGTAATGCCTGGGCAGAAGAGGCACCTCCAGTGAAGGTGCCGATCGATACTGGTGATACTGCATTTATGTTGATGTCGGCAGCTTTAGTGCTGTTTATGACTCCAGGTTTGGCTTTTTTCTATGGTGGCTTGGTGAAATCCCGCAACATTCTCAACACCATGATGATGAGCTTTGTGCTGATGGCCGTGGTCGGAGTTACCTGGGTGCTGTTTGGTTACAGCTTAGCGTTCAACAATCCGATCGACGAAGTTGCTACTAAAGCAACCGACGTGTTGAAGTTTGATGCCAAGTTAATTAGTCCATACATTGGTGGCATCAAATGGTTAGGCTTAAATGGTGTATCTGGTACTCAAGCAGTAGAGTATGCCAGCACTATTCCTCACCAGGTATTTATGGTGTACCAAATGATGTTTGCCATCATTACACCGGCTTTGATTTCTGGAGCGATTGTTGAGCGGATGAGCTTTAAAGCTTACTTCTGGTTCGTAGCGCTGTGGTCTACCCTCATTTATGCTCCTTTGGCTCACTGGGTATGGGGTAAAGGCTGGTTAGGTGCAATGGGTGCCTTAGACTTCGCTGGTGGTAACGTCGTACATATCAGTTCTGGGGTTTCGGCAGTAGTCGCAGCTTGGGTAATTGGCCCTCGACGCACTTACAAAACTCAGCCTGCGGCACCTCACAATGTACCATTTGTGATGTTAGGGATTGGAATGCTCTGGTTTGGCTGGTTTGGCTTTAACGGCGGCAGTGGTTTGAGTGCTAAAGGTGCCGTGATTCCTTTTGTTACTACCATGATTGCTAGTGCGGCGGCTGGCTTAGCTTGGATGGTTTTAGAGTGGGGATTACGCCAAAAGCCCACTGCTGTTGGCATTGCCAGTGGTTTCTTAGCTGGTTTAGTCGGTATTACTCCTTGTGC
>JAAFHZ010000017.1:43589-48298 GCA_013297675.1 Synechococcales cyanobacterium bin59.metabat.ball.084 | reverse complement strand
GTCTGGAGGACAATTTTCTAAACAACCATGAATCAGGCTGGAGCTGATCATCACTGGTAAATGGGAGATCCAGGCCACTGCTCGATCGTGGTCAATAGGGCTAGCTTCAAACAATCGACAGTCAAGAGATTTTACTAAGCTCTTGATCTTATCCACCGCGATCGGGTTAGTTTCAGCAATTGGCGTAACCACATAGGGCTTATCTCGAAACATCCCCAGCTCCGCCGCCGCAATTCCACTTTCCGCTTTGCCCGCCATGGGATGACCGCCCACAAAATTTGGCCAGATTTGGGTCGCTGGGGCAACTATCGATTCTTTTACCGATCCAGCATCAGTCACAATAGTTTCTGGTGAAAGATGAGGAGCCAACAGAGAAACAGTAAGGATAATTTTATCGATCGGGGTGCAGATAATAATTATTTCGCAGGTGGCCAGAGTAGAGATATCAGTAGCAGCTCGATCGACTAAGCCATTGGCTAAGGCAAAGTCACAGGTGCTCTGCTGGCGGCTGACTCCATGAATTTGATGTCCAATGCCGCGTAAATCTCCAGCCAGTGAGGCTCCGATTAAACCTAATCCTACAATCCCAATATTCATCAACAATCCCAAATGGTGGGCAGTACCTACCAATAAAAATTAATGATTTGTCAGATTAATCAACGATCAACCAATCACAGTCCATCAGTTAAGCATCCAAATCACAGCTTAGGAACTAAATTCCCGAACCATCCAAAAATTGACGAATGGTTTTATCTTGTAAGGCGCATTGAGCCGCCGATCGATCATGAATCATCTGCTCGTGCATTGTCCGAGCTGGAGCATTGGCAGGCTCAGGTGGAGTAAGCTGCTCCATTTTGGACTCTAATACTTCAATGCGATCGAGCAATGCTCTAATTACTTCGGCTTCCGAGTCTGGCAAACTATTGTGCTCCAAGGGCGCAACCTTCACCCCCGACTTATAAATAATTCGGCCAGGAATTCCTACCACCGTGCAGTCCGAAGGCACATCCCGCAGCACCACCGAACCAGCACCAATCCGCACATTATCACCAATATTCAAATTCCCCAAGACTTTGGCTCCAGCTCCGACCACCACGTTTTTACCAACAGTGGGGTGACGCTTACCCGTTTCTTTGCCAGTACCACCCAAAGTCACGCCCTGATAAATCAAGGCAAAGTCCCCAATAATGGCCGTCTCACCAATCACTACGCCCATGCCGTGGTCAATAAATACGCTCTTGCCAATGCGTGCGCCGGGGTGAATTTCAATGCCGGTCAAACCCCTGGCAATATGTGACAAGAAACGCGGCAGGAAAGGCAACCGCATTCTATATAGCATGTGGGCAAAGCGATGCATTACCAGTGCCTGTAGCCCTGGGTAACAGACCACAACCTCTAACCAGTTACGGGCAGCGGGGTCGCGCTCAAAAATAATGCGGAAGTCGGCCACCAAGTTGGATAACACTTTACTTTTTGCTTTTTTCAGAATTTCACCACCAGCCATTCTAGCCCGTTTAGTCGGTGATTAGGTGGTGAGTAATCCCTACAGAAATTTTTTGTCATAATTAAATCTTGATCACAGCATCGCCATAGTAATGACCAAAAGGGCAATGACCAAAAGGTAATGACTAAAAGATTGGGGAGTGGTAAGTTAGCTTCTTGCCGATTATTTTTCACTAGATTATTTTTCACTAACAGTCAGGCTATAGTTCCAGCGTTTACCCGGTTCAATACTGCCTATCCACACATCGTATTGACCACCAGGTGGATTTTCGGTTACGACTAGGGCATCTTTTTTGGCACCGGCATCATCACCGCAAAAGATTTGGCCATTGGGAGCTTTGATAATTAGGGTGGTATCTTTACCCCGGCTATTGACCTGAAAATTCAGTTTGGCAAAGCCTGATGCCAGCATAATTGTGTGAGCAGGACTATTGCTAGCAAATCCCAAACAGGGGTTTTGATCTCGATCGAACTTAGCAATTGAGCTTAAAGAGTAGTTGCCATTAATAGCCCCACTGAATACGCCATTTTGATGGGGAAAGCCAGGAGCAAGCTTAATGGGAGTAGCGGGTTGTCCCCAGGCGGGCAGCAGCGCAAACAAAGTGCTTGCTGGCAACAACAGTGCGAAAACAAAGAATTTTTTGAACAGCATGGTAGCTTGTACCTGAAAAGTTAATGGAGATCGCAGGGCAAAGGGAAGTGGCTATTTGTATAGTCTGAATGGTTTAGGAGAAAGTTCCTCAGAAAAAGTTCCTCAGCGAAAGCTCCTTAGGGGTATAAAATCTGGAAGTTATTAGTTTCTGAATTTTTATGCCAGAAGTACCATTCCTTGAAATCACTGTAACTGAACTAGCCGCAAAGCTTGCTGATCCAGATCGCTGCTGTCAGTTGGTGGATGTGCGAGAGCCACAAGAGCTAGCTGTGGCTAGTATCCCTGGTTTTATGAATCTACCCCTCAGTGAGCATGGCCAATGGTCGATCGAGATTCAGCAGCATTTGCAACCAACAGTAGAAACCATTGTTCTTTGTCATCATGGGATGCGATCGGCTCAAATGTGCGGTTGGCTGGCCAGCCAGGGTTTTACTGATATATACAATGTGATTGGAGGCATTGCCGCCTATTCGCAGATCGTTGACCCCAGTATTCCTAAGTATTAGTGTTTGTTTGAATACCACAAATTGGCTTTTTAGCCTGATAATTGATGTTATTACTTTAAATATTTTTTCTTGTTGGCCGTCGGTTTTCGGCTTGTATTAGACAAATGAATTTAAACCAGCGACAACAAAAAATTTTGTGGGCAACAATCCGCCATTACATCACCACCGCTGAACCGGTCGGCTCAAAGGCGTTGGTGGATGAATTTAATTTGCAGGTTAGTTCAGCCACGATTCGCAACAGCTTTGTGCTGTTAGAAAAAGCTGGCCTGCTGTATCAGCCTCATACTTCAGCGGGACGGGTGCCTTCCGATTCGGGCTATCGAATGTATGTGGACGAGTTGCTTCAGCCCGATTTAACGGTGGGCAGCAAGGTTCAGTCAGCGCTTTCTAGTCAGTTGGATTGGGAGAAATGGAGCCTGGAAGCTTTGCTGCATGGAGCGGCGCAAATTTTGGCGACTTTGAGCGGCTATATTGCGATCGTTACTCCTCCAGCGACCAGTAGTTCGACTCTGCGCCATTTGCAGTTGGTGCAGGTGGCTGAGCAAAAAGTAATGGCGATCGCGGTATTTGATTCTTATCAAAGCCAGTCGGTGGTGTTAGATCTGGTGGTGGATGATGCTGATTTGCCAGATTTGGCGGCTTTGTTAAATCGGCAGATGTGTAATCGATCGACCACGGAGCTGCTGTTGATCGATTGGCCAGCTATTGGGGACAGGTTTAGTCACTGTGTATCAGCGATCGAAAAGCTAGTAGCAGTATTGCAGCAGCGCAGTCTGCCTAGCACTCAGGTGATGATGCGGGGGTTTTCGGGGTTGTTGCGACAGCCAGAGTTTGCAGAGCTGCAACAGGTGCAAAATTTGCTGCAACTGCTGGAAGCAGAACCAGCGCAGATTTGGCAGTCATTGGTGCCCGGTATGCCCAGTGGTACCGAAAAAATTTCGATTCGGATTGGCACAGAGAATGCCTGGGAGCCAATGCAGATTTGCACTTTGGTTTCTAGCAGCTACTGCCCAACAGCAACTTCGATCGGCAGTGTGAGTTTGTTGGGGCCAAAAAGAATGCTGTATGAAAATGTGATTCCGTTGGTAGAAAATACGGCGGATTACTTGGCTACGGCGTTTGTCGATCAATCAACAAACTTACTTAGATAAATTTTACCGGCTGTGAGTAATTGAACTAGGCAAAGCCAAAAAGTCGGATTTGCCTAGCTTAATTGACTTTTTCTAATGAATTTAGCAGGTTCAGTACAGACAGAAAAATTTTGGCATACCCCATTCCCACTAAAAGAATATGGATCTTTTTTGCTCTGGAAAAGGCTTTTACTACATATTTTGTCTATATTCTTATGGCATGAAGGTAGTAGGATAAATTTTTGTAACTAAAATGAGAACTTTTTAGATGTTCAAGATTATACTAAACTTCATAAGTAAAGCACTTATTAAGCTAACAAGATAGCTCAATCAGCTTTAACCACTATGATAAATGTTCTATTCTTAAATAGAACTAAAAATCTATTTTGTGATTTTAAACGAACAACACTGATGGTCGAAATAATTGATGCAGTCATAGTAAGCTGAAATCAATTATGAAGATTAGTTTGTTGCTAAGTAAGGCTTGAAAGCCAATTTAGTATGCAAATTTATTAGAGGATTACTATGCTTAAGAAAACATTATCATCTCTCCTTTTTATAACCATAACAACTTTTTTATGCTCTTGTGGTGCTAGTATTGATGAGTATAAAAAGTTTTCCCAAGCTGGTCGAACATATTCATTGGCTCTTGAAGGGCTTCTTGTGAAATCAGCAGAAATTACTATTGATAGAACATCGGAAGACATACTGATAGAGGATATATCAACAAATAATGTTACTAAAGATAGATATAATAGTTTAAGCGGGCAAAATAAACTAACCTTAAAATCAGTAGATAGATTGATTTCTCAATCAAGGTTGTTAAGATCTTATTTTAGTAAGTTAGAAGATTTAGCTACCTCAAATTCGCCAGATTTAGCTAGTACTAGCACTAGAAGCATCGTCGATAATATTTCT
>JAAFHZ010000017.1:0-43579 GCA_013297675.1 Synechococcales cyanobacterium bin59.metabat.ball.084 | reverse complement strand
TAAGTTGAGTGGTGGTTTAAAAGAAGATCCAGTTCTCAGAGGATTTGTTCCGTCTATTGTCAAAATATCTATTTCCTCTCAAATTCGTCAAACCTTGAGGAATGAATTGGAATTGAGGGGCAAGACAATTCTTGAAGCCTTAGAAATACAAGAAGTACTGATTGCTGAACTAAGTAGAACAATTGATGTAGATATTAGATCAATCACAAGTTCTAGAGAAACAAGATCTGTAATTCCACCCATTGTTAGTAAAACCCCGATTGCTAATCCTAGTGAGTGGGTTAGCCTCAGAAAATCTACTTTGACTGCATCTAAAACTGTAATGGAATTAACAGAAGCATCACAGTCACTTACAGAATTTAAATCTGTTTTCAAAGCAATACTGGAGGATAAGCTTACAAGTGCAAGAATCGACTCCTTTATCAAAGAAGCTGATGAGTTTATAAAAATAGTTGAAAAAAATAGAGCGGTAAATTGATATGCAATAAACAACTTTTTCGGTTAGGTAAAATTCTAAAAAAATCACTCATTTATTAAGAAGGTACACAAATGGCAACTATTAACCAAACAAAGGTTACAAGGGATAAATATCTTCAAGATATAGAAGAGTTAGAGCTTCTTTTGGGTTCTCCTGAAGTAATTGGTTATGTGCAAGATCAAAGTCCAGAGTACATGAGAAAATTTTTCGATTTAAAAAGTGAATTAGCAATTACCAGGTCTAAATTACGAAGAGCTATTTTAGATCAAATTGCTTTCAAGCTAGAATCTTTAGAAAATCAGTTTAAAGATGGTATTGAAAATGTTAATAGTAAACTTAATGAATTAAGTAATAGTAATGAAATACTTGCAGCAATTGATTCTTTAGTGGGTGTATTAGCTAGAGTATTTGTATAGTCAGTAAAAGCTGTGGCTTTCGATATCAATTTTTGTTTAGTTAGATGCTAACAGGAGGGGGCTTTTCTGTTATATTCCATGGCTTTTGCCAATTACCCAATGGCGACGGAACGATCGAGAAAGCGCCGACTCTGGAAACGATAGATAAATCGGTCGCCCGTGGGGACAAGTGCGCGGATTGCGAGTGTTTTGCCATTGATTTAGCAAATTCTGCATCTCGGGTAAGCTCAAAGTTGTGCCATTGCGAATAGCACAGCGACAGGCCACCGCCACTTGAGCTGCCGTCAGGTCATTGCCATGACTAAGTTCGATAATGGCTGCTGCCAAATCTAAGCGGTTTAACAAAGGTTGTGGCACACGACGAATCGCCCACATGCCAGCCCCAAAAATATCTATTTCTAGGTTGAGTTTTTGCAGTCGATCGACCTGTTTTTCGCTTAAATCTGCCAACAGCAAAGGTGTTTCTAAATCCTGTAACTGCCAAGCATTCACGATTTCTTCGTACAGTACTCGTTCATGGGCAATATGTTGCTCCACTAGCCATAGACCTGTGGGATGTTCAGCGACTATATAAGTGTTTAGGAGTTGGCCAACGGCTTTTAGTTCTAAGGAATTTTGCCAGCCTCCATCGGTAACTTCCCGTTGGGGTACTTGGTAGCCACCGGGCTGTTCGGCGGCGGTCAAAAGCTGGGCGACTTTGGTCGGAATTAGTAGCTCTTCGCTAGAGCTGAGCCGCAAAATTTGTTCGATCGACCTCTTAATCTGCTCCTGCCAAAAATCCATGCGATGTAAGTAGATTTCGGATTTAGCCGGATGGCGATTCCAGTCAATTTGCGCTGGGGGTAGGTAAATATGTAAGAAACAGACCGGATATCGATCGCGGGGCAAAGTGCGCATCATGCCAGACATGATCGCTTGCTCTAGCTCAGGGGCTGTAACCATGCGGCCATTGACTGCTACTTTCACCCAGTCAGCGCGATGCCGGTGACATCGATCGGGTAAACCCAGTAACAATTCAATCTGACTGGTGCCCAGGTGATCAGCTACTTCGGTGATATCAGAAATATTCAGAACAATTTGGCGCAGGTCTTCTACCCGTACCCGAGGCAAAATCTGTGGCAAGGTTTGGCGGGCGCTGGGGACGGCGTTAATGTTAAACCAGGGTTTTTCGTTGTTCCAGACTTGCCACTGCACTTGAGGGTGACAAAGTGCCAGATTGCCGATTAGGGCTTGGATTTGCTTGAGCTGTTGACTGACTGGCGGCAAAGCCGCGCGGCGGGGCAGCCATTCCTCAAAGATGTTGCTGGCAGTGATGATTGTGCCGGGGGCGATCGCCGCAGCTTCGGCTTTGGTGACTTTGCCTTGGTGGTTATAGGTAACTTGCCAGCCGCTTTCAGCGCTGCGGCTGAGGATTTCTAGGTCGGCAAGTTGGGCAATGCTGTGCAGAGCTTCACCCCGAAACCCCAGGCTGGTAATGCGCCATAGGTCTTCGGAGTTGGTGATTTTGCTGGTGCTGTAGGCGCTGGCGGCCTGTTGCAGGTTGGCCAAGTCCATGCCTCGTCCGTTGTCTGCCACCTGAATTCGCCACAGTTCGGGGTAAACCTGAATGGTCAGACGGGTGGCTCCGGCATCGATCGAGTTTTCGGCTAGTTCTCTGACCACTGCGGCTAAGGAGTCGATCACTTCACCGGCGGTGATGCGATGGATGACTTCAGCGGGCAGAGTGTGGATGTTGTTCAAGGTTGAAACTTAGGCTACAACGTAAGCGGTGCGCAGCGCCCAAACTACTAGTGCGGTGATGGTGCCCAAGACGAGGGCAGCGGAAATGGCGATGACGATCGGGTTATCGGCACCTTTAAATTTCATGATTCCGCGATCTAAATCTGACATGGTGGTTTTCCTCTAGGATGGCGTGGATTGAAGACCTCTGACATTCTAGCTGCTGGTTGAGCTTCTAGCTAGCATTGCTTTTTAATTTTTGATACGGAGTAATTCTTATTGGCCAGTAGGTCGTACCAGAGGTGATTATCGATCAGTCGGAGAAGGTGTCTTTGAGTTTAAAATTGACTGTGAGCCTGGTTATCGGGTATACTTTGCAGAAGCGGGTTTGGAAATTATTCTACTCATCTGTGGTGGAGACAACGACACACAAGAAGATGACATTGTTAAAGCTAAACAACTTTGGAATGACTTTAAGCAACGTGAAAACACCAGCGAGTAGCAGTTATCATTCGTATCTGATTGAGTCTTTGAAAGATCCTAAGGAAGCAGCCGCTTACTTAGATGCTGTTTTGGAAGACTGTACTTATGATGAATTAGATTTAGCTTTAAGAAATGTTGCAGAAGCTAGATTAGGTTTTTTGCAGGCAAATACTAGTCCAGAAGTTACCGAGGAAATATCATCCCCTCCGACCAGCATTGATTTATTTGTACTGTTGCAAAAATTAGGCGATTTGGGTTTCAAGCTATCAATAGTACCTTCATGACTGTTTAGGAACTTACATGTAAAAGAGTTTGTGACACTACTTTACAAACTTAATCCACAATCACAGTCTATCTGTCGCATCACTGCTGGAGCCAATGCTCCCCAGAGTGGCGTGTTTACATCAGCAACTCGCAGGGCTTCTGCTGTCCAGGTGTTGCAGGTATGCAGAAAAGAATAACTGCCGATCGCCTCATAAAAGCCACTGTTTTGATACAACCCTTGTTTGATGTAAGAGGTCTGGTTGTCTGCCGATCGCTGAAAGCTGTGATTGATAAATTTGGTGAGCTGCAAATATTCTGCTTTGCTGAGGTTAACTTGTTTGAGTTCAAAGGCTGCGCCCAACTGTAGCTGTGGTGTGGTGTGTCCCCAGACATGCATGACACTTGGCCCCGGAATAAACAGCACATCAAAAATTGCGATGGGATCAAAAGAGGCATTCAAGAAGAAATTTCGATCGCCCCAACCAAAGCTTAAATATTGATATTTATCAGCATCTTGACCTAATTGCTGCAAATCTAGCTGCTTGCGCCAGTCAAAGGCTTCGTTGCTCACTGGCAAAATGATCTCGGCATGGAAGTTATTGACGTTGCTTATATAAATAGGCACACTACAATCGGCTTGCTTTCCATAAAACCATTTGGTTGGGGTAAAAGCGCCAATTAGGGCAACAAAACAGATACCGAGCAAGCCTAACAACAAGAATTTTAGGATTTTTTTAAACTTTTTCAATTACGATGGCCTGCGATCGACTTTCACTAATAGCTCCACCTCTACAGGGATGTCTTCCGCATTACTGAGGAAATAAGAAGCTCCCCAGACTTTTTCTGGAGAGCTTTGCTTATTGAGATATTAAAGCCGATCGATTAAGGTTTTAGAGCGTTACCACGGAGTAAGCTACCGATCGTCTTGGCCGTAATCTTCATTTGGATCAATGGATTAGCAGGCACCACAGTCTTATACAAATAGCTGTCGAAAGTCAGCTTCTGCACATCGATGTCATCGCACATTTCCACAAAGGCTTCTCGGGCTGCATCAGAACGATAGAAGACTTTTTGTAAGATATCCAAAACTCGGTAGGTCAAGCCATAAGCTTTGTCCCAACGTTTGATGTAGGTATTTTTGATTTCCCGCTCTAGAGGAATCCTTGCGCCATTTTCAGATAACTCTACGATCGCCTCGGCACACATCCGGCCAGATTTAGCTGCGAAGTAAATGCCTTCACCCGAAGACTTGGTAACATAGCCTGCTGCATCACCAACTAAAGCGACCCGACCAACCACCCGGCGCGGGCGGGGATGCTCGGGAATGGGGTGAGCCTCGACTTTAATAATTTGACCGCCTTCTAAGCGGTGAGCAGCTCTAGCGCGAATTCCGGCTTGCAAACGCTTGATGCTGTCTTTGTTGGGACTCATGGTGCCAGTACCCACAGCTACGTGGTCGTACTTGGGGAATACCCAAGCGTAGAAGTCGGGGGAAACATCGTCACCCACGTACATTTCAGCCAGTTCTTCGTAGTAGGCCAGCTTGTCTTCGGGCAATTTGATTCTTTCTTGGAAAGCGATCGCGTAATTGTAATCACCGGCATCGATCGCCTTAGCCACGCGAGAGTTGGCACCGTCGGCACCAATGATCATGTCTACTTTTAATATTTGGGCGTTACCGGCTACTTGGCCGCTGCTGTGGTCGGCGTAGTGCAATACGTATGGATCGGTGTCATTGCTGGGGATTTCTATTTTATGGACGGTGCCGTTGATCAGCTTGGCTCCGAGCTGCTCGGCGCGGTTCCTCAGGTAGCTGTCCATTACTTCCCGGCGACACATGCCAATGTATTCGTCGTCTTTCAAGGTTTGGCCGATGTTTACTTCTACGTTAGAAGGAGAAATCATTTTCATTTTGCGCACTTTGCGATCGATGATTTCTGGGGGCAGGTTAAACTCTTCGACCATACAGAGGGGAATTGCGCCTCCACAGGGTTTGGCGTTATCTAGCTTGCGCTCGATTAGATAGGTTTCAATTCCGGCTTGAACTAGGGTTTCTGCCGCGCAAGAACCTGCGGGACCACCACCAACAACGGCAACTCTTAATATCACGGCTTTATCTCTGCATATAATAATTATCCTACAAGCGAAAATGTTAGCACGGAGTTTTGATGTGGGTGGCCGATCGATGCCCACAGTGCCAGAAATGAAATATTCCTTAACTTTTCCCAAAGGGTTCTTTCGTTTCGGTCGAGCATCTCTCTCTCAATTGTGCGGTGTGTCTCGGCACGAAAATGGAGGCGATTGGGGTCAAGATGCCAATTTCACATTAACCAGGCGAAAAGATCTTGAACAGTTTTGACTATCAATATATTCACTAGCGGGTTTGGTTCCTGGAAATCCCAAAAACTCCTCTAAGGTCAATGCTGTGGCTATTGTTGGCCTTGGGTTGGCTCGACTTTAACATTGATCAACTCACAGCATTGCCCCAAACGGCACAGTGTTTTTAGTTTAGGCTACGCCATAGCCGGTGTAAGGGCGTTTATAAGGGGGCTGCAACCCAAGAATAATGTCTTCTTTTGCTACGCCCATATTCACAAGTTCTTGACCGACATCTACGTCGGTCATGTTTTGTTGTATCCAGATTTTGCCATCTTTGATGTCGAAATGCATGACGGTGTGGTACACACGTTTGAATTCTTGCCACCCTACTCGCATGAGCTGGTATCGATCGCGTTCTAGGTCAAAGAGCAGCTCGTTTTCAATATCACCGCCATTTTTGGGCGAATGGCGATTGTGCTCTTGTAATAAAGTCTGAATGGATTGACGATATAGTTCTATTTTATCCACTGGACGATCTCCTCAAGAATTGGGTTGTAAACAATTAGCTGAAGATGATATCGGGCAATCGAAGTTTGAGCTAAGCTAGTTTGGAAAAACGTTTCATAGGCATCAATGGGAACAGCGAGATAGAGACTACGTTCTGGATCATGGACTTCCAGCATAATTTGGTAATTTAAGCATTGTCCCAAAGCTCTATGGAAATCGCTGATTGCCGATGTGTTGGTAAAACTTTTAATCTCTAGGGATATGTTGCCTGCTGCTGTTGTTGTTTTGCTGCTCAATGGTTCTGTAGCCACAAATAGAATGCTGTATTAAACGCTTTACCAGTATCTCTTGATCGCCACCTACCATAATTAATCCAAAACACTATTAAAATACTTAAGATTTTGGCATCATGTGACCAGGTTCGATCAACATTACTTTGAGCTAAAATCAGGTAGCGGATTTTCACCCACAAACCAGCTCGAAGACCGCGTACTTGGTACCTAAAATTATGCCAACTATCTCTTCCCAAGAATTTGCCAACCTATTGCCCGACAGCAACCTGTTGGCCAGTGATGAACCCGAAATGGAAAGTAGTCTCCACTATTTGCAAGCAATGCTATTAGTAAGCTGCCTAGAATGGCTATGGCGAGATCGAGATGATTTTTTCATCGGAGCCAATTTGACAGTTTACTTTAGTCGCCAACAGCTCAAAAATCGGGACTTTCGCGGCCCGGACTTTTTCTTAGTAAAAAATACCCAGCGCCAACCTCGACGCTCCTGGGTGGTTTGGGAAGAAGACGGCAAATACCCAGATATTATTATTGAACTGCTCTCCGAATCAACCGCCGAAGTAGACAGAACCACTAAAAGACAGCTCTATCAAGATCGTTTTCGTACACCAGAATATTTTTGGTTCGACCCTGAATCTCTAGAATTTGTCGGCTTACGGCTCATCGGCAATTGCTACCAAGAAATCCCCAATCAACCACAAGGCAAATGGAGCGAGACATTAGAGCTGTATTTGGCAATACTAGACGGTCAACTGCGGTTCTTTAAACCTGATGGAGAATTGGTTCCCACTCCTCAAGAATCTGCTGTGCGTGCAGGTGAAGCAACAGCACGAGCAAATGAAGAAGCCGCACGAGCAAATGAAGAAGCCACACGAGCAAATAAAGAAGCCACACGAGCAAAGGAAGAAGCCACACGAGCAAATAAAGAAGCCACACGAGCAAAGGAAGAAGTCACACGAGCAAATAAAGAAGCCACAAAAGCAAATGAAGCGGCAGCACGGGCAGAGCGGGAATCAGCTATTGCCAAACAAGAAGTTGAGCAACTCAAAGCAAAACTGCAAGAACTTGGCATTGATCCGGGCTAAACCGAACCAAACTGCACATTACCCGACCAATATTCCTCTCGTACAGCCGCTAGTTCAGATACCAATTCTTGTTTCGCGCTTGTTCCAACCCACACCATAATTCTCTCAGGGGGCAACAGTCAGCGGCGAAGAACTCTACATTCACTCGTGCCCAATTAATGTCGCCAAATGCAGATATCCATCCCCGACCTATCACTCATTGTGCTAATTGGCGCTTCCGGCTCCGGCAAATCTTCCTTTGCCCGTAAGCACTTTTTGCCCACCGAAATCATTTCATCAGATTACTGTCGATCGATCCTCGCTGATGATGAAAATGACCAATCGGTCACTAGCGAAGCATTTGAGCTACTGCACTACATCGTAGCCAAACGTCTCAAAGCCGGTCGCCTCACCGTAGTTGATGCCACCAACGTCAAACCCGAAGACCGTAAGCCCCTACTACAAATCGCCAAAGACTATCACTGCTTCGCCGTGGCAATTGCCTTCGACCTGCCTGCTCAACTTTGCCACGATCGCAACCAACAACGCGGCAACCGCAACTTTGGCATCCATGTCGTCGAGCGCCATCGCCAAAACCTGCGGAAGTCTTTGCGCTTTTTGGATAAAGAATTTCGCTTTGCCCATGTGCTAAACAGCGTCGAGAAAATCGATCAGGTAGAATTTGTCCGCGCTCCCTCTTGGAGCAACCGCAAAACCGAAACCGGGCCATTCGATATCATTGGTGATATTCATGGTTGCTGTGATGAGCTAGAAATCTTGCTGGGCAAGCTGGGATATCAGGCCACACCTGCAAAAGAAACTGGTTTTTGGGAATTTCCTACGTACTCTCATCCCGAGGGCAGGAAAGTATTATTTGTAGGGGATTTAGTCGATCGAGGTATCCGCAATCTGGATACAGTCAAGCTGGTGCGGAATATGATTGCGGCCAATAGTGCGCTCTGTGTTTGTGGCAACCACGAATTCAAATTAATGCGCTATCTGCGAGGCAAGAAAGTTACCGTCGGCCATGGTTTACAGCAGACGATCGATGAACTAGATGCCATTCCACTAGAAGTTGCCGAAGACTATAAAATAGATCTGCAAAAATTCCTGGATGGACTGATTAGCCACTATGTTTTAGATGAAGGAAAACTAGTGGTCGCTCATGCTGGGCTAAAAGAAGAACTCCAAGGACGGACCTCGGGGTTTGTGAGATCTTTTGCCATGTATGGCGAAACCACTGGGGAGATTGACGAATATGGCTTACCAGTACGCGCTAACTGGGCACAAAACTATCGTGGTAAAGCTACGGTAGTCTATGGACATGTGCCGGTGCGAGAGGCTGAGTGGTTAAATAACTCGATCGATATTGATACTGGCTGCGTGTTTGGGGGCAAGCTCACCGCTTTGCGCTATCCAGAACAAGAATTGGTACAGGTTCCGGCAGCACGGGTTTATTTTGAACCCATTAAGCCTTTGGGTGGCAATGAGCCGACGCTGACAGCGCAGCAAGAAAATGATGATTTGTTGAATATTACCGACGTTACCGGTAAACGCTTTCTAGAAACTCGACTGCATCCTAAAATTACTATTCAGGCCGATCGATCAATTGCCGCATTGGAGGTAATGAGTCGGTTTGCAGTGAATCCCAAATGGTTAATCTATCTACCACCCACTATGTCACCGGTAGCGACATCAAACCACGGTAGTTATTTAGAATATCCCACCGAGGCGTTTGATTACTATCACCAACACAACATCACCCAAGTAGTTTGCGAAGAAAAGCACATGGGTTCGCGGGCGATTGTAGTGATCGGCAAAAACGCAGCAGCGATCGAGCAGCATTTTGGCATTGTGGGCGAAGGAATCGGGGTTTGCTATACCCGCACTGGTCGCCGATTTTTCACTGAAACCCAGTTAGAAACTGAGTTCTTGACCAAGCTCAATGCCGCTCTGACCAATAGTGACTTTTGGCAGCAGCTAGATACCGAGTGGGTTTGTTTAGACTGTGAATTAATGCCCTGGTCAGCGAAAGCGCAGGGTTTACTGCGTGGTCAATATGCGGCTGTAGGAGCAGCAGCGACTCATGGCTTAGACTATGCCACTCAGCTTTTACAACAAGCCAGCGATCGAGGCATCACCGTTACCGAGCAACTAGCCAAAACAGTGGCTCGATCGACTTTGGCGCACAAATATGTAGATGCTTACCGGCGCTATTGCTGGAATGTGAACTCGATCGCAGATTTTAAACTCGCGCCTTTTCACATTATGGCCACCGATGGGGCGGTGCATATCAATAAAAATCACTGCTGGCACATGGATCAAATCGGCAAGATCTGTGGGGCTGACCCAAGCTTATTGTTAGCTACCAATCACCGGGTGGTAGATCTTCAGGATACCGCTGCTGTGACAGCAGCAATCCAATGGTGGGAAGCCCTAACCGCAGCAGGTGGTGAGGGGATAGTAGTAAAGTCGCTGAACTTTGTAGAGCGGGGCGAGAAAGGATTAATTCAGCCAGCAGTAAAATGTCGGGGTGCAGAATATCTACGGATTATTTATGGCCCAGAATATGATTTGCCCGAATACCTCGATCGATTGCGCCAGCGAGGACTAGGAGCCAAGCGGGCTTTGGCTTTGCGGGAGTTCGCTCTGGGTATTGAGGCTCTAGAAAGGTTTGTGACTCGTCAACCCCTGCGCCAAATTCATGAATGTGTTTTTGGGGTGTTGGCATTAGAGAGTGAGCCGATCGATCCTCGATTATAAGAAATCAAAAGACAATAAGCCCAAAAACACTGCCTAAAAAAACTGACCAAAACGACCCTAGCTAAACCGGTCTGGTCATTACCCCATTTAAGAAGATGTCCGCTAGACCTTCGGCCATCTCCCGCATCTCTTGGTGGTTAGATTCTGGGCTGATGATGGTGTCGTGGCTGAAACCTGCGATTACAAACATGCCTAAGAACACTTGAGCAACTACCTTGGCATTGAGCGGGCGGTATACTCCTCGATCGATCGCCGTTTGAAAGAAAGCTTCGGCTACATCGGTCATTTTGGTGACTACTTCCTGTTGAATTTTTTCACGCAAATCGGCGTGAAACTGCACTTCCATAAAACAAACCCGCATTACTTCGTAATTTTTGCCTAAGTGCAGCATTCTTTTGTAAATAACTTGAGAGATAGCCTCATAGCTAGCCATTTCGCTCAATTCCATCAACAGATCGGTCAATAATTCTACCCAGCCCTGAGTAGCCACTTCCACCAAAATTGCCTTCTTATTTGTAAAGTGTCTGAAGAGAGTACCTTCGGCAATGCCAGCCTTTTCGGCTAATTCCTTAGTCGTAGTGCCGTCGTAGCCCCGATGTGCAAACAGGCTCCGCGCAGTCGATAAAATTTTGGAGCGAGTGTCTTGCTCGGGCTTAATCTTTGTAAACATGTTTTTTCAGCCCTATGGTAGCTGAGTTGCGTATTAATTTACATTTTGCGAGAGAACGGAAAAGATTGTGTCAAACTTTACACTAGTTAAAACTACAAATATGTAGTTTTTCGCAGATTTCTTAACATTGCTTAAGTTTTTGAGATGAAGAAGCACTGCAATCCTAGCTTTGGATTACAGTGCTACTCATTCACTCTAATTTTTCAGAATACTGGCTTTTTTAGCCTACTGAGCCTTGGCTACACAGTTCTCTTCAATATATTTCACCAAGTCTTCGATCGTCATTGAATTTTTTTCCATCAGCTCGACCGGGAATTCTATTTTAAATTCTTCAGACAAATCAAAGTAAATATTGACAGCTTCAAGATAATAAAGTAAGTGGGGATTGCCAGATTTTTGAATTCGATAACAGGCTAAATTTTCGATAAACCGGTTAAACTGAAAGCCCCCATAAACCGAATCCCGATTGATGTGTAGATTATCAGCAACAATATTGCACACCTTGTCATAGACCTTACTTTCTGCCTGCCGATCGAACATACTTGCCACAACCCAAATTGCTGATATTTGTTTATAGGTCGAATATAGTCGATCGAATATTTGGTTGGAATTGGCACAATGTCTCAATTAGTCAAAAAGAATAGCATCTTACTTACCTGCCATTTCTTCGGTAATTTTCTCCCAAGCAGCTACCGCATCCACCGCCTCAGTGATAGGTCTACCAATCACCAAATAGTCAGCTCCAGCCTGTAGAGCCTGATAGGGAGTCATAGTACGCTTTTGATCTCCGGCTGCTGCCCATTGGGGACGTACCCCCGGGCAAATAAGCGTAAAGTTTTGGCTACAGGCTCGGCGCAGGGCGGCCACTTCTTGCGGAGAACAAACTGCCCCCTGACAACCAGATTCTTGTGCCATTAGCGCCATTTGCATGGCGTAATCTTGCATTTCTAATGGAATATGCAGATCAAAGGCCACTTCCCGAGAGTTAAAGCTAGTCAAAAGCGTGACTGCCACAATTTTGGGCGGCTGCAAGGCATCAGCAACTGCGCCGACCGCCGCCTTCATGCCCACCCGACCATTGGCCGCATGAATAGTCAGTAAATCTACCTGATGACGAGCAGCGGAGCGGCAGGCTCCAGCCACGGTGTTAGGAATATCATGAAACTTTAAATCTAAAAAAATCCGCTTGTTGCGCTCTTTCAAGACCTGAATTACCTCAGCTCCCGAGCTAACAAATAGCTCTAGACCCACTTTCCAGAAGGTAACGCCGGGGAGGCGATCGATCAGTTCGATCGCCTGCTTTAGATCGGGGACATCTAGAGGCACAATAATTCGATCGGTAGACATAGTTTCAGACCTTGATTTTTCAGACCTTGATTTCTAGACTTTGATTTCTTGGCTTTTCAGATACTCGGTGTTGACCCGCGATTCTCTGGTCATAGAAATTTTGCCAGTACGAGCGATTTCACGCAGACCAAATCTTTGCAAGACTTGAACGATCGCCACTATTTTGCCCGGATCTCCGACAACTTCTAGGGTCACTGAGTCTTCGGCTACATCCACTGCCCGAGCGCGAAAGATTTCGGCTAAGCCCAATATTTCACCACGGGTGCCACTGTTAGCATTGACCTTTAGCAGCATCAATTCTCGCTCCACGCAGGGGGTGCTGGTAATATCTTGAACTTTCAGCACGTTGATGAGGCGATAAAGCTGCTTAATGAGCTGCTCCACCACATATTCGTCGCCGTTGACCACCATCGTAATCCGGGATAGTTTATCTTGTTCACTGGGTCCGACGGCCAAGCTTTCAATGTTGAACCCGCGCCGAGCAAATAAACCGGCAATGCGAGTCAAAACACCAGCCTCGTCTTGGACTAAGACTGATAGGGTGTGCTTCATGGTTTTTGGATGGTATCTGGAAGGTCTAGCCATCATATCAATTTGTTGACAGATTCATTACTTTGATGGGCAGCTTTATGAAAATTTTGTAATGTTTTGCTTGCCAAGTAGTCAACCTTATGGATAATGGGATGCGTGCGTAATTTTTTTCGATGGAGTATTAATCATGGGTTTCTTTAAGAAAATGTTTGGCATGGAAAAGCCAGAAAATGCCGATGTACAAGCACAGCCCGCCGCTGATGCAGTAGATCCTAATACTGGCGGCGAAATCGCTCCTGAGCGAGTTGGCCCCGAGGGTGAGTACGATCAAAGCGGTCTCGCCAAAAGAGTTGCCTTGGCTTTTGATGAAGACTCTGCACTTGCCGATATTGAAGGTTTGTGGGTTGCCCAAACTGGTTCTTCGGTTGTTTTAAAGGGTTCTGTACCTAGCCAAGAAATTTTAGACCAGATGGTAGCCACTGCTGCCGGTGTCTCTGGTGCTACCGATGTAAACGTTGATGCTGTAGAAATCGGCTAGACGTTACACAGATAGCTCGAATAAGTTAGATCGAATAGATCGAAAAAACAGCCGCTCAATTAGTTGAGCGGCTGTTTTCGCCAGCTTGTTGACTAAATATGCACTGCTTGACTATTTTGAGGCCACAGAAATTTCATCAGGATAGTTCGCCAAGTTATACATGACCTCTATCTCTTGAGCAGTTTTTCTGAGCGCTAGCGTTTGACAAGCATCGTAAATAGTCAATAGGTAACTGACAATTGACAATACAATCGAGGAAAAAACGCGCATCGTTGACCAGATGACTGCACCAACTAACAAGAGCAATGCAGTTAGGCCAGAGGAATACGGGTGATTGCTGACTGTCATAGATTTAACGGGAATGGGGTTGTACTTTGCTAGTTTTCCCGGTAATGTTTCAAGAATTACAATGGCCACCCAATAAATTCCTAGCCGCTTTAAAATAACTTAACCGGCATCCCAGAATAGCCGGGGATCACATTTTTTTGGTTGTCTACCAGCCACTCTTGAATAAGTTTGTTCACCTCTGCCGGAGTCTCATCATGGGCACAGTGGCCAGCATCAGGAATTTCGACAAACTTGATATTGGGGTTGAGCCGCACCAAAGTTTGTACGTTGCTACGGGGAATAATTTTGTCTAAATGACCCCAGATTAACAGCATCGGTAGTTTCATGCGGGGTAAAAAGCGCCGAATGTTGGGGGCAAAGTAAATGCTGAGCATTCCCCGCAAAATCGCCGGAAAGGCATTGGCGGCTTCTTGATCTTGAGAAGGAGTCAAGAAAATATTCATGAGCTGCTGATCGATCGCTTCGTCTTTGGCATAGGCAAATTTCGCCCATTTTTTGGCGACACCGGGGCGGCGCACCAAATAAAACAAGCTCTTTAGCAAGGTAGGCCGAATAATGGCTAACCGGGTAAAGTTCAGCACCGGTTGCAGAAATTTGGGAATGGCTTCTTGTTCTGCCGAGGGATCAAATAAACTGACCATCACCAAAGACTTGGCCATTTCGGGATAGGTAGCAGCGGCTACTAAAGCAACCAAGGAGCCGATCGAGTTACCCACAATAATCATCGGTTCACCCACAAAAGTCTGCCAAAAATCGTGGATTTGCTCGACCCATAGAGAAATTTTGTATTCGGTCTGAGGCTTACGCGAGGCTCCAAAGCCCACCAAATCTAAGGCATAGACGGTATGCTCTTGGCCAAATACGTCAAAATTCTTGCGCCAGTGATCGATGCTGCCGCCAAAACCGTGTAAAAACAATACTGGAGGCTGTTGATTATTGAGATTTTCTGGGCGGCTAAAAGCATAGCGGGTTTGCCAGCCCCGCCAAACCCAGTCGCGCTGGTGGCCAATTTTGGGCAAAGTAGGACTGGTATTCATAAGATATTTAAACAAACGTAAATTGTTCTTAGCTGATCCCAAAAAAATTGGGTATTATAATAATTAACTTAAAATCGGATACTTGATCACTCTAGATTCAAGCTTTCCGCTGGTTGGGATCACTTCCTAGCCCACTCCCAAATAACCCCTCACCCCCAAAATACCATTCCTATCAAGTCACCCGTGATCGAAAAAAGACGCACCCGCGATCTCCCACAAATTAATGAACGCATTCGTTTCCCTAAAATTCGAGTGATTGATGCCGCTGGCGAACAGCTTGGCATTTTAACTCCGGCTGAGGCATTAGAAATTGCCGAAGAACGCGAGTTAGACCTGGTCTTAGTCAGTGACAAGGCCGATCCGCCAGTCTGTAGAATTATGGACTATGGCAAATATAAATTTGAGCTTGAAAAAAAGGCCAGGGAAGCTCGCAAAAAGCAGCATTCCGCTGAAGTCAAAGAAGTCAAAATGCGCTACACCATTGAGGAACACGATTATCAGGTGCGGGTTAGCCAAGCCGATCGGTTCCTCAAGTCTGGCGATAAGGTGAAGGCCACCATAACTTTCCGGGGCCGCGAAATCCAACACGCCGATTTGGCTGAGGCGCTGCTCAAACGCATGGCCGAAGACCTTAAGGAAGTGGCGGAAATTAATCAGTTTCCTAAACGAGAAGGCCGCAACATGATGATGATGATGTCACCAAAGAAGTAATACCATCATTACAAAGCCCACTGCTGAAAGCGGTGGGTTTTGTTTTGCAAGAGATTTAGGTATGAATAAATATCTGAAAGTCTGTGGATTTTCACCAAAATTGAATCCGATTATTTTCGATCGCTGTACATATCTAAAGGCTATTGTGCAAATCAGCAGTAGCCCATCAACTTTGTCTCATTCTTGGAGTAATTCATGCTTAAGCTTACAACCATCTTTTTGGGCTTGACTTTAGGGAGCCTGACCATTTTAGACTTGCCTGCTCAGGCCACTAGTACTCAGCAAAATGCTGCATCGACTAAGGCTCCGGTGACGACTATTGCTCAGCTCAGCAAAAAATTTCAGGGCAAGCCAGTTGTAGTAGAAATTTATGCAAGCTGGTGTCCGGCCTGCAAAAACGTGGCTCCCACTGTTTCTCAACTGAAAAAACAATATGCGGGCAAAGCTAACTTTTTGGTTTTTGATGTCAGCGATCAAGGATCTACCGCCCGTTCCAGAAACGCAGCTCAACAAGCTGGCTTGAGTCAATTTTTCTCTCAAAACATCTCTCAAACTGGCTTAGTAGCCATTATTGATCCAGCTACTGGTAATGTTTTGGCACAACATCGTAACAATCCAGATAAATCTGACTATACAAGTGTGCTGGATGCCGCCATTAGATAAGTAAAAAGCAAGTTTGATAGCTGCACTTGCACCGATGATGCAAGCTGCTAGCTATCAAACTTAAAAAATCAATCTTAAAAAATCTTAGATGTCATTAGATCAACATCAAACTCAAAGCGTTGCTCATAGTCAGTTTTGCCATAGAGGTTAAAGCTAATTGTTGGTTCATTGCCCACCGCTTCAATGTGGTGAATGGCATTTGGCAAAAAACTCAGGATATCGCCAGAATCTATCATCAAGTCACCAGCTACGCTGATTTTGTCAGGATGATTAGCTGTGGCCGATCGCTGCCAAAAAGTGTTTTTTTCTTGTCCATGCAGTAAAGCCACAATTCCCCAAGTGCCATGGTTATGCACTGGTGAAACCATCTTTGGTGCCCAAGCCACAGTTTGGACAGTAATTTCAAAATCTGGTTCATCGTATAACATTACTACTGACCAGCCGGTATCTGGGTCAGGCAGGGAAAAATTCAGTTGTAGCCACTCCGAATTTGTTAATAGGTGGCGTACCAGTGGTCTAATCAGTTCTAATCTAGCCCGATCATCAGAAACCTCTGCCAAAATATCTTCTAAATCTGTCAAAAATCGATAGAGCCGATAGGGTTGGTGCAATTTTTGGTCGGTGGATAGCTGGGTTACATTAATATATTGGCCATCATCAGTCACTAACCAGTCTTGTTCAGCCATATTTTTTGTGGATATTGATGGATATGTTTACCCCAAAGGCTAACGCTCTGGTTCTAATGGATTTTAATAAAAATGATATCCGAATTCTAAAATCTTCTGGAGATTATAAATCCATTCTTCCTTAAGCATGGTAGATCTGTATATTAAAGTTATTATTTTTCTTGAGGATGCCTAATGAGAATTCGCTACTTTGCCCTATTAGCAATGGTTTCTGTTCTATCGATCGGTACCGTTACCGGTTGCTCTGGCAATACTAGCTCTCCCAGCACAGAAACTGCGGCTAAAGTGAATCCTTGTGCTGCTAAAGCGAATCCCTGTGCGGCCAAGGCTAAATCCACTGGTGATCAGGCTGCGGCTCAAATTGGTGGCTTAGCTACAGAATTGCAGGGTAAGCCAGTAGTGGTAGATGTCTATGCCAGTTGGTGTCCAGCTTGTAAAAATGTGGCTCCTACTCTCGAAAAATTGAAGCAAGAATATGCTGGTAAAGCTAATTTTGTGGTGCTAGATGTAAGCGACAAAGCAGCAATTGCTAAATCTACGGCTAGAGCCAAAGAACTTGGCCTAGAGAAGTTCTTAGCTAAAAATCAGAATCAAACTGGATTGATCGCTGTTATAGACCCGGCTACCGGTAAAGTTTTAGCCGAAGAACGTGATGGAACAGAAATAGCTACTTATAAAAAGCCCCTAGATGCTTTTATTGCCAAAGCTAAATAGCCAGCAGGTCTTCCCGATAGCGGTTCTATCTCGGATGAAGTGAATTCAGGCGGATGAAAGCCTTTGGGGGCACGCTCATCTATAGCTGCAATCGATCCAGAACCGCGATACTGTACAAAGCTCACTTTCTACACCTCAAAATCGTAATTTTATCGAGAATTTTATGTCTCAACCATCTGACGAATTAATCACTTCAGAATCTGTTAAAAAGAAATGGCCAATTTCCAAAAAATGGTTGATCTATTTTGGCTTGGGTTTAGTTGCGCTGGTGGTGGTTACGCAATTGGGACCAGTAATTAGTGAACCGATCGAACAGCTAGTCTCGGGAGTAGAGCGTAGCTATCAAAAATGGTTTAAGCTCCAAGATACTAGCAACCCGATCGTGCTAATAGTCTTAGCATTTTTAGGTGGTTTATTAGCTAGTATTTCGCCCTGTATTTTGGGAATGTTACCGGTTAATTTAAGCTATATTGGCACCCTCAAGATCAAATCTCGCTGGGATGCTTTTGTCCAAGCAGGCTTATTTGTGCTGGGCGCAGTGACTGTTTTAAGCTTGGTAGGCTTTTTTGCTTCATTAATTGGGGGCTTTACAATATCTTATAAAGGCCACCTCAATCTGGCGGTAGGCTTGATTATGACTCTCATGGGCCTGTGGTTAATGGGAATTATCAATATTCCATTGCCCACTACGAATATTCCTTTACCTAAGTCGGCTGGCTCTTATGGGGTGGGTTTTACCTTTGCTTTGGTGAGTTCACCTTGCGCTAGTCCAGTATTGTTTGCGGTGTTGACGGCAGCAGCAGCTAGTGGTTCTCAAGCTTTGGGCATGTTGACGATGATTAGCTATGCTTTGGGTTACACCATGCTGATTTTCTTGGCGAGTTTGTTTACGGGGTTAGCGAAGCAGAGTCGTAAGTTGCTGCAACACTCCGAAATGGTCATTCGGTTTGGAAGCGTCGCGCTAATAATGACAGGAATTTATTATCTGTTTGCTGGTGTTAAATGGTTCCTCGGATCTTAAGTATTTGTAGTTGATTTGAGGTGGTTAAAATGAATCGTCGAGAGCTTTTGACTTATTTGAGTTATGGTGGCTTAGGTTGGGCGGGATCAACGATCGCTGGTTGTGGTAAAAACTCTGAGGGTAATTTGCCCCCTAGTGCAATAAAGCCGATCTCCCCCAGTTCTGCGATCGCTTCTCCTTTAGTAACTTCGGCCTCAGCTTTAGCGGCCAAGCCGTCGGGTCGTCAGATTCCAGAAATTCAGGGCATCGAAGCTTGGTTGAACTCTGCGCCCATCAAGCTATCAGAGCAAAAGGGCAAGGTGATTTTGTTGCAGTTTTGGACTTTTGGCTGCATTAACTGTCAACGTACTCTGCCCTCTATTATCAAATGGCATAAAGACTATGCTAGTCAAGGTTTGTTGGTGGTGAGTATTCATGCGCCGGAGTTAGCTTTTGAGCGCAGTATTAACAATGTGAAAAAAGCGGTGCAGCAGCGTGGAATCACTTATCCGGTGGCGATCGATAGCAACTTCACTACTTGGAAGGCTTTTGATAATAACTATTGGCCACATTTGTTTTTGGCCGACCGGCAGGGGATTTTGCGATATGATCACATTGGTGAAGGTGCCTATGAGCAAACAGAACAAAAAATTCGTGAGCTGCTCAGTGAGAGCTAAACCGTAGGCTGGTTAACGGCAAAAATTTTCAGGATAATCTCTGTTACTTGAACTCATCTGTTTAGCTGACAGAGTAACAGTGTCATTTGCTTGCTTTCACATATCTTGTAGATAAGTGGGATCTATTTCATCTTGTTTGCGCAGGTTCATCAAAAAATCGTGGATGAGGCTGGGTTTGGTGCTGAGATTAATTTGGGCATTTTCCCTATTGCTGTTATCGCAGATAATGCCGCCAACTATGGCTCCGATCGGAGGATACATATCTTCCCGCATTTCACCTACATCCACGAAGTCTACAATCCGAATTAAACCTTTGACTCCCGGCTCTCCAATATCTAAAAAAACACCATAGGGCTGATGCTGGATTACTTTGCCGCGCACGAAAGTACCGATGGGATATTTAGCCTTAATGCTATACCAGGTTTGTTCGTCCATATTATCCTGCTCAGATTATTCGCGCTTGTTTACCAACTGTTCAAAGAATAATAAAGCCTTTTGCTGTTGATCGCCAGCCACCTCCATCAAATCGTTATGTCCAGTATCCACAACAATTGCTTTGGTTCTGATGAATCAGAACCAAATGCTTACAGGAAAAAATCCATTGCCGGTAAAACCAGCAACAGATTGATCAGATAAGGAGCTCGGCAGTCGAAATTAATCTTGGTTCAATTGTTCAAGAGCGTACTTGCTGACCATCATGGTGAGCTTAACTTGCTCAGTAGGAGATAGAGCTTCCCATTCGATCGAACGCGCCAAGTTGTCTACGTTGAAAGCACTTGGATCAGAACGCATAGCATAAGAGTAAGGACGAGCAAACACCAGCAAGTCTTCAGCTTCCCAAGCAGGTAGCAAATTTTGTACGCAAGTCACAAGCTGATCTACTGCTACCAATTTCTCAGCGGCGGCCTTAGTTGCTGCTGCTGCAACCTTTTCTAGCCACTGGTGGGGAATACGACCAGAAAACTTCTGAGACAGCAAAGCCAAAACTTCGGGGGTTTCATCTGGCCAGCAAGCGTCCAGCTTGGCAAAAAAACTGTGGGAAGACTGTTGGAGTTCGTCAGCCGACCAATCATCTAAGCTAAAAGCCTGTTCTTTGGCTTGATAGTATAACTCAGAATCAGCGTCGTCGGGGTTCCAGGGACAATGATCTGGGGCGATGCCGGGAGCGAACAGAAACCGAATCAGGTCGGTTTCTGGAGTACTGATTGATTTATTAACTTCTGTCATACCTGGACTCCTTTGATACTGAGCAAACTAGTAGGGTGGGTCGTGTCAAAACTATATATTCGGAGCAACTTCCAGTGTTGAGATGTTGCCATCAAAGTGGCTGTAATTGCCTTGTGACATTGACTACATCTGTAACCAGAATAATTCCGTAAACTTTGCCAAGTTTCTTCGGAACTTTTTTTCGGTACTCGCGTCCCATGTCGTTTCCTGTATTATAACCATTCTCATTACATGTCCATAATTTTCTAGCTCGGTAAGAGTTTGGGGCGCTTTTGAGCGAGGTTTTTGTTAGAGTCTTAGATAGAATTCCATCACATCTCACCTTATGCAAGTTCTGGAAAAAGATCCCATCATCAATTCGGCTTTTGACTGGTCAGCGATCGGCAAACAAATGAGCGCGATCGTTGGTACAAGGCATGTGGTGCAAAAACGGGAAGAGCTAATCACCTACGAATGTGATGGATTAACCAGCTACCATGACTTACAACGCCCCCAATTGGTAGTGCTACCTCAGAATACCACTGAGGTAGCGGCCATTGTCAAACTCTGTGACCAGCAACAGATTCCTTGGATTGCCCGAGGGGCTGGTACTGGCTTATCGGGTGGAGCCGTGCCAGACCAAAACTGTATCTTAATTGGCACGGCGCGGATGAATAAAATCTTAAACATAGATTTGGCCAACCAGCGAGTGACAGTGCAGCCGGGGGTAATTAATAACTGGGTCACTCAGGCGGTCAGTGGTGCGGGTTTTTACTATGCTCCAGATCCTTCTAGCCAGGTGATTTGCTCGGTGGGGGGCAATGTGGCAGAAAATTCTGGAGGGGTGCATTGCTTAAAGTATGGGGTGACAGTTAACCATGTGTTGGGGTTGGAGCTAGTGCTGCCGGATGGTTCGATCATTAACACTGGGGGCGAAATTGGTGAAACTCCGGGCTATGATTTGACGGGTTTATTTGTGGGTTCGGAAGGAACTTTGGGAATTGCCACTGAAATTACGCTGAAAATTTTAAAAACTCCCGAGTCGATCTGTGTGCTGCTAGCAGATTTTGACTCGATCGAAGCGGCAGGTAATGCTGTTTCAGACATTATTGGCGCGGGAATTATTCCTGGTGGCATTGAGATGATGGACAATTTCAGTATCAATGCCGTAGAAGATGTGGTAGCCACGGGCTGTTATCCACGCGATGCGGCGGCAATTTTGCTGGTAGAAGTTGATGGTTTAACAGTGGAGGTGGAGGCAAATAAGCTGCGGGTGGAGGAAATTTGTCGCCAGAATGGTGCTCGGAATGTGACTAGTGCTAGCGATTTAGAAACTCGGCTGAAGCTGTGGAAAGGGCGCAAGGCGGCTTTTGCTGCAATGGGTAAAATTAGCCCTAATTATTATGTGCAGGATGGTGTGATTCCTCGGACTCAGTTACCTTATGTATTGAAGGAAATCGGTCGTCTGGGTGAAGAATTTGGCTATTATGTGGCCAATGTGTTTCATGCGGGGGATGGTAATTTGCATCCGCTAATTTTATATAACCAAGCCGATGCAGGTGCTTTGGAGCAAGTGGAGAAGCTGGGGGGTGAAATTTTGAAGCTCTGTGTGCGTGTAGGCGGCAGTATTTCGGGTGAGCACGGGATCGGCACTGATAAGCGCTGCTATATGCCAGAGATGTTTAGTGAGCAAGATTTGGAGAGTATGCAGTGGGTGCGAATGGTGTTTAATCCTCAGGAGTTGGCGAATCCGGGGAAGATTTTTCCAACTCCGCGTACTTGTGGAGAGGCTAGCCGGGGAAATAAAGAGTTTAAGGGGATCGATCGGCTCTAAATTACTAATCCCAGCATAGGCTTATTTTATAAGCCTACATTTGCACTGTCACCATCAAATCTCGCAAGATCGGATTCCGGCGAAGCGTATTCTCTTGCTCTAAGTACTGGACGATATGCGGAACATTAATGAGATACTTTCGCCGACCTCGAAAAACATAAAGTACCGTTAACAGCGTAGTAATTGCTCCAGCCTGTAAATCTACAAAGCTGCCGCCAATTTCTGGCGACAGCAGCCGAGGTAAATAGTTTTGGATTTCTGGGGTGTCTTCGATCAACTCTGCCGATCGCAGAATGCAGAGCCGATTTAGACCAAAATCTTTGTAGACCAGCAGCCGATTTAATAATTGGCAGACTTCTTGGCTATTGCGCTCTTGCAGCACCGCCACGCCCATGTTCATCGCGCCACCGTCGATCGAGCAGCGCATCTGAAAATCAATCAGGTTTTGGTTAAACCGCGCTGGCTCTACCCGCGATAGCTCTTCGATGGTGACTCGATCTAAAGCTTGTCCCTTGAGAAAAGATAGAGATAAAAGTAAGGCGGCAGCAATAGTTTCTTTATCTTGCAGCAACGAGCGCAATGAAGCGCGCACGCTGGCACCTTCGTGTTCAAAAGCCTGCATGACAGAACTGAGTTCGGTGATAGATAGCTGGTTTGTCTGGATGGTAGTCATACCTGAATCTTTAGAAAATTAAGCCAATGCCCGATTGTACTACTCTATAGTGCCCATTTTTTGATGTTTTTGTTTTGCGGCACTATACAAAAAACATTCAGATTCACTACATGAGATGATCTTTAATGAGAAATTCCGGCGCAAAGAAATTCTGAACCAGAGAAAATCGCGTTAAGCTAGATTCATAGTTCCTAGTTTGGCTACCCAACCCATGGTGCGCATCATTCGCCAACTGGCTGAAGCCCAGCAAGAGTTAGACCGCATCCGCTCTCGCCACCAAGATGATCAGTCCATCCATCGCGAAGCCACGGTCAGAGAAATTGTCCAGAATGTGCGCCGTCATGGAGACAGTGCTCTATTGCAATACACTGTCGAATATGACTGTCCACATTTGACCCTCGATCGATTGCGAGTAAACGGGGCAGAGTTAGATGCTGCCTACCAGCAGGTAGAAACAGGTTTACTCCAAGCCATGCAGGCCGCTGCTGAACAAATTACTACTTTTCACAATTTACATGTACCCAAGTCTTGGGTGCATTTCACTCCTCAGGGCAGCACTCTCGGTCGTCAATGTCGGCCAGTAAGCTGTGCGGGTTTATATATCCCTCGGGGACGCATGGGCTACCCCAGCACTGTACTGATGAATGCCATTCCAGCCAGGGTAGCTGGGGTGCCGCGTTTGGTGTTGGCCACGCCGCCCAACGCTGATGGTTCAATTCCACCAGCGGTGTTGATGGCAGCTCAAATGGTAGGAATTCAAGAAATTTATCGGATGGGTGGAGCGCAGGCAATCGCTGCTTTTGCCTATGGCACAGAGATTGTGCCTCAAGTAGATTTAATTGTGGGGCCAGGTAATGCTTACGTGAATCTGGCAAAGCAGCTAGTTGCCGACACGGTGGGCATTGATGGCTTTGCTGGTGCCCCAGAGCTATTAATAGTGGCCGATGATCAGGCAAGCCCCAAGCTGATTGCCGCAGATATGTTGGCTCAGGCCGAGCGGGATGTGCTGGCTGCGGCAATTTTAATTACAACCGATCGAGATTTGGCTGAGCAGGTACAGCGTGAGATTGCTGATCGACTGTCTCACCATTCTCACGCTCTTTTAATAGAGAAGGCGATCGCCCACTGTGGTCTGATTATTGTGGCGGAGAAGATCGAACAGGCGATCGAGCTGAGTAATCGCTTTGCTCCGGCTCAACTTTTACTGTGGGTGAATGATCCTTGGGAGTTTTCTGGCCAGTTCGATCGAGCCGGAACAATTTTTCTGGGAGGGCAGACTCCACCGAGTAGTTATTTGGTAGGTCCAGTGGCAACTTTGCCCACCAGTGGAGCTGCGCGCTTTAGCAGCGGCCTAGGGGTAGAGACTTTCATGAAGTACTCTAATTTAGTGGAGTATTCACCAGTGGCTCTATCCCGACTAGAAAGCGCAATCGACGAGCTGGCGCGGGCTGAAGGCTTAATCTTGCCCTCTAGCACCCTGATCGATCGCAGCTAAAATGCGAGGATTTTTCGATGGTTTCTAGATAAAATTACAGACGATCAATCATAAAATTTGCTAAGTAAACTGTTTGTAACGTCTGTAATCTTGGGTGGTCTTAGGTTACGGCAACCTTAATTTTCATAAGTATAATTACTTATAGAAGTATAGATTTGGCGATCAAACGACTCTTTTTAGACAGCCTCCCAGGAAAAAATCAATCAAAAATAATAAAGAAAGTATAAAAATCAACATAATTTAAAGATTTACCTGTTCCAAAATTACCTTTCTCCTATTAGAATAAGTCAGTGCAAATCGGATTCAGTCAAGGTCTGAGAGATCGAATAGAAAAAAAAATCTGTTCTTTCTGCCATATACCCAGATTAATCATAGAAAAGCATCACCAACTTCTCTTGAAACCAAAGGAGACAATCAATGAATAAGGGCGAATTAGTCGATCAGGTTGCTGATAAGGCTGCTGTTACGAAAAAAGTAGCTGACACTGTGCTCTCTGCCGCTCTAGAAGTGGTTATGGAAGCAGTATCGACTGGCGATAAGGTTACATTAGTAGGCTTTGGCTCTTTCGAGCCTAGGCAGCGTCAACAACGGGAAGGCCGGAACCCTCGGACTGGCGAAAAGATGGATATTCCTGCAACCAAAGTACCGGCTTTCTCGGCTGGTAAGTTGTTTAAGGATAAAGTCTCGGCTTCCGAACCCGAAAAGCCAGCAGCTAAGGCTGCTGCCAAAAAGAAATAGGAAACTTTTGGATCAATCAAACCGACCAACTCATGGCGGCAACTTGGTCTGGGCAGCTAGTCTCGCTGGCTGTCCGGTCAATCAAATATTAGATTTTTCCGCTAGTATCAATCCCCTCGGTCTAGGATCGGGGGTGATTTCTGCTTTGCAGCAACATTTATTAGATATTGATAAGTATCCGACTCCGGGATATTTAGAGCTACGCCAAGCTTTGGCTAAGCATTTACAGGTTTCGCCAGAATGGATTTTGCCCGGTAATGGGGCAGCGGAGCTGCTGACTTGGGCAGGCCGGGAGCTAGCTCAGTACCAAACAATTTTACCGACTCCTGCTTTTAATGATTATGGTCGCGCTCTACAAGCCTTTAGTGCGCCGGTTACAACTATGCCTCTTGTAGATCAGCAGGGTACTTGGCTAGATCTAGAGCAAATTTTAGATAATCCAGTGATTCCAACTCGGGCTGCGCTGCTGCTGAACAATCCCCATAACCCCAGTGGTGCACTGTGGACAACCGAGACTTTGTTGCCGCTGCTCGATCGATTCTCGTTGGTAGTAGTCGATGAATCTTTTATGGATTTTGTCTCGCCTAGTCAAAGTCTGATTCCTTGGGTGGAGAAATACGATAATTTAGTGGTAATTAGTTCGCTGACTAAATTTTATAGTTTGCCCGGCCTGCGTTTAGGTTACTGTGTGGCTCACCCCGATCGGTTAGCCCGCTGGCAGAGCTGGCGCGATCCGTGGGCGGTGAATCGTTTGGCAGAAGTAGCTGGGATTGCGGCTTTAAATGATCAGGAGTTTATCGATCGAACTTGGAATTGGTATAATTACTACCAGCCAAAATTATTTACGGGTTTACAGCAGGTTCCCAATTTAGAGGTTTACCCTAGTGCGGCAAATTTCTTTTTGCTGCGCACGGTGCAGCCATTTACAATGGTGCAGGCTAAGTTATTGCAGCAGTTTCAGATTTTTGCCCGAGACTGCATGAGC
The DNA here is from genome assembly GCA_013297675.1 of Synechococcales cyanobacterium bin59.metabat.ball.084. GTDB lineage: Bacteria > Cyanobacteriota > Cyanobacteriia > Cyanobacteriales > Chamaesiphonaceae > JAAFHZ01. The sequence goes on along the minus strand of JAAFHZ010000017.1, from coordinate 17,423 downwards.
TTTCCTGAGCTTGGTGCCTACTATGGAAGAGTGGCACTCAAGTCTGAAGCTGAGAATCAAAGATTGCTTACGGCTTTAACTGAAATTTGTGCATAAGATTAGCTACTCCGCCAGAATATTAATATGAAAACTAAGCAAAAAAGAGATCGTCGCATTCGCTTATTAAGAAAGAATAGACCATGCTGCTATTGGTGTCATGAAGCCTTCCCGCCTGCTCAGCTAACGCTCGATCATCTTAAGCCTCGCAGTCGTGGCGGCTCTAACAAACTAGAAAATCTGCGACTGGCCTGTTTCCCTTGTAATAACCGACGTAGTGATAGTTTAGAGCGACCTGGTCGCTCATTTAAGCCTCAAAATAATCAACTGTGAAAAATCCAGATTGGGCACTGTAGTTAAATTTTCCCTGCTAGACTTTTCTAGAAATTTAATGATTTATGGTGTTCTAAACAGCCAAAATTTCTCTATTACCAACAGCTTCATCTATCGCCAACGGCTTGAGAGCGTCGATCGCAGCCAAAGATCGATCGCGGTAAGCTCCATAACGCTCTGGCTTGCCCTTAATTTTGACTGGTAACTCCGGCAAAATCCCAAAATTAGGCGGCATGGGCTGAAAATATTTAGGAGCCGCCGAGCTGATAAATTCAAACAAAGATCCCATCATGGCATGAGTCGAAATAGTCAAAGCCTCTTTACCCAAAGCCAAGCGAGCTGCATTAGTCCCAGCTAACCAGCCTCCAGCCGCCGCCGCAGTATACCCCTCAGTACCAGTAATTTGCCCTGCGGCCAATAGAGTAGGACGATTTCTAAATTGCAGCGAAGGATGCAACAAATTTGGTGAATTAATAAAAGTATTGCGGTGCATCACACCCAATCGCACAAACTCAGCATTTTCTAAGCCAGGAATCAGCCGGAAAATTCGTTTCTGTTCGCCCCAGCGTAAATTAGTCTGGAAACCCACCATGTTCCACAGTTGACCAGCCTTGTCTTCTTGGCGAAGCTGTACTACTGCATAGGGGCGCAAAGCCTGATTTTCTGGAGCACGAAAATCACCATGGCGACTATCGAACAACCCCACCGGTTTGAGCGGACCATAACGCATGGTTTCTTCACCCCGCTGAGCGAGTTCTTCGATCGGCAAGCAAGCTTCAAAAAACTTGGCAGTCTCCCGATCAAAGTCTTTTAACTCAGCCTGTTCGGCAGTTTTTAGCTCATGCCAAAAGTGTACATACTGCTCTTTATTCATCGGGCAGTTCAAATAAGCCGCCTCGCCTTTGTCATAGCGGGAAGCAAAAAACGCTTTGGTTTGATCGATCGAGTCTCCGACAATAATTGGACTAGCCGCATCAAAAAAGCTCAAATATTCCATCCCAGTAATGGTCTGAATATCTGCCGCCAGCTCGGGAGTAGTCAGCGGGCCAGTAGCCAAAACCACAATGCCATCTTGAGGGATTGCTGGCAGCATTTCTCGCTTTAGCTCAATGAGGGGATGCTGAGCAAGGGTTTGGGTGAGGTCTTGGCTGAAGCGACCTCGATCGACAGCTAAGGCTCCACCGGCAGGGACAGCGTGCTGGTCAGCTTTGCTAATGACGATCGAACCCAGGCGACGCAGTTCTTCGTGGAGTAATCCGGCTGCTCGATCGGTGGCCTGGGCACCAAAGGAATTGCTGCACACCAATTCAGCTAATTCTTCGCTATGGTGGGCAGGGCTGGTGCGGGTGGGACGCATTTCGTAGAGAGTCACCGGAACTCCAGCTTGAGCTATCTGCCAAGCTGCTTCCGTGCCTGCTATTCCGCCGCCAATTACTGTAACGCGCATGTTCTGACCTGCTGCTGTGATATCCAAAATTTGTTGGCGCTATTTTCAGCACCGATCATTTCCCAAAATAACGTATTTTGCTGCTCATGACATTTTCGACTGATGAATCTCATCAATATCTAACTATTAAAAATCCTGCCCGAAAGCAGGATTAACTCGAATATTTAATCAGAATTCTAGTTAGAATTGTTTTTGCTCAAAGAGCTGTAATAGACTTTGCTGCCTGTATCTGGAACAAAGTGACAATTTTTCACTCCAGCCCAAAAAGCATCCCAAACCGAGAGCTTTGAGACCCGGAAATGTTCACCCATAACTGGTTTAATTGCTTCTGTAGCTTCCAGAAGGTGGTAGTGAGGGATGCTCAAGAAGATATGATGTAAAACATGGGTGCCAATATCGTGATGAATATTGTTCAAGAAGCCATAATCTACATCAACCGTGGAAATTGCCCCTTTTAGGAAGTACCAATCTTCACCGCGATACCAAGGCACATCGTCATGGGTGTGGTGTAAGAAAGTCACTAAGTCTAACCACATCACAAAAATAATGTAGGGAACTAAGTAGAACTTCACCAGCCATAAAAAGCCCCAAGTAAAAGTCCCGGCGGCCAACAGCGCAATCATGCCCAACCACCAAATGGTGCTGGTAATGATATCTTGGCGCTCCGAAGGTCTAAACAGTGGGCTATCGGGGTGGAAGTGAGAACCAGATTCTCGTTCAGGCGATCGACGAAACAAATACAGCGGATACACAAACAGCAAAGCCAAATCGAAGCGTAAAAACTTCTCTAGTTTGCCCATGCCGTTGTAGGTGCTCTCCTTGACCGGATACCAGCTCTCATCTTTATCGGCGTTGCCGGTATTTTTGTGATGAGTGCGGTGGCTAATGCGCCAGCCGTGGAAAGGCACCAAGATAAAACTGTGAGAAATATGGCCAATTAGGTTATTTAACCACTTCATGCGGGAGAAAGAACCATGACCGCAATCGTGGCCAACCACAAATAAAGCCCAGAACATGGTGCCCTGAGCTAACCAAAAGATAGGGTAAAAATACCAAGAATCGAGCTTGTAAGCCAAAGCATACAAGCCAGCAACGATCGCCACATCTCGGAAAAAATAGCTCAAAGAGCGTCCCGCAGAAGGGGTAAAGCAGTGGGCAGGAATTGCCGCACGGACATCTTGCAGGGTAAAAGGGAGTGTTTCCCGCTGTAAAGCAGGGGCACCAGAAGGTTCGGGTTTAATAAGGGACTGCACTTAATGTTTTCGTAAAGATTAGTTAACACCTTTGGCATTATCAAACACCCCAGAGCTTTTGGCAACATCACAGATCTTCGAGAGGCCACCTCATATCTTAGAATTAGGCTAAATCATTGATTCACTCCCCGCTTCCTCATGACAGAATCAACCCCTCAAGTTCCCTTACCTACTCCTTTACGCTGTCTGACTGGCTCAGCGATCGCTGGTGTGATGGCTTTTATGATGTATTTGCTCACCAGCAAAATCGCCATATCCTTTGCCCGTACTCCGGTTAGCAACAAAAGCCAAGCGGCGGTAAATATCTCGATCGCTGTGCGTACCCTGGTCACTGGCATGACAGCTTTGGGCATGAGTGTGTTTGGCATCATTAGTTTGGGATTAATAGTCTTGGCAGTAAAAATTGCCTTTAGCAAAGATGAGCCAGGTAAATCGGCTTAAGAGATCTCTATCTAACCAGTTGTCCTCTTCAAGTAAAGCCAATTTAGTGGAAAACTTTGTTGCTAGCCCGATTACCTCAGCAGATCGTCGATCGACCAGCAGATCTACCGAATCGACCATTGTTGGCCAATTGCTAGAAGTTGGCCAAGCACTTTCGGGTAGCCATAATCTGGCTGAGCTGTTACAGATGATTTTGGCCAGCAGTCGCCAAATTACTTGCAGTGACGCAGGCAGTGTTTACTTGGTCGATCGATCAAATTTTGCTCCAGACTTGGTATTCAAAGTCGCTCAAAATGACTCCTTGCCAATCACTTCTTTCCAAGAGTCCCGGATTTCTCTTACCACCCAAAGCTTGGCGGGCTACGTGGCCAGCACTGGTGAAAGCTTAAATATCACTGATGCCTATAGCCTAGATGCATCGTTACCCTACCGGATTGATCCCAGCTTCGATCGAGATTTTGGCTATCGCACTGTCTCGGTGCTGGTATTGCCCATGAAGAACCAAGAAGGTGAAACGATCGGGGTATTACAATTAATCAATCGCAAGCAGCAGCCAGATATCAAGATTTCTCAGGCCAATGGAATTACTGCTACCCAGAGCTATTCGACTTGGGAAGAACAAATTATTACCGCATTAGCTTCTCAAGCGGCTATTTCGATCGAGCGCAATCACCTGCAAGAAAGCATCGAGAACCTATTTGCTGGATTTATCCGCGCCGCTGTCCAAGTAATTGAATCCCGCGATCCGCCTACTGCCGGACATTCTGAACGAGTCGCTGATTTGACCGTGAGTTTAGCTCAGGCCGCTCATCATGCAACGGCTGGCAGCCTTGGCTCGATCTTGTTTACCGATCGACAGTTGCAAGAAATTCGCTATGCTTCGCTGCTCCATGATTTTGGCAAGGTGGGTGTGCCAGAAGCGATCTTGGGTAAAGAGCGCAAACTTTATCCGGCGCAGCTTCAGTCGATCGAGCAGCGCTTGTCGATTTTGCAAAGTCAATGGCAGCTAGGCTGTGCTCAAGCTAAGTTTCAAATGGGAATTCCCCACCAGGCCAATGACTGTCCCCACTGTCACCAACAGCAGCTTTTGGATATGGAGTTGCAAGCTAAGCTCGATCGGTTGCATCAACATTGGGAATTAGTAAAAAGACTAGATAACCCTCAAGTGAATTTTGTCCCCGGTTTGCTAGATAGCATCGAATCTATTAGCCACGATCTACAGGAGCTATCTCAATGGCAGTATGTTGATTTTCAAGGCCATTTTCGGCCTGTTTTGACGGCTACGGAGATTGATCAGCTCATGATTCCGCGCGGTAGCCTAACTTTGGCTGAACGAAAACAGATCGAAGCCCATGTGGTGCATACCTACGATTTTCTGAAGCAGATTCCCTGGACAAAAAATCTGCAAAATGTGCCCGAAATTGCTGGTGCCCATCACGAAAAGCTAAATGGCAGCGGTTATCCTCGTGGACTCAAAGCTGCGGAGATTCCAATTCAATCTCAAATGATGGCGATCGCCGATATTTATGATGCTTTGACTGCCAACGATCGACCTTATAAGCCCAAGTTCTCGATCGATCGCAGTCTTTCAATCCTGCGCCAGGAAGCCGAATCTCACAAAATCAATGCCGACTTGTTGGATCTCTTTGAACAACAACAAATCTATCGAGTAGTTGGTCATTCTTTGTAGACCACTCATTTCAGCCAAAAATCATCGCTTCTTTCTGGTAAAAGTATCGGTAAACATCATCAAAATTCCTCCGATCGAAATTACGATCGCCAGACCGCCAGCAATAGCATTAAGTACTTCTTCGTTAGGCATCAAACTTTACCAGGAGCAGGGACTTTGGGATTTATTCTACCTCAAACAGCAGCCGTAAAACATCGGATTAGCAAAACCGGTAATTCATTTATATAGAATAGTTTGGTGAAGATTAATGAGTTCTCAAAACTATAGTAGCGCTCCGTCAGCTTACTGGAACGATCTTTCCCAAACAGGCTAATACATGGCAATACACATCCAAAATACAAAATCCAGGTGTTATTGACTCAATAGCATCCGTGGTTCGATCAATTATTCTCTAGAGCTTTTTGAGGTACCAGACGATTCTTTTGCAGAGACACTTCGTGAACGACAACAAACCACAGCCCAATAAATCCTCACAAAAGTCTGTGATGTAAGATCTCTACTTAACCCCCTGCAAAGGTTCTGTTCTGCGGTATTTCCCTTCCCAACTACAACTATCAAGCTGCTCCTGTGGTTTATGTGCCTTACCACAATAGGCAATCGCTATAATAAATACCTGAATCAGCTCATCATCTGTAGATACAGATCACTCTGTAGTCCCGAATACGGTAGCGATAGTAGCTTGCATAATCTCCCTTGAGGGCTTTGATATTAGGGTAAGAACTTCATACATCGGAGGGAAGGGTTCTCCTTGTTTTCTTGATAGGGAATCACTATTCTTGTAGGATGTTGAAGATGTCAATCTGCAATTTCTTTTTGTCCATGCTAGCCACTGCCCTTTTACAACCAGAAAATCTCGATCGAATCTTAGCTGACCTGCCGATCGAGGCCGATTGGATTGGTCTGCGCTGGGTGAAAGCGATCGATCGCATTCGCTCAGCCCGAGATGGTGTCCCCCAAACCAACGGTAACTCCATCAACTCTGGAGTGATGGTAGAAGTAATTGTAAATGAACAGATTGGTTATGGTGCCACCAACCTCTTGACTCCGGCAGGGATTGCGGCGGCAGCTCAGGCGGCTCACCAGCAGGCCACTGCAACTAGTAAATACCATGTACATCCTTGGTCGATCGCTCAACGGCCTCAAACCATCGGTAATTATCAATCGGCTCAGTCTGGCTCTTTAGATAGTTTGTCGGTGGCGGCGATCGATGAATTGCTGATTAAAATTTGTCGGAGCCTGAAAGTCAGCGATCAAATCGTGCAAACCAGAGCAATGGTGAACACCAAAGAAATCGAGACTTTTTATGTGAGCAGCAACGGTAGCAATATTTATCAGCAGGTACAGTTACTAGTCAGTGACTACGGGGCAACGGCACAGGCCGGAAATATTACCCAAACTCGCAGCAATGGAGGAATGAGCAGTCACTGCTATCAGGGGGGCTGGGATTATTTTGATCATCCCAGCTTGTGGGCGCGGGTACAGCAGATTGGTACTCAGGCCGTGGAACTGCTCACCGCCCAAGAATGTCCGAATACCACTACAACCTTGGTGCTAGATCCCGATCAAATGCTGTTACAGATTCATGAAAGCATTGGTCATCCTTTGGAGATTGATCGAATTTTGGGTGATGAGCGCAACTATGCGGGGGGAAGCTTTATTAAGCCCAGTGATTTTGGTAACTTGACCTACGGTTCACCATTGATGAATGTAACCTTTGACCCGACGGTAAGCGATGAGTTTGCCAGCTATGGTTTTGATGATAGCGGTACGGTGGCCAAACGAGAATATTTGATTCAAAACGGTCAGCTACTGCGGGGCTTGGGCGGTGCCGATAGTCAGGCTCGATCGGGCTTGCCGGGAGTATCTTGTAGTCGAGCCTGTGATTGGAATCGCCCCCCGATCGATCGGATGGCCAATATTAACTTGGAGCCGGGAGATGCTAGCTTTGAGGAGGTGATTGGTCAGGTAGAATCAGGGATATATATGGAGTCTAACCGCTCTTGGTCGATCGATGATCGGCGGCATAAGTTTCAGTTTGGCTGTGAATATGCAAGGCGGATTGAAAATGGTCAGTTGACCGAGACGCTGCGGAATCCTAACTATCGTGATATCACACCAAAGTTTTGGGGCAACTTGGTGGCGGTGGGCAATGCCGAGACTTGGAAAACCTACGGTTCGCCTTACTGCGGCAAAGGAGAACCAAATCAGATGATTTGGGTGGGTCATGGTTCACCAGTTGCTGCGTTCGCTAATGTTGAAGTTTTTGGAGGTAACTAGAGATGTCGTTTAATACCAAAATGTTTGCTGGGTTTCAACAGTTGGCAGTAGATTTGCGATCGGCCGTCACTACCGAAGAATGCTTTGTATTGACCTTGAGCGGTGAAGATAGTTTGTTTACGCGGTTCAACTGTTCCCAGGTGCGACAATCGGGGACGGTGCGGGATGTGCGCTGCACCTTGAAGCTGTTTAAAGATGGCCGCACTTGTTGGCAAAAATTTCCTTGCACGGGGGAAGTAGAGATCGATCGGCTGCAAGCTCAACAGGCTCTGGCTGATCTGAGAGGACAAATCACTCAAATCTCCCCTGATCCTTACTTGGTGCTGCCTACTGGTCAGGAGCATAGTGTGAGCGATCGATCTGGTGAATTGTTATCAGCAGATGCAGCGGCGGCAACTATTTTGGCTGCGGTGCAAGGTTTAGATTTTACTGGACTCTATGCGGCGGGGGTAAACCTGCGGGGCTATGCCGATCGCAATGGCCAGGAACATTGGTTTAGCGCCGATACTTTTACTCTAGATTATTCTTTGTTTACCTCCGATGGTCAGGCGGTGAAAGGGGCTTACGCGGGTGCGGTGTGGGATACCGAGAAATATCAACAGCAGATCGATCGATCTCGTCAGCAGCTAGCTCGGCTCCAACAAGCTCCTAAATCAATTCAGCGGGGTAAATATCGTACCTATTTGGCTCCGGCAGCCGTGGCTGATTTGGTAGATATGTTGGCTTGGGGTGGGGTGAGTGAAGCCGATTTACAGCAGGGACAGAGCAGTTTGGCTCCTTTGCGGGATGGTAACTATTTATCGTCACTATTTTCAGTAACCGAAGATTTCACCTCTGGGATGGTGCCTAGGTTTAATCAGATGGGAGAGGTGGCTGTCGATCGATTGCCACTGATTGCCAAGGGTAAGCTGGTGAATACTTTGGTGAGTTCTCGCAGTGCGCGGGAGTATAGCAAGGCGGCCAATGGAGCAAATGATCAAGAATCTCCTCGATCGCCGGTAGTAGCTACGGGTACATTGGCACAGGAGCAAATTTTAGCAGAGTTGGGTACTGGGCTGTATTTGAGTAATGTACACTACTTAAATTGGAGCGATCGACAGTCGGGACGGGTGACGGGGATGACTCGGTATGCTTGTTTTTGGGTGGAAGATGGCGAAATTGTGGCTCCGATCGAAAATCTGCGTTTTGATGCCAGCCTATACGATTTTTGGGGCGACGATCTCTTAGCCGTGACAAATTTCAGTGAATATATTGCAACGATGGATTCCTATGGTGGTCGCAGTCTCGGTGGCTCTTGGGTGCCGGGAATGTTGATTCAGGATTTCACTTATACTCTGTGACATTGAAGACAATTCTGTTTTGTGAACATCTGTCCTCTCAGATAATAGTAAAAGTTAGGTACAGAATTTTTACTATTATCTGATAAATCCATTGTCGATCGAAAATTGTACATATGTTAAAGAGCAAACTTTTCCCCACCCCTTCTATTAACCTAGAGGTTGGGGTGGGTCATTCTTTGATTGGCATAGAACTTGATCATCCTCGCCCATTATGATTTTATTTGTTTGCCCCATGTCGATCACTCCCTCTCACAGCAAAGCTAGCTCTGTGCCCATGGCCTCAGGGTGGAAAGGTCAGCCAGATTTGGTGGTGATCAATGCGCTGCAAGCCGGGGATGATAAAGCTGTGGGTGAAATTTATGATCGATACGGGCTAATGGTCTATCGACTAGCGCTGAAGATTTTAGGAAATTCTAATGATGCGGAGGATCTTACCCAAGAAGTGTTTGTTACCTTCTGGCAAGGAGCGAATAAGTACGAACCCCAACGGGGAGCACTCTCGACCTTTTTGGCAGTGGTGACTCGATCGCGGGCGCTCAACAAGCTGCGCCAAAACAAATCTCGCCAAAACCTAGCTGAGCAATATGGGCAAAATCATCCCCATTCTGTCCCAGCTACTGGAATGGATACTGCTCATTTAGAGACTTTAGCCGATCGAGTAGGAGCAGCCTTAGCCCAAATTCCACTCGAACAGCGGCAGGCAATCGAACTGGCCTACTACGGCGGACTTAGCCAATCCACAATCGCCGACCAACTCGAAATTCCACTGGGAACAGTCAAAACCCGTTCTCGCCAAGGCTTGCTCAAATTAAAGACGCTACTTCAAGACCTCATGTAACTACTATGAAATCTTCTATTTTGCCTGTTGAATGGTCGGAACTTATAGCCGGATATGTTTTGGGTGATCTCACCCCAGCAGAAACTGCGGCAGCGGAAACTTATATAGCCAGCAATCCAGCGGCACAACAGGAATTAAAAGAGTTGCAGGCGGCTTTATCGATGGTGGCTGAAATCGCTCCGGTAGCGGCAATATCGGTAGCCAGTTCTCCGGCAACCTCCGCAGAGCTAAAAATTTTGGCTCAAATGCGGCAGCAAATTGTGGTTCCCCAAACCCTTGCTACTCCAACTCACCAATCTCTAAAAAATCAGATTTTGCCTTGGCTGGGTTGGGGTTTGGGTTCGATCGCCACCATGGCAGCGGCTGCTTTGGGTTGGCAAAATTACCAGCTCGATCGACAGTTGACATTAGCTCGCCAAGAAATGCAACAGTCTGGAAAACAGTTTGATGAAAAATTGCAGGTGGCACAGCAAGAAATCCAAAGTCAGCAGGTGTTGTTAAGACAATCTGGTAATAAGTTACTGGCGATCAATGGCATGGATGCTGGTGGCAGTTCTACTGGCAGTTTAATTATGTCTCCAGCCATGGATACAGCAGTGTTGGCGCTGCAAAAGGTACCGGCTCTACCAGAGGGCAAGGTCTATCGGATGTGGGCAGTGATGGGAGACGATGAAATGGCCTGTGCTGATTTTGTGCCCGATAAATCTGGCCAGGTATTCCAAAAAGTTTCGGTGAAAGAATGGCAGTCAGCTAAAACAGTGGTAGTAACAATCGAGGCGGCCAAACAATCTCCGATGCCAGAAGGAGATGCGGTGATGATGGGCGGCGAAGAAATTGATTTGTAAAAAATTACCATTTTGCCTAAAAATAATGTACAATCAGAATCCTGTGTTTGGGGGTGTGGCGGAATGGTAGACGCGACAGACTTAAAATCTGTTGGTTGTAACGGCTGTGCGGGTTCGAGTCCCGCCACCCCCATATCATGACTAGTAACTATCTATTTTCTTTTGGGCGCTATCAGCGTCCTTTTTTATATCCGTTGCAGACTGCTCATGGTCAATGGTCGGTGCGAGAGGGCTTAATTATTCAGTTGATCGATGCAGCCGGGAAAAATTATTGGGGCGAGATTGCCCCGATTCCTTGGTTTGGGTCAGAGAGTTTAGCCCAGGCGATCGAGTTTTGTACTTCTTTGGGTGATGCGGTATGTTGGCCTGTGGTCGTTCCCGATCAGTTACCAGCTACCCAGTTTGCTTTTAGCTCGGCGATTCCCTACGGCTATGAGCCGTTGGAGCCGATCAGCGCAGATGTTAGCTGGAGTTTTTTACTGCCAGCAGGCGAGAAAGTTTTAGAGGCTTGGCAACAACCTTGGGAGTTGGGTTATCGCACTTTTAAGTGGAAGATTGGAGTGGCAGAGATAGCGAAAGAGTTAGTGATTTTCGATCGATTGCTAACTGCTTTACCTCAAGGTGCAAAACTGCGACTAGATGCCAATGCTGGTCTGAGTTATATCGATGCTTGTACTTGCTTATCATCTTTGCCGACAGGTGCTATTGAATTTTTAGAGCAGCCAGTGGCCAGTCTGACTGAAATGCTGCGGTTAGCTGAGCGCTTTGATACGCCTTTGGCGGTAGATGAGCTAGTCAGTAATTTGGGGCGCTTGCGGCACTGTTATGAGCAGGGGTGGCGAGGGATTTATGTGATTAAGCCCTGCATTGCTGGTTCGCTGGCAGCATTAGGCGATTTTATTCAAGAGCGCCAGTTAGATGTGGTATTGTCTTCGAGTTTAGAGAGTTCGATCGGGCAGCGGGCAGTTTTACGCTGGTCAGAGGAGCAAGAGATGCAAGGAAGAGCGGCTGGCATGGCGACGAGTAGTTGGTTTGGTTTGGAGCATGGCAAGCCAAGAATCTGAGGAATTAGGCATACTTGAACTGGATCAACCAATGAATAAAATGCAACCCATTGACCAACTTCATGACCAGTAAAAACTCCGAACCCCAAGGCTGCGGCTGCCTCAGCATTCCGATTATTCCCCTGCTCCTGTTGGTGCTTGGCTCCCTAGGTGGCGGGTGTTGGTGGTTGATGAAATCTGGTAAGCTCCCGCAAAGTTTCTTCACTCAGGCCAAACCCACCCCCATTGAAAAGCCCATAGAACAACAGCCCGATCTATCTGATGCCCTCGCCAGAACTGCCACTAGCAAGCCTACACCTATTCTCAAGAAAATAGCCCCTGCATCACCCCCAACCCTACTCAGCAAAGGTATGGTCGGCATCTACCTCAGCCGCTATGCTGTTACCAACAACGCTAGCGAACAAGTCATTCGTCAGCGAGTACGCTATTATCGTGCTCAGGGTATCAATACTATTGTCCATGGGGTATGGGGCAACGGCTGCACCATGTACAACAGCGCCGTGACCCAAAAGCTCCTGAACCAGCCAAGCTGCCCCAACCTGTTTCAAGATCAATGGCTGAACTGGACGATCGATGAAGCTCAAAAGCAAGGCATGGAAGTTCACGCCTACTTCGAGAAAGGCATTAAGATCGACAAAAATAGCCCCATTTACAATCTGGCTGTGCAGAAAAACTGGCTAGTTCCGGGCGTAGACAAAACCTATAGTGGCATCGATCACTATGTTTTAGATGTAGAAGTCCCAGAAGTTGCTACGCTTTTTAAAGATGTAGTGGCAGAGTTTGTGCAAAAATATCCTAAAATCAACGCCGTGCAGTGGGATGACTACTTGGCCTACCATGCCGAGCTACCAGGAGCAATAGATCGCACCGCCAAGCTCACTAAATTTGCTACCGAAATGATTGCCCAAATGAAACAAGCTAATCCCAACGTCAGCTTCGATATTTGTCACCATAACCCCTACTGGTCAAAGCGCTACTTTGCGGCTGACTGGAAAAATTGGAAAGTCGATCGGGCGTTTATTCAAGCCTACAATGAGAAGAACTTCCAAGAAGAATTAGCTTACGCTGAAGACAATGCTGGGATCGCGATTACCGACAAACAACTACAGCATTTGCCGGAATTGATCGCCAACCCCAAGATCAAAGGTATTTTTATTTTTCCTTTTGCTGGTAATCCTGAAGCTGTTGCGGCTAGTCTACGCAGTGCTGCTGCTCAAAGAACTGCTAGTAAAGAAAAAGAATTAGGCAAAAGAACAGAGACGCTAAAAACAAAGTAAATGACTAATTCTTTTCAATGGCAAATAATTTGCTCTGCATCCACCAAGACGCGCGATCAACCAGCGCAGTTGTTAGGTTACTGGCATCAGCCAGATGATAGTTTGTTGTCTAGTCCACCAATTTTTTTGGCGGAAACATTACAAAGACAATTATCTCATATGACTGCTAATGAGTGTGGTTGGATAACCACTACTACCAAGGGGCGTATTGCTCTATCAGCCAGTGGCTTAGCTCCTGAAGATGCCTGGATAATAGTCGATGCTCATCGTTTAATCTTAGGCCGAGATATCCTGGGTCGTTCAACTCTCTACTGGACAAAAATAGATCGAGTAATTTGGTTTTCTTCCCACTTACATCTTTTATTGCCACTAATATCATCTCCAGAAGTTGATCCAGTTGGTCTGTATGGCTATAGTTGCTTATCTTATGTTCCCACTCCATATAGTCCAGTTCGAGGGATTGCGGCCATTGCCTCTGGTACTACCACTACTTGGCAGCAGCAAAGAATGGAAACATCTAAGCAACAAATTTGGTTGCAGAATACTGCTCAAATTCTCAAAACAGCGCCCAGCGAAAAAGACTTAATTGCCGAGCTGAAAAAACTATTATGGATGGCGGTAAAACAACAAATTACTGATCTGGAAAGCACCGAAGCAGTAGGAGTTTTTTTGTCTGGAGGTTTAGATTCTTCGATCGTGGCCGCATTATTGGTAGAAGCTGGGGTAAGGGTGATTGCTTACACTCTAGACTTTGGTCAGCATGGGATATCAGAGTATCCTTATGCACAGCAGGTGGCCAATCACTTGAACATTCCGTTAATTAAAGTAGATGCTAGCCCCCGGCAGATCTATCGATCGATGTCGTCAACAATGCGGGCTTTAGATGTGCCTTTTGGTGATGGGGTGACAGCACCCTTGTATTTATTAAATTTGGCTGCAAGCCAAGATGTGCAGATTGTTTTTAATGGGGAAGGCGGAGACCAATTATTTGCTGGTTGGACGAATAAGCCTTTGATTGCTGCCAATGTTTATGAGACTGGCATTAGCTTTGAACAGCAGTATCTACGAACTTTTCATCGTTTATGGGGTTACGAAGAGCGGGTGTTTCAGCCAGGATTTTTAGAGCAGATTCAACAATTTCAGCCGATCGATTGGATTCAGGATGGGCTGACTCAGGGGTTACTACTCGATCGACTGCGGCGAGCCAGCATTTTGCTTAAAGGTGCTCAAAATATTCAGCCTCGGGCGACAAATTTAGCAGTGGCTAATGGCTTAAAGGTGCGATCGCCTTTTTGTAATATGGCTTTGGTCGAGTGGACTTTTGGTTTAGATGGTGAATTATATTTAAAAGGCGCTTGCGAGAAATATATTTTAAAGCGAGCGGTGGAAGATTTGTTGCCTGCTGAAATAGTTTGGCGCGAGAAGCGGGGGATGGGAGTCCCCACAACTGCTTGGTGTACAAAAGAATGGTGGAGATCGATCGGTCATTGGCTCAATCCCAGTTTATTAGCGGCTCAGGGAAGTTTTCAAGCTGATTTGGCGATGCGGGTGGCTCTGGGTGAGCTAGGTGGACAAATTCAGGGGCGTAGGATTGGGGAGATTTTGTGGCTACTGATTTCTTGGCAGTTGTGGCGCGAGACAGTTCTTGATCATGACAAAGTAGAGCGAAGTTGGTATCATCCTTTTTGGGTACCTCACCAAGTATGGAGATATCGTAAATCGTGGGAATAAGATTATCTAAGAATTTGGTGCAAGAGTTGCTGGTGAACTATGGTTCACCGCTGTATGTTTATGATTTAGAGGTTTTGCGCCAAACTATTGGGCAGATTACGCGGGCGATTCCTACTGCCTCATTCTATTTTGCAGCCGTGACCAATGGAAATGTATCGTTGCTGAAGATTTTTCAGGAAATGGGTTGGGGTCTACATGCCAATACGCCGGGAGATATCTACTTAGCAAGACATGCGGGCTTTAGTTCTAGCCAAATTGTATATAGTGGTAGCAACTTAAATTCGGCAGAAATGCGGCAGGTGCTAAATGATGGAGTCACTGTCCTGAATTTTGATAGCTTGGCACAGCTACAACAGTTTACGGAGGCTGCGCAGGGCTTTGATCTCAATTTTCGTTTGGGTCTGCGGTTAAATTTTCCGGCTCTAACTGGTAATAATCGGATTGGAATACGGCCAGCAGAGTTTGCTGAGGCGGTGTCAATTGCCGGTCGATCGAACCACAAAATTCAGGGACTACATTTTTATCGCGGAACGGGCACTAATGCCACGGCAGCTTTTACTGAGGCGATCGAGATGGTGCTATCGATCGGTTCTCAGCTCCCGGACTGGCAATACTTAGATTTTGGTGGGGGCTTTGGTTATCCTTATCGTCAAGGTAGTGCAGTGTTTGATTGGAAACTGTTTGGTGAGGTGCTGTTGGAACGAGTGGGACGGCTAAAACGGAAAATTGAGCTAGTAATTGAGCCGGGGCGATCGGCAATTGCTGGTTGCGGGACTTTGCTGACGCAGGTGGTGGCGACCAAGTGGCAGGGAAATAAGCAAATAGTGGGTGTGGATACAACGGTGGCAAATTTAGCAGTGCTGGCAGTGCATGGCGGCTATCGTCAAATTGTGGCGGTGCGGGACGTGCCAGAACTAGATGACGCTGCGATTTATCATACAGATGTATGTGGTAATACCACTTATTCCCGCGATTATTTGGGTAAGGGTTGTCCATTGCCAGCCTTGCAGGTTGGTGACACGCTGGCGATTTTAGATGTCGGAGCCTACGGCTATGCGATGTCTTCGCATTTTTTACATCGACCCAGACCGGCGGAGGTGGTAATCGATCGCTCTATTGGCAACGGTGATTCTGTTATGCATCGGCTGATTCGGCGGCGAGAAACCACTGAAATATTGTTGGCAAACCAAATTATTTAGTGACTAATTATGAAATGTATTAATTGCAAGACTGATAATAATCTTAAAGATCGACAAGCAAATCTGGGTCGTTGTAAATCGTGTCGTCAGGCTTTTGCTTTCGAGCCGACTACAATGAAATCACCTAGTAGGGAATCCACTGTCAATGTTTCCTTTATTGATCTGAAATTTACTGATTCTTTTTTCGCTAATTTACTGGCAACTATTTCTGCCAATGGCACCCTATTTTTTACTCCTAAACAGTTTGCTTATTTACTTGATCGCAAGCTCAAAAAT
The DNA here is from genome assembly GCA_013297675.1 of Synechococcales cyanobacterium bin59.metabat.ball.084. Lineage (GTDB taxonomy): Bacteria > Cyanobacteriota > Cyanobacteriia > Cyanobacteriales > Chamaesiphonaceae > JAAFHZ01. The sequence goes on along the minus strand of JAAFHZ010000017.1, from coordinate 1,376 downwards.
AGAGTAAGCCCCATAAAATCAATGTTTGGGTGTTTGGCTTGCATCATTTTTGTCGGATTTGTCACTATTTCTTTAGGCGAAGTCCGTTGGATTATTTTGGGCGTGTTGAATATAGTTTGCGCTGTTGTATTGCTTGAAATTAGTAATTCTTCTGCTGCAAGACCTTCAACTCGACAAACAGCTACGATGCTTCTTTACGTTTTAGGAGTTATGGTGGTGTTGAGTGGAATTGGCCTAGGGATCATTTACAAATCTTGGATGAGCTTTGGAGTGCCAATTTTGACTGGTTTGTGGATAATTCGCTGGGGATTTTTGCAACAAAAGAAAAGTCCTAACATTCAGGAAGATTCTTTGGTAGAATACAGCCAAGTTATGGCATGGTTGCAACGGTGGCAGGCGGTACATGGCAATATCGATCGACTATTACCAGCCCCTCAGGCAACTTTGTCAGCAGCCCCCGACCCAGCCGTAACCGCTTATAGCTTCGATCGACTGATCGTGTGCAATAAACCAGCCATTGCTCAAATATTGCTAGAAAATCACTTTCACTTTGAATACAACTGTGCTGTTTTAAGTATTACTGGCTATCCTGAAAATGTTTGTGATACCGTTTTAGAGATGGTGCGTCGGAACCCGGACTTAATAGTATATGCTTTTCACGATGCTAGCCCTGATGGCGTGAATTTGATCCATCGGTTGCGGAGTGACAGTCGGTGGTTCCCCGATACCACGGTTAAAATCATTGATGTGGGTTTACTACCGCGCCAAGCGATCGCTGGTCGGTACAAAATATCTATTCGCCAAGCTGCTGCGGCAGCTAGTGCCGCTCATGAATTACCCTCAGCCACTCGTCAGAGCCTTACTGCGGCTGAGTTAACCTGGCTAGATGCTGGTAACTATGCAGAGTTGGAAAGCTTTACGCCCCAGCAACTTATCCAAACCTTACAGCGCAGTATTACGATTAGCCGATCGAGTGACTTTAATAGCGGTGGCGATCTCACTATTTGGTCTGATGAAGGAGTGTTATCGATCGACGGTTTTGATGGCGGTGGATTTGGTTGATTCATTGATGAGACTGCAACCAGTATTCTAAACTCGCTAGCAGCCACAGCTTAGCTCCATATCGCCGCCAAGCATCACCACGATAATCCAACCAATTCTTCACTACTTCAGAGTTAATATAGGGGGCGATCGCCGCTTTCTTATTTAGTAGTAGTCTGCGCGCTGGTCGATTCCAATGATCTTTGAACCCAATGTATACTGGCACCATCATGCCACTTTTGGGCCGGTGAATAATTTGGGGTGGTAGTAAATCTTGCACAGCCTGTTTCAATACGGCTTTTTCTGTTGCTCCATCTAACTTAAAAGTTGGTGGT
>JAAFHZ010000169.1 GCA_013297675.1 Synechococcales cyanobacterium bin59.metabat.ball.084 | reverse complement strand
GAAACTGGTTTGCCCATGGATGCTATTGCGATTCACCTTTTGAAAATGAAGTAGAGAATCAATGCGCCTAAATACCCGCCTTATTGGCGTAATTCACTTTACGCGAATCGGAATTGCTATATCTTCACAACTATTCCTCCAACACCTCAAATTCATTGGTCTAGGCTGCATCAAAAGAAGAGCAGTACTTTTAAGCGATAAAATTCAAGCTCATAGAAGATATAATCTATTGCTAGAAATCTTTATAGCAACAGAAACATGCCAAGAACCGCAGCCCCCACAAATAAACAAGCTCCGAAAGCGAAACCAGAAGCACAAACCACAGTAGAGAAAATCGTTCCTCTGACCGGCAAAGCTTTGAAAGCAAAAGTCAAAGAACTTTCTCACCTAAAGAAAAGTGAAACTGCCAAAGCCTGTGGATACTATTCAGTAAGCAAAGATGGCACCGTCAAAGTGAATTTGACAAAATTTTATGATGCTGTACTTCAGTCTCAAGGCATCACCATAGACGAAAAACCCAAAGTTGATGGCAGAGGACGCGAAGCCAGCTATCGAGCTACTGTTCACCAAAATGGTCAGATTTTAATTGGTAAAGCATACACCAAGGCTTTGAACTTGCTTCCAGGCGATGAGTTTGAAATCAAGGTGGGCTATAGGCACATCAATTTGAAGGCTATTCCTAGAGAAGCCTAACCAATTCTGCTAACGGCAATGTCTTAATACTTTTGGCAGAAGTCTGAAAATATTGCCCAGCAACCCGCTTAGAATTGGAAGCAAACTTCAACAGCGTCCATGGCACATCAGCCACTACTCGATTTCCTGCACACACTGCCCGCCTTCGTTGTCAATGCTCCACCAGTGATCGGAGTCTCCGATCGCCTACAGGTGAAAGTGGTGTTGCAGCTCGATCGATCACTCAAAAATATCCTCATCAACCCTCAACTTCTCCGATCACAAACGAATCTTCGCGCCAATATTCTGGAGGCGATCAATGATGCCCAACAATTCCGAGAGCGCCAGGTGCAGCTCATGATTTCAGAGCTTGCCCGTGTAGCCAAACTCTCGCTGTGGGACGTTGAAGCCACCCTGTTAGCCGTCAAAGTCCAGCAAGCTGCGGCCTCGTTGAATACTCATTGCTGTACGGGGAATTCTTTGGTTTCCGTGGGGAGAGGGCAGCGCGGAGATATTGAGCGGCTGGTACTAAATTCTTTGGTGATCAGTGATTCAAGGGATTTGGAGAGATCGATCATCGATGCTGCGCACCAGGGGCATGAGAAAGTCAGGGAGATTCAGGCAGCTTGGCCTTTTTCGGAGCTGGGTTTGCTTTGATTATTGAGGATCGATCGGGTAAACATGATCAAGGTGTCAATCGGGTTTTGCGGAAAGTTCGTTAGTTACGATGGAGCATGAAATATCTGAACAAAGCCTATTAATATCTCAAGCTCATGAACGTATTCTTCCGTTATTCCCTAGTCGCCATCACAGTTGCTCTTGGCATTAATACTCTCCTATTTTCAGATGCTAGTGCTGCCAAGAAGCCGAAGATACAATCTCCACAAATTTCGCGTGGAATATACTGGTACAGACCAATCGGACTTAATTTAGAAATTGTCGGTAATCGATTTCGTTATAACTATGGTGACTCTCCTGAACCTAGTTCCTGGGCTTCTGTTTCCAAGCTTCGCTATGTCAACAAAGGTGTTGTTCGAGATCCTAATTTCCAAGCAGGAGATTCCGCTCCCTACTGGTGCTTGTCCACACTCAAAAAGGATAACAATGAATACTGTACCAAAGATGGTTGGCAAAAAGGAGGCGAGTAAACCTTGAGTACCATAAATCCCCAAAAGTACTCCAAAACATCCCAACGTCGCCAACAAAGCATCGATCTCTAATCACCATCAAGCCACCGGAGTTCCTTGGTTCTCGTGGTGTGAGAGGCAGGGATATCAAGGTTATGATTTATGGGTAGGGTTGCGATTGCCTTGCTACGCGATCAAGGATTGGAACTTGATTATGGAAAAACCAATGGCCGAAGTTACTCCAAGTAGCGATGACCGCCCAGAACCTCACTGGCTTGGAACCTTATTTATGATGATATGTTTCTTGGTCGTGATGGTGAAGGCTTTTCCGCGTGATGCTGCATTGAAGAAACTTAGCGAGAATGACCAACAAGGCTCTTTGCTCCCATAAGTAAAAATGCAGCTTTAATTGAGCAAAACCTCAAAGCGATTCGAGAGATTCCACCGTTACCAGCGCCTACACCAGTTTCAATGATCGATCATCGAAATCGTGGCATCACCAACCGCCAACGACTTCAGAAACTTCAGCAGTAGCTGGAATTCAAGGGGCTTTGGTGATCGATCGGCCTCTCGCAACAACGAAACCATCAATCGCCCAAAGCACCATCCCCAACATCAAGGCCACTGAAATCCCTGGTTCCTCGTGCCCAATGTCATCCTTTGGTTCCATCATTGCCAGCGGCTTCATCAGTGGCTGGAGTTCTATGGCGGCGAGGGGTTCTATGGGGTTGGGGTGATCGATCGGCTTTTGGGTGCTTTGAGGCTTTCGATTATCTGCAGAAAACATCAGAATAATAGCGGCTCGATTTTTGCTTGCACTGCCTCAATCAGGCTATCTGGAGCAACTTCGACAAACTCAATACTCCGGTCTTTCCAGTCCAAACACTTGAGCTGATCGGCCAGCACCACTCCTTGAGTCTTTAATTCCGGTGGCAAAACGACCTCAAATGGATATCCTTTCTGCTTGTTGGTAATCGGCATGAACAAAGCTAGAGAGGTCTTCCGGTTGTAACTAATCGGCGACAGCACCAAAGCTGGTCGATGTCCTCGCTGCTCATGCCCCCTGGTAGGATCGAAATTCAGAAAAACAATATCTCCTCGATCGGGGATATAAACTGGTTCTACCAAAACTCATTCCCCACTGCGACTCCGCTATCAATCTCACCATGCAGATTCTCTGGCGTAATGGCATTGACAAGTTCATCTAGTGAATAACGCTTCCGAGTTCTGGGCTTCACCACTAGGTTGCCATCGACTATCCCCAAATCTATCTCAGCACCTTCGGCTAAATGAATCTCCTTAGCCAAATTCTGGGGAATCCGAATAGCCAGACTGTTCCCCCACTTTGCCACGATCGCAACCATACTTTAATCTCCGAGTAGGCTAAGAGAGCATGTAGATACTCTGTGTCTACATAATAGCAAGATCAAGTATCGATCGGCTACCCTTCAGCCCAACGCACTCGATCGACTCCTAGAAATCACCGCCAAGCCTAGCTCCAGTGAGAACGACAGGCTCATGGTGGCTGTGGCTCTGTGACTTCCTTGATTTGGTGGGAGGCTTCGAGGGCTGCTGAGTTCGGAGAATTCTTTGGAGGTGAGGGGTTTGGCGGCTATCGATCGGCTTTGGTGGCAGCGGGGCGGTGATGGATTTGAGAAAGTCACTGAAGCTGTGACTTTCCATGATTGTCCGAGAAATTGGAAACCCCCCTTTCTGTATTCCTCTATGATGGGGGAATTCTTCAAGCAAAAGCCATGTCCAGTTACCAGATTGCCATTCATGATGATGTTTTACGAGTCGGTTTTAACCGCCAAATACGGGTCTCTGGCGACCAAATTGTTAAAGATGCTCTGGTAGAACTAGACAAACTCATCGATCGACAAGAAATTCTTGGTGGCAGACTTCTGAAAATTTATGGGCCACAGTCTATTGCTGTTGCCTATGCTCTGTCTCACCGACTCACAGCTTTGTATGGCACCATTGCAATTTATGATCCCAAGATTGGGCGACCTGGCTATCGTTGCTATATTGTTACCACCAGTAGCAATCCGGCCTATGCTCCTGGGGACTTGATTGAAACTGATGAACCCAACCGAGAAAGGCAACAAATCAAAGTGGTGCTGTGTGGTCCACCGCGATCGGGTAAGTCTTGTTTACGGGAAGGATTGAAGTGGCAGATTATGGGGCTGTTGGATGCTCCTTATCCGTATGTGATTACAGCTTGTCCCGATGGTGAATGTGCTGGAATGCAGGAAGTATTTCAGAGGGATGCCCAGTCAGCCCAGGATATCAAGGCCACTTACAAAGGTGACATTACCCCTCAATATGCTGAAAAAATGCGGCAGGCTGTGACCAGTTCTAACAATTTGATTACGATCGTGGATGTGGGTGGTCGGATGTCCTCAGAAAATGAGTTGATTTTTCAGGCTGCTACCCATGCGGTTATTTTGGCTGGGGATGAAGGTCAAGACCATCAGTTGCATTTGGCAGATTGGCAAGATTTTTGTCAAAGACAGGGTTTGCAGGTAATCGCTAGAATTCATAGTGATTTGGAAGCTGCTGAGGATCGAGTTGATAATGAATCACCAGTACTACAGGGCATGGTGCATGATCTGAGACGGGGAGAAGATGTCAGCGATCGACCCACGATCAAGGCTTTGGCCAGCAAAATTGTGGGTTTGACTCAGCCGTTGGCTGTTTGAGCTTTTTCAGTAGTTATTAACAACGCGGAGTTCAATATGACGACAGCATTACAAGGTGTTCCTGACCCAGAACTTTTAAACAAGTTCAAGCCTTTTTCTCCCCATGACAACGATGACGGCAATAATCTGGGGAAAGCTATTCGGATATGGTATTCGCTGCGGGAGTTGGCAGGGGAGTTTACTCAAACGCGCCCTCAGTTTACCGATCGACAGTGGCGCATTCATTTGTATGAGGCTGCCCATAATAATCGGGATAAGTTCCCGCAGCAGCTCCCAGGCTGTATTGCTAGCCAGCATATTCCAGATATTTTGTTTGGTGTTGATCCTCAGCAGACCAACAAGTGGCAGTCTTGGCGCAAAAGTTTTATCAAATATTATCGGCCTAGCCATGGGCAACAGGAAATTGATGATTATCTAGATCAGATAGACTCTTTATTGCCTTTTTATGTGACAGGTAAGACGATTCTCAATGACTTGAAGTATCTCAGAGACATTGGATATTTGCAGGAGGTGGGTAACAACACGTTTCAGTTAGCGGAGGATGCTCCGCAGGTTGTTGGCACGACTAGTATTCAGGTCTATAGTCCAGATATCGATAATTCGATATTTTTGGCTGAGGATTTTGATTCTTACCAGCAGTGCTTTGCTATGCCCATTAGAGATATTCGCAGATTCTACATTCATACTGATTATCGCAGCTTGGGTCAGAGCGAGGATAGTAGCTTAGCTATTCAAAGACAACTACAGCAGGTTTGGGAGCAGCCTCTCACCACACCTGTAAAATTGAAATATCACAGTGCGAGTAAAGGTAAAACTCTGGAGGTGATTGTTTACCCGCTGCTGATTCACTACTATCAGCGAGCTTTTTATCTCTGTGCGTATGATCAGCTTGGTGTAGATCAAAAGGGTTGGCATAATTATCGCATCGATCGAATCGAACAAATTCGCAGCTTGGCTTGGTCAGATTCGGCAGTACACAAAAATCTGTCTGAAAAATTCATGGCAGGTCATGATCAAGAGCAGATCGATGAGGTGCAGGAGGCTTGGGAAAGCGCCTATGGCTGCGACTTCTATCAACCTGAAGAGGTGATGCTGCTGCGGTTCGATCGAGATTTTCATGATCGCTATATTCAAAAAACTTTTCGGCACCAAACTTTTAAAGAGGTTCCCCGTGACCAAATCGATCGGCTACTGAAGGCTCGAAATGCTTCAGCACCAGAGACTAAAACTGTGGTGGAGCGCCGCCAAGCTTATCCGCAAGATGCTTACTATAAAATGAACTATCGAGTTCATGACCACAGTGTTTTGATGAGGTTGCGGGCTTGGTCGCCGAATGTGGAAGTGTTATTTCCGCAGGATTTACGGCAGCGGATGGCCGTAGATATTCACAAAGCAGCAGGCTTTTATGCTCCTGGCTAGTATCCTTGCTAGACTTTTGCCACGATGAATTTTAAGTAGAGCAAGCCCATGACGAATTTGACAGAACAGTTGGTGAGCCACGGTATTGATCTTAGTACTTGGTCTCATAGCCAAGGAACTAAGACCGTTGATGATCTACAAACTGAAATTGATAGTGGGGAATCACGATTAGAAGTAATTGAGGGTGATTTGCTTCGATCGGTGCGAGTAGTGGGGGTATGGGTGTATGTGAGGTTGGGGGAGCAGTTGTTTCGAGTGGTTGAAGATAAGCAGATTTTTTTTACGGGGGCGATGCGGCAGCGTAAATTGACTCAGTTAACTGAAAAAATTCATTCTGGTGAAAGTCCTCTAACGGCTGGTAAGCGATTGTTACAAGAAGAGTTAGGGTTTAACTATGCAGGCGATCTGGTGGCTTTAGGTCAAGAAAGTCGGCGGTTGGAGTCGGCTAGTTATCCTGGCTTGGCTTCTTGCTATGAGCTGTTTAACTATGAAGTTTTTTTGACTGGGGCAGATCTATCCGGGCTGAGATTTGCAGAGGTGCAGAGCCATAAAATATCGCTATTTACTTTGGAGCTATGCGATCACTAGAAAGCCCCCTTTCTGGTAGTGCTTTAAGTTTGGTGAGTAGTTAATACTCATTTTTAGGGTTCAGCAATGCGAGAGCAGATTGAGGCATTTTTAGAGTTCAATAATTTTTTGCTGGCTTGGCAAAAAGTTGCTGATAACAAGGGCTGTGCTGGGTCTGATGGAGAGACGATCGAGCGGTTTCGGCGGCGGGCGATCGATAATATTCATGATCTACGGAAGGCTTTGATCGGTGGACAGTATCAGGCTTCGCCTTATTTGCAGGTGTTAATTCCCAAGGGGCAAGGTGGGCAGCGGGCTTTGAGTATTCCGACTGTGCGCGATCGCATTGTGCAACAGGCTTTGGTGAATGTTTTGAATCCGTTGATTGAACCTCGGTTGTCGCCGGTGAGTTTTGCTTATCGTCCCCAGGTTTCTTATTTGCTGGCAGTGGAGGCGGTGGCTCAAGGTCGGGAGGAGGGTTATAGCTGGGTGCTAGATGCGGATATTGTGAAGTATTTCGATAACATCGATCGGGCGATATTGTTACGGAAGGTGCAGGCTTATGGGGTGATGCCAGAGTTGGTGGCTTTAATTGAATCTTGGATTGGCGGGGGGATTATTACTAGGGAAGGCACGCTGTTTCCCAGGTTGGGAGTTCCGCAAGGGGCGGTGATTTCACCGCTGTTAGCCAATATATATTTGGATGATTTTGATCGATCTATTACGGATACTGCTGGTTTGCGGTTGGTGAGGTATGGTGATGATTTTGTAGTGTTAGCCCACTCCAGAGCGGAGATTGAGTTGGCTTATGGGCAAGTTCAGCGGATGTTGAAGGGGTTGCGGTTGACTTTGCACGATCGCAAGACGCAAATTACTACTTTTGAGCGGGGTTTTAAGTTTTTGGGTCATCATGGATAATGCCACAGCTCACAAAAGCGCTAGAATAGAAGAAGAAATAAAAGCTGCTGGAGCTACTTTAGTTTTTTTGCCACCTTACTCTCCTGATTTATCACCAATTGAGAATTACTGGTCTAAGCTTAAGACAATTTTGAGATCGATAGGAGCGAGAACATATAAAGAATTAGATGAAGCTATTAAAGCAGCATATTCA
>JAAFHZ010000168.1 GCA_013297675.1 Synechococcales cyanobacterium bin59.metabat.ball.084 | reverse complement strand
TCGCCACATGGCGATCGGCAGCGTGCAGGCAAACAAAGCTCCTACTCCCGCCCAACCCCAGACTATTTTGTGCATTGTTGGCATAATTAGCTACTGTAAAGGTAAATATGGAAAAGCTGGATGCCAAGACATGGCAGCAGCCAAGGTATACAGGCCAAATAACCAAAAGAACATGGTGGTGGGCTTTACTTGGCGATTTTTTAGCAATGGATACAAAATTAGCAAGCTCAATAGCCAGCCAATCAACATAGCTGTTTCTTTGCCCGCATAGCTGCCAATGTTGCCCCACATCGGGTCAGGGCTAACAGCACCAGGTATCCAGCTTCCCAAAGCTTTGACGGTGCTTTCAAAACTTTTAGAGGTATCTGAGATGTGATGAACCACCATCATTGTCACTGCTCCAACCCCACCACTAATTAATAGCGCCGCTGCAGAACCAGAGGTATCAGGCGGATTTTTGGAGCCATTTTTAATAAACCCAGGAAAATTGCGCAACCCATTCCATAGTGATTGATAAAAGGGCTTGGCGCTAGCAGAATTTTTCATTGTTAGCCTTAAATACTTAAATAAAATTTACAGGGCATGAACCTTGGCAATACCTAGACCAGTTACAAAGCCACCCATCCCAAAAAACATCATGCCCATTAGCGCTACACAGGTAGCCGTCAAAACTGGCCGGTTCTTCTTTTCTAAAATAGTGTCTCCGTAACTCCACAAAATCCAGGCGCAGGCCACGCTCAAAGGAAGCGTAAACAAAACGCTGAACTCGTGATATTCCATAAATACATACTGCACCAGTGGCGAGTGGGTTTTAAGCCAAGCTCGGGCACCACCATAGCTAGCATCGGCGCGGTAGCGCATATAAGCAAAATTACCACTGGCAATGCCAAGAAAGGTAATTATGCTCGACCAAAAAGCTAGAGTCCTTACTGGGGGCAACACTTTGGCGGAGCCGCGCAGCAGAGGAAAAGCCAAATGTCCGGTGTAAGCAACTACGATCGTAGTTAGCATCGAGGCGCTGCCGTGCAGAAAGCCGATCGACCTTTGCCAGGGGCTAGGATGAATCAGGTTTACAAGAGGCAGAAACATAAACATGCCTGCCGAAAGAATGGCTAGACCGTAAATGCTGACGGTAGCGATATCCAATTGTCGAGGGAAATTTTCTTCAGCTATTGGTTTAAATTCAGAGTCAGTAACTTGCATGGAAATAAAGTGAATAGTGATTAACAGAGATTATTTTGATCTCATAGTGATTACACTTTTAGCACCATTATTAAATAATTGCAAGTATTTTAGCTAGCTCTTTGTCGAAGCTGTTCACGAGCCTCCAAGATCAAAATTCGGCGATGTTCTAACTGTTTTGTTTGTCGATCGACCGCAGCCTGCCAAATTTCTGGCCACTGTTCAACAATGATTCGGGTAATGCGATCGACTCTTAATCCGCTGGCGACAAAACGACTAGTATCTTGGGGTAGATTGCGATTCATATTAAATTTCCTCAGATGGTATGTACAAAGTCTTTTTCCCGAGAGCGCCACCGTGCAACGGTTGGCTGTGGTACAAAATCCCGACAGTTGATAGCCTCTTCTGAACAAGCTAAATCTGGGTGAACAGTGCATTTTAAGTAGCGGCTGTCAGTAAAGTATTGGCATTTACTACAGGGCACGCTGTGTAGTTTGCCTACATAGCGCCAGCCTTTGGTACAGCTCACTAAAATAGTCATGAAAGTGCCGATCGATAAACCCCAGGCAATTAATAGACAAATTAAAGTCATCGGCTGGTCTCCAAAGGTTGAGGTAGCAAACAAGGCAAGCTTTGGGGGGTGATCTGTCGCCAAAAGTCGCGCACTTTTATCCCCAATGTCTCAGCGTGCTGATGATGAAAAAAGTGACCGCCGGTGGGCTGGTGCCAAAACTGATCCCCGTTTTTGAGATAGTGCAACCATTCTGAAAAAATGCCGCCCATTAGCACTGGGTCATCAATAGCGGCACAAACTAATAAAGGCTGAGCGATAGTACCTTGCACGGCAAAAGTATCTTTTTTTAACAGAGAGGCATCAGAAGGCGCTGCTAATAAATCGCGATCTAGTCTGGCGGCCAAGTGCTGAACATAGCGCTGGCAAGAAATACCCGAAATCCAGCCTGCTACCAACTGCAACACTACGTCTCGCCGACAGCAGATCGTGGCTAACTGCTGATAATAATAAGTTTGCCAGGTAATACTGGGCTGAGCCGCCACGCTAATGAGCACCACCGAGGCTACTCGGCCAGGGTAACAGCGAGCATAATTGAGTGCTAGCACCCCACCCAAACCGTGACCAATGATATGTAAAGGTCGATCGCTGGTTTGCACAAATTCATGGAGCAGGTTCAATGCGGTCTCTAGCGAACCTGGTTCATCGGGAGTCTGGGAGTATTCCCAATATTTCAACGGAAATTCTTGATCTAAAATGCCCAAAATGCGGCGGTGAAAGCATTGGAAGCTAGGGCTGGTGCTAATCCACAAAAACTGTCGATCACACAATGCCTGGGAAGAAGATTCACAAATCATAAAAATAACGGGTACTAAGGACAAAACTGGAGTAATTGGCTGGCAATGTCAGACTGCAATGCTAGCTGTGGCGGAACAGAACCATCTTGAAGCTTATTGCTAATCTATAGCATCAAGGAACTACAGGAATCCTAACATCTTATTGATAATAAGTTGCATTAAGATCTTAATTTTAAATAGTTTTTTATTATCAATTGAGTACTTTTTTCTTGATTTTGCTGATACGTAGAAGAAATTACTTGATAGGTTGAGAGTGGGCTTTAACATCTGTAATCCTTGATTGAAGGGCTTTGTGTGGATTAGTGAGCCTCTTCTGACCTTTGAAAATTTTGTGACCTGGTATACAAGAAATCTTATCTATCACCCAAAACAAAAAAACAAACAAGTATTATTCTCAACTAACTGTGGTAACATCTTACACAAGGTCAAAGACCAAAATTTACAAAAACTGTCAATAATTTTTAGTATGCTTAAGTCAATATCGACTCTAATCGTTACCGCAAGCTGCACTGCGGCGATTTTGTCTCTAGGGATGGCTGGTAAATCGGCTGCCAAAGAAGCCCCATCTAACCTGGAGGTATCGGCAACTAACTCGTTACTAACTGTTAACAAGCCTGCTTCAGATGCAGCTAAAGCACCAGCTCTTGCCCAAGCTCCCGATCAGCCTGGGGCTAAGCCAGAAGAAGGAAAACCAGTGGAAAGTAAGCCAGCAGAGGCTCCTACCGGCAATCAGTTTTCTTTGACAACCAAGCTGCAAGGACAAGTAATTTTTGGTCTGACCAGTGGATTATCTGGCGATATTAGTCGAAATGCTGCCTTTGGCCAGCGCAGCCGCCTAGAGCTGGTGACTGGTTTGGGCACTGGTACTCTTACTACCCGACTGCAAATTGACGGCATAGGTACACCAAACTCTACCGTGCCTGCGGGCACGATCGACACTCCAGAAGGAGCTTCTTCTTTTGGAGTTACCGAACCAGGCAGTCAGGTAAATCTGGACTTATTAAAATATGAACTGCCGATCGGTGAAAACACTCAGCTTGTAGTGGCTGCTAACGCGGCTGGTGCCGATGATTTTACTGATTCTATTAACCCTTACTTTGATGGCGATGGTGCCAGCGGATCTATTTCTCGCTTTGGCAACCGGCCATCTATTTATTATTTAGTCTCTGGAGCGGGTGCTGGTATTCGGCATAAATTTAGCCCCACGGTTGAAGGAAGCTTGGGGTACTTAACCAGCAACGCGAATAATCCGGCGGTGGGAAGTGGCTTAGGTGGCGGTAGCTACGGTGCGATCGCCCAAATCACGCTGAATCCTAATGAAAATACTAAGTTGGGACTCACCTACGTGAATGCCCGTGGAACATCTCCCGGAACTGGCAGCATCAATGCTAACCCCACTGGTTCCAACAATATGTTTGGATTTCAGGGATCATTTAAAGTTAGTCCTAAATTAGCTTTGGGCGGCTGGGTTGGCTACAACCGCAACAGTGATGTTGCAGGTGATCGAGATATTCTAAATTGGGCTGTCACCGCTGCCTTTCCTGACTTGGGCGGATCTGGCAATTTAGGTGGATTGATTGTGGGTCAAGAGCCTCGGGTCACAGGGGCAACTGGTACGGCCTTAGCCGATACAGGTTCTTCTTTGCATTTAGAAGGGTTTTATCAAGTTAAACTCAGTGACAATTTAAGTATTACTCCTGGTTTAATTTATCTCACGGCTCCCGATCACAATAGTGCGAATAGTGGGGCTTTAATTGGCACAGTCAGGACTACCTTTAGTTTTTAATAAGGTCTTTATGTCTAATTTGATTACAGCCGTTGCTCAGAATAAGCAGGTGATTCAGACATCCACAGGAGCCAGGTTAAATCTGACTTTTTGCACCATTGATGGACATCAAGTGGTGATTCGGGCACCAGTTGATGATCACTATTTAATGAACATTGAGCTGCTCGATCGAGTTTCTTTCCGCCGAGATCGACGGGGCTGTCATCATCTACAGCGCCAAAACCGCTGGCTAACTTCACTGCTAAAGTCTGTTTTCGGGCACAGGCAACTTTACCCTCACTAAATCACTAAATAAATTTATATGAAAAAACTATATAAGAGAATTGTATATTTGCTATTAGCTATGCTGTTTGGTTTTATTGTCGCCTGTAACAGCCCCAATGCCGAAAAAGCACTCGAAAAACCAGCGGCTGAAAGTAATGTATCAACAGATAAAAAAATAGAAGCTAGTCCATCTGCCCACAGCGGTCACAGTATGGGCAAAAAAATTAATATTAACAATGCCATTCTTTCGGAGTTGGACAAGCTCGAAGGTAAGCTGGGTATTCCAGCACTTTCTAATAAAATTCAGTCCAGTCGGCCATATACCAAGCCCGAAGAATTGGTGAGCAAAAAGGTAATCGATCAAGCACAGTTTGATCAAATTAAAGATCTGGTGACGATCGAAGAAGTTAAGCTAGTTGGTGAAGCCAGAGATGTTGACTATATGACCAAATTAGGTCTGATGAAAGGACATTTATTAGTTGCCAAAGAATTGATCGACCTCCAAAAAATAGATCAAGCTGAACCGCATATTGGCCACCCAGTAGAAGAAATTTACGCCGACGTAGAAGAGCAGCTCAATGAGCGCAAAGTCAAAGAGTTTAAAACTCCCTTGATTGCTCTACATGATCAGGTGAAAGCGGGGGGTAAAGATGCTGCTAAGTTAAGCACCGATTTTAAATCTTCTATGAAATCAGTTGAAGATGCTATTGCTGGCTTGCCTGCTGCTCAAAGAAGCTCGCCTAAGTTTGCGCTGCAAGTAATTGCTGGCCTGTTAGACAGCGCTAACTCTGAATATACTGCGGCAATTGCCAATGGCAAGATCTCGCAGGCAGTAGAGTATCAAGATTCTCGCGGTTTTGTGGTCTACAGCCAAGAGCTGTTTAAAGCTATTCAGCCCGAGCTGACCAAGGCTAACGCAGCAGTTGCTAACAGCATTGCCAAATCTTTGACCGATGTGGCTAAGGCTTGGCCAGCACCGATTCCCCCCGCAGTACCAGTGCTGCCCACCAGCGAAGTGTCTAAATTGGTAAAATCGATCGAGAGTGAATCTGCTAAGATTAGCCAGCCCGCCTAATCATACTCTTTAAACCATGAAAGACTTAAATGCTGAGAACACTATTAGTACCCTACGTACCATCATGGAGTTCGAGTTAGCTGGAGTAGTCCGCTATACTCACTATTCTCTAATGGTGACAGGACCAAATCGGATTCCGATCGTGGAGTTTTTTAAAGCTCAGGCGATCGAGTCTCTGACTCATGCTCAACAAGTCGGTGAGATTCTCACTGGCTTGGAAGGCCATCCTTCTTTGAGCATTGCGCCCATGGAAGAAACTTACAAGCACACCGTCAAAGATATTCTGGAAGAAAGCCTCTCTCATGAGAAAAAAGCTTTAGGTCTCTATAAACAGCTACTAGATATCGTCGAAGATTCTAGTGTGTACTTAGAAGAGTTTGCTAGAACTATGATTGGTACTGAAGAGTTACATAACATCGAAATTAAAAAAATGCTGAGAGATTTTAGCTAAACAAATATGTTGCAAAAACTAGAGGGAAAATTTTTACGATGGCAGCAGTCTGAATCTGGTAAGCTCAACAGCATTCAGATTCAGACCAGCACAATTATTCAATCGGTATATGTCGGCAAAGCTCTACGTGCGTTGCTGCATGAATTGCTTCTACCCAATGCTGCTATTTCATTACAGGTTAAGGTAAAAAAAAGGCGAATGACTGCCAAATTTGTGGTTTTGATGCCTCACTGTGATCTTGTGATTGATCGAAAAATGATTCCTAAGCCGATCGAAATTAAAGTTTGTAGCAGTAAACACTGCTGTAAAAATGGCAGCAAAGACATTTGCAACTCTCTAGAGCAACTACAATTAGATAGTAATATTGGCGTTCACATCAGCAAAGTTGGCTGCATGGGCAACTGTAAAAATGCTCCAGCAATCAAAATTGATGGCCAAAAGCATCATCAGCTTTCACCGGCAGCAGCAGTTGCCTTAGTTAAAAAAGTGTGGTGTAAGCTTCAGCCTCGACCAGCTAACAAAGAAACGGCAAAGAAAACAGCACTGGTGACTAGTTCTTCCTAACGTATGTCTAACGATGCAGCTTCAAATTTATGGTCAAGGCGGCAAATATTGCAGTGGGGCGGTGTGGCGGGGCTGAGCTTGGCTGCCAGCGCTGTAGCCATAAGGTCATTAAATCACCAGTCGGTGATTGCTCCGCCACCCATGCGCGATCTGGATATAGAGAGTCCAGGGTTTTTACCGGTAAAGTTTTTGCGCAGCTTTGACTATGGCAAAGTAGTTAAAGAAAATGGTCGCACAGTCAGAGAGTTTACTCTCAATGCCAAAACCACTCCGGTACAGCTCGATAAAGCCAACAGTTTTATTACCTGGAATCTCAATGGTCAGGTGCCTGCGCCAACTCTGCGGGCTAAGCAGGGCGATCGAATTCGGATTGCATTTTATAACCAAGCTGGACACGCTCACTCCCTGCATTTTCATGGCACCCACCCCTCAAATATGGATGGTATTAAGCCCGTGAAACAAAGCAAAGTATTCATTTATGAATTTGATGCTGAACCCTACGGGGTGCATCCCTATCACTGTCATATCGAACCGGTAACTCGGCATATTGGCAAAGGGCTATACGGAATGTTAATTGTCGATCCACCACAGCCCCGATCGCCTGCGGATGAAATGGTGCTCATTATGGGAGCCTATGATCTGGATGAAAATCGCCAAAATGAACTGTACGCTTTTAATGGCTTGCCTCACTATTATATGCACCACCCCATTCCTATTAGAAAAGACCGACTGGTGCGATTATATGTCCAAAATATGATTGAATTTGATGCCGCAGCCTCTTTCCATTTACATGCCAATATGTTTCAGGTATATCCTACTGGGCGCACGATACAGCCCGCCTATGAAACTGATGTTATTACCATGGGGCCAGCCGAACGACATATTTTAGAGTTTAGCTATAAATACCCCGGCCAGTATATGTTTCATCCCCATCAAGACTATATGGCCGCTGCTGGCTGTA
>JAAFHZ010000167.1 GCA_013297675.1 Synechococcales cyanobacterium bin59.metabat.ball.084 | reverse complement strand
CAAGCCAGGTTGATGCTGGGGGCTTGCCCCCAGACCCCCATTGGAGGGCATTACGCCGCCCTCCAAACCTCCCAACGTAAGGGTTGATCTTGCTGAGTTGCCGCATTGTCTTTATTAATCAAATTAAGTTAGGTCAACACCCGCAACTGCGCGACAATGCTGTTTGATGTTTTTGAATTTGGAATTGCTGGAACTTTATATCAAGAGTTGACGAAACCAGATCAATATTATATTGTCCTCACAAAGTACAACATGAAATTTTTTGAACAAATGGAAAAACAATTGTTTGTTGCAGAAGTGCTCAGAGAACTCTATATAGATAGCAAAAATTCATACTGCGAACTGGCCATTGTGATCATTAAAGCATCAAGTTTTCAAGAAGCTGAATCTGCCGCTGAGCAGTTTGGCCAGTCTCAGAAAAGATCCTATACCAATGCCGATGGAGGTACTGTAAATTGGAAGTTTGTAAGAGTTGTAAGTATTAACCCAGCTTTATGTGAAGAAATTGGTGATGCAACTGAAGTGCATTGTCAAATGTATAAAGATATAATATCCTTTGAATCAGCAGGGCTATTACAAAAATTTGAAGGGCAATAGATTTTTAGGGAAAGCAAAAAAATCTTCTTCACAAAATGGTTGTTGAAAATTAATCAGCCAAGAACGCTTTTCAAAGCAGAAGAAGCAACTAATGCCTTAGCCAGGTAGGGAGTATTACTTGACGTAAAAAAACAGCGCTCTCTACTTGGTCAAACTTTATTTAAAAGTTAATTATGATAATCTATAATACACATCACTCTCATCGGCACCAAGATCCATGACCGAATCTGCCCAGCCCATCCTTTCTGTGCAAAACCTGCAAGTCACTTATCCCAACAGCAATAAGTGCGCAGTAGACAATATTTCCTTTGATCTGGCTGCCGGTGAAAAGCTGGGATTTGTCGGTGAATCAGGCAGTGGCAAATCTACCATCGGTCGATCGATTGTCCGGTTGCTCCCGCCCGGCTCCCAAGTAAATGGCACCGCTCAGTTTGCAGGCAAATCAATCTTTGATTTAGACCCGGAAGGCTTACGCAAATTTCGGGGTGAAGCAGTCTCGATCGTCTTTCAAGACCCCATGACCAGACTAAACCCGCTCATGACCATTGGCCAACACTGCATGGAAACAGTCTTGGCTCACGAACCAGAACTGGGCAAAGCCGGAGCCAAAGCCCGCACTCTAGCAGCCTTAGATGCCGTCAAAATTGAAGAAAGCCGCTGGCAGCAATACCCCCACGAGTTTAGTGGTGGGATGCGCCAACGGGTGGCGATCGCCCTGGCCTTGGTGCTAAACCCCAAAATGATTGTGGCCGATGAGCCTACCACCAGCTTAGATGTACGAGTTTCAGCCGAAATTTTGAGAGAGCTAACTCGGCTCTGCCAAGAACGCAACATGGCTTTAATGCTGATTTCTCATGACTTGGCCATGATGGCCGAATACTGCGACCGCATTATGGTGATGAAAGATGGTCAGCCGATCGAAACCGGACCGGTCAAACAAATCTTTGAAGCACCCCAAGCCCCATATACCCAAGAATTGCTCAAGTCCGCCCTGCACATTCAGGCTAGCGAGGGAAGCAGCAACCCCGTAAATACCAATCAACCTAAACCGCTCCTAAAACTAGTCAATCTCCAAAAAAACTATGATTTAGGTAGTGGCTTCCTCCAAAAAATGATGGGTGATACAAAAACCATCAAAGCCGTCGATAACGTCAATCTAGAACTATATGAAGGCGAGATTTTTGGCCTAGTCGGCGAATCGGGCTGTGGCAAAAGTACTCTGTCTCGCACCATCTTGCAGCTAATTCCGGCAACAGGAGGCACGGTAGAGTTTGCGGGGCAAGATCTAGCCAAGCTGTCTCGCCAAGAGATGCAGAGCAACCGTCGCCAAATCCAGATGATTTTCCAAGATCCCAGCGCTTCACTGAACCCCAAAATGACGATCGGAGACAGTATTGCTGATGTGTTGCTAATTCACAAAATCGCTACCCCCGAAATCGCCCGCGAGAAAGTCTTGGCCATTCTAGATAAAGTTGGTCTATCTCCAGCGCTAGACTTTATCGATCGATATCCCAATCAGCTCTCTGGTGGTCAGCAGCAGCGGGTGGGCATCGCCCGCGCCTTGATTACTGAACCCAAACTAATTATTTGTGATGAGCCAGTGAGTATGCTGGATGCCACCATTCAATCTCAGGTGCTAGATCTGATGCTAGAACTGAAGGAAGCATACAACCTCACCTATTTGTTTATTACTCATGATTTGTGGTTGGCGCGGTTTTTGTGCGATCGAATTGCCGTTATGAACAAAGGCCAGATCGTAGAATTTGGCAATACCAAGCAAATCTTTAGTAACCCTACTCACCCTTATACCAAAGAATTACTAGGTGCTGCTCCTCTATTGGCTAAACAGCCCGGTTAATTTTATTTCGGGGACAGTTGCCCTGTGGCTCGATCTTGCTGCCAGATATTAGGCTGGCAGCGAGATCAAGCCACAATGATCACCGCACCATTTAGGAATCTGCTTCCAAAGTCTCGATCGCCTGCATTCCTCTCGGATCACCCAACTTTAACAGCGCCGCCTTAGAATCGGCTCGCACCCCCAACTCAGGATCTTCTGCTACCACCTCAATCAAAGCATCCACCGCCGTTGCATACACCACATTAGAAGGCAACTCCAAGCACAATCGCCCGATCGACCAAGCACAGTTACTGCGCACCGCCGCAATCTCATCCCCCAACATTGCCTCAATCAGCGGCGGAATTGCCGCCAACACCACCTCATAGCCCAAATCACCCACCTGTGCCAGCGAACTTGCCGCCCACAGTCGCACTGCCGGAATATCGGTTTTTAAAGCATGAATCAGCGGCAACAAAATCTGGAGATCGTGACAATTGCCCAGCGCCCACACAATGCCCTTGCGCACATAGCCATTCCAATCGGACTGCAACTGATGAATTAGGGGTTTAACTACCACCGGACGAGGATTGCGCCCCAAAGCATAGGCCACTGCTACCCGAGTCAAAGGACAGGGATCATTAATTAACTCAATCAGCCGCTCGATCGCCCGCGCATCTTGAATCTCACAAAAAGCTCTGGCCGCCAAAATCCGGTCACTAGGATTTACCGAATTCAACAGCGCCAGCATTTGATCCGGGTCTGGCTTAGGAGCGATCGGCTCCTCTATCCACACATCAGTAAAACCCTCCAACTCTTCGGTGGGTTCATCATCCTCAATCTCAAGGAGTGCCAGCTCTTCGTCTGCTTCGCGAAGTATATCCGCAGAATAATCGATCATAAATCTTGCCTAAGTGCCAAAGCCAAAACTCACGGCCTGGTGACGTTTCCATCGTACCATAAGCCTTTCCGTCCCACCGCCCCATAGCTCCTACCCGCAAACTTCGGGGTATGATCAAGACAAAGCATTTCTACCGCCTTTTTGAAACCATGCAGCCTTTTCGTCCCAATTTTTCTGGCTTTAACGGCGACTCTCTGACTGTAGGCAAAGGCTGGCAGTCTCAAGTGCTCATAGGAGTAATTACTCTGGGCTTACTAGCTGTAGGCTTGCGGCTAACTTATCTTCAGGTACTAGAAGGAGCTATCTACCGCCAACGCGCCGAAAAAAACCGGGTGCGGATTGTGGCAGCCAAACGACCCACTAGAGGAAATATCCTCGATCGCAATGGTAAGGTGTTAGCCAGTAACCGTCTTTCTTACTCGGTTTTTGTTTGGCCTGCGGCAATCAAAAAACCCACTTGGCCAGAGAGCCGCAAGCGTCTTTCGGAAGTTTTGGGGATGGAGGAGCAAGAAATTCAAGAAAAAGTCAGCAAGGTTAAAATCACCACGCCAGAACTAGTCAGACTGGCCAGGGATATCAGCTCCGATAAAATCATTGCCCTCAAAGAATTCAGTACCGACAAAGACGGCATAGAAGTAGATATCGAAAATATTCGGAACTATCCCCACGGCGAACTGGCCTCTCATGTGTTGGGGCACACCGGAGAACTGACCGACAAAGAACTAGCTGCCCGTCGTGCCGACGGCTATCGGTTGACAGATGTAATTGGCAAAATGGGTGTAGAGTCGGCCTTTGAAAATTTATTGCGCGGTGAATGGGGCGGCAGACAGCTCGAAGTAGATGGGGCTAATCGAGTACAGCGCGATCTGGGGCAAAAAATCACCAAGCCGGGTCAAGATATTCGCCTGACGATCGATCTCAATTTGCAAAAGGCCGCCGAAAATGCCTTGGCCAAACGCACTGGCTCGATCGTGGCCATGAATCCTAAAAACGGCGAAATCCTGGCCATGGCCAGCTATCCTAACTTTGATCCCAATGTGTTCTCGGGGCGGATTAAACCCGAAGACTGGAAAAAACTTCAGGGAATCGATCACCCCTTGGTCAATCGATCGGTACAAGCCTTTCCGCCAGCCAGTGGGTTCAAAGTTATTACCACCACTGCCGCTCTAGAATCGGGCAAATTCAACGTTAATACTAAACTCCAAACCTATGCATCACTGCGCATTGGTGGTACCACTTTTGCGGACTGGAATCACGCTGGTTTTGGGGTGCTGGGTTTTGATGGCGCTTTAAAAATGAGCAGTGATACCTTCTTTTATCAAATTGCCCAAGGGATCGGTGGGCCAACTCTGATTGACTGGTCACGCAAATATGGATTTGGTACTAAAACCGGCATCGAGCTACCCGAAGAACGCAAGGGATTAGTCGCTGATGAAGAATGGAAGCGCAAAAATTACAAGCTGGACTGGAGCATCGGCGACACGGTGAACATGTCGATCGGCCAAGGATTTTTACAAGTTACGCCGCTGCAAATGACCCGGATGTTTGCGGTGCCAGCCAACGGCGGCTATTTAGTCAAGCCCCATTTGTTGTTACAGCCCAATGATTCACCTGAGCTAAAGCCTCAATCACTAAACATCAAACCCGAAAATCTGAAGCTAATTCGCAGTGGTCTTCGCCAAGTAGTAGATGGCGGTACCGGCGCAGCTCTCAATGTGCCAACCATTCCTCTCACCGCTGGCAAAAGCGGCACTGCGGAAGCTCCACCCAAGCCAGTACATGTGTGGTTTGGGGCTTACGCCCCGATCAGTGAACCCGAAATTGTGGTGGTAGCCTTTGGCGAACATCTCGGCGGCGGTGGCGGTAAAGTAGCCGCACCAATGGTACTCAAAGTCATGGAAGCCTACTTTCCTCAGAAAGCTTCACCCAGCCCCGAGTCACATAAGACTAAATCCCCTACACCTAATAATGGTGGCCAGTAATAATATAATTAACTCGCCTTGCCACATTGTTGGCGTGGTCAGCCATTCTTTCCAAGCAGCGAATGCTAAGGGTCAAGAGCATCACTGGTTCTAAGCTGCCGCGAAAATTATGCTGGTTAGCCAAGTGGTTATAAATTGACTCATAGCTGGCATCAACCTTGTCATCTAGGCTTTCTAAGGAACCTCTGGCCTCACCGTCTAGCTCCGCCACCGCTACCAGGCTTTGAGCTAGCATGGTACGCGCCGTGGTAGACATTTTCTCTAGTTCTGGCATACATTCATGCACCGGATATGGAAACATCTTCACGGCCAGATCACCTAAATCTTCGGCATAGTCTCCGACTCTTTCTAAATCTCGCACCATTTGAATAAAAGCATTCAAAATTCGGAGATCTTTGGCAGCGGGTGAAGCGATCGCCATCAACTGGGCGCTTTCTACATCAATTCGCCGATAGAACTTGTCAATTTCTCGATCGATCGCATCAATTTCTTTCAACGCCGCCAAGTTACGTCCAAACATGGCCTCATGAGACAGACGGCAAGATTTTTCTACCAATGATCCCATGCGCAAAATATCTTGCTCCAAAGCCCGAATCTTCTTTTGAAAGGGGCTGGATTCTAGCAGTGAATCGTTAGAATCATTAGAGAGGGCGGATTTACCGTAAGGATGTAAATGAACCAATCTGCGTTAACCGAGAATGAACGACTGAATCTACCATTGTAAACAGCTAGCCTAATGTTTTGGGTGTGTTTGGACACGTTTCTTACAATTTTCCTGTGTTACGGCACCTACAATTCAGCTCAAATGTTACCAGACTGGCAATAGCAGTTTGATAGGTATGATAATCTAAAAGCTTCATATCACCTTCTATTTCTGAGTCTATTTCTGAAAGCGCTGCGGCCTAGACGACCCATAACCCGCTAAGATATTGAAACGCAACGCCTAAAAGGCACTTTGAATCAGCTTAGTCAGGTGAGTTAAAAAACATGCAAATCAGAATTGGTAATGGTTACGATATCCACCGACTGGTCAAAGATCGACCTCTAATCCTCGGTGGCATCAAAATTGAGCACGAGCTAGGTTTGCTTGGCCATAGTGATGCCGATGTATTGACCCATGCCATTATGGATGCAATGTTAGGAGCACTTAGCCTCGGCGACATTGGCCACTATTTTCCACCCACCGACCCACAGTGGGCAGGGGCGGATAGTTTAAAGCTGTTGGCACAGGTGCATGGTCTGTTAAAAGACCGTCAATGGCATATTGTAAATATCGACTCGGTGGTAGTGGCCGAGCGCCCCAAGCTCAAGCCACATATCCAGGCAATGCGCGATCGACTGGCTGAAGTTTTAGAGTTGCAATCCGATCAGGTAGGAATTAAAGCAACCACTAATGAACGACTTGGACCAGTGGGCAAAGAAAAAGGCATTTGCGCTCATGCGGTTGTACTATTACAGGCCAATTAGGTTTGATCTCACCTGTTGGCTTCTATACAATTGCGATGGTGACATCTGGTGAGTTATTTAAACAGCTTGAATAGTAATTTCAGTCCTCATTGAAAAAGTTCATCATCGTCTTGGATGTCTCTGATAAAATGCTCAACCCATCCGATTGATCTAACAAGCCCATCTTGCGACCGATTGCTGGATTAATCAAGAGCGACAAATCGGTAAAGCTGTAATGGGTAGTTAATTCAACTGTCTGCTGCTGGAGATCGGCTCTAATAGCTAGTTTGTCCATCCAGAATTTGTCGATCGCTATTATTGGATTATATTGACGCAGCCTTTTTTGATCTTTGGGTTTATGTCTCTCTCGATCGGCATTAATAGATAAAAATCTCTTTCCAGTATAGTCTGCATTCTCAAACCCTAGATCGATAAAAACACCATCCAAATCTACTGCCTTGGAGATTCGTTGATCTTGCCCACAAGCAACAAAACTCGCTGACCCTCCAGCCGAATGTCCGGCAGCAAATATCTTACTCACATTAATTCTGTGATAAAACAATGAACCGGGCATGGAATTTAGATCGATAACTTTATCAGTAATCGCTGATATATTTTGTGCTTGTACCTGCATCAGCTTGCCCATATATTGTTCGAGTTTGGTTGGCTCCTCAAAGATGGCCAGGTCAAGATCCTCGAATTTTATTTGAGAACCATCGCTACACATAGTCCCCACATTAGATTTTGGATGATTAATGCCGATAACAATAAACCCATGACTGGCAAACTCCAAAGCATAAAAAGTACCCAGATAATTAATTCCTCCAAACCCAGGTGAAAACAAAATAATCGGTAAGCCATCTGGAGAATCGATCGGCACGGCATCGATCGATGCTGGACTAGTAGCAACGCGCCGTAACAACCAAAAAATTAATGAGTACAATAAGCTCATTGTGGCTGTATCCGCAAATACTCGCCCAAGTCGATCAATGTAACTACTACTTTTGCCAGATCGATCGTTGCTCGGATACCATACCTTGGCAATGATATTATAGCGGTTCCGCATCGAATTTAGTGTATTATATGTTCAAAGTAGATATTTATAAACAATGAAAGCATACTCACTAGACCTAAGACGGAAAATTATCGAGACCGATCGTACTGAAATGATTA
>JAAFHZ010000166.1 GCA_013297675.1 Synechococcales cyanobacterium bin59.metabat.ball.084 | reverse complement strand
GAAAATGACTCAGATGGTCAAGGTGTATAAATACACTAGTCAATCTGATTAATTCACTTTGTCCGAGACAGAACCGCTATATTTCCATTCATTGCTATATCCCACAGACTATTTAAAGCTTTGGGGATAGTATCAGGATCTGGGTTGACGACCGGATTGATTAATACATCTAAAATGCTGCCGGTGATACTGGGTGCATCTGCTGCTAACAAAACATGACTATTGAAAAACATTGCTTTACTCTCAAATTGCGAAGGTTTAAAATCAGAAACTAACGGTTAACAAAGCTTTTTCTTGCACCCTTAGCTCTTCTCCTGGTTGTCGCCTTGTTGAACAGTCAAGCTCACATCTGACAAATTCAACATGTCCAGATCAGCGCCCAAGCTCAGATTAGAATCAATGATCTGATTGAGAGTCACATTGAAACCATTTATGGCATCTTTGGCACCTAATGTGAGGCTTTTCATGTTTTCTCCGTTGTTAGAGAGCATAATTACCACAATTATTGAAACAAAAACATCACTGATGGCCGGTCGCAAACCGCCGTATTCGATCGTCTTATAAAACTTGAAGCACCAAAAGCCCACCCCAAATACAGCTATTAGTATGCCGAGGAGAGAGATTGTTTTATACATATTACCCCTCATTGCCATGTCCCATAGCGTATTTAAGGCTTTGGGGATATCGTTATCTTGAGTTGGAGTAGTGAGCACGTTGATTATTTGCCCTACCAGACCAGCTCCTGGCTCTGGAGTGGCTTCAACTGCTGGCGTGACGGCTGGAGCAGTCTCAAAAATGCCTTGCTGGTCTTTATGGCTTCGCAGGGTATTTTGTTCTCAAATGCTGGAAGTTTTATAGGTAAAATAAAGATCCTCCGTTTTGAGGAGCTTTAATAAATACCGACTTCTAGTAACAGTTTACCAGCAACTTTAGTTTAATTATAAATACAATTGAAATTATTTTAATAGTTATAGTATTCATAAAATTACGATTTTTGACACATTATAGTACCTCATTGTTTCATGGCTAATAATAGAATGCAAATTGACAAAAACTGCTTCAATTCAAAAATGAATTGAAGCAGAAAAGTTTTAATAGTATTTAGTTTAACTTTCGGCAACCAGTATCAGTTGCCACTGGTGGTGTGGGGCCTTCTACATTACATAAGATAAATTTTCCACTCTTAGTAAGTAAAAATGTAAAAGACTTAACATCAAAACTATTTCCAGCATTGCTATTAGCTGCAACTCGGCTAGTGCTATGTGCTATTACTTGCCAGTTACTATTGAGTAAACTACTTAGACTTACACCCGCATCTTCCCACTTCGTTGAAATTGAGTATGCTGGACTATGAAATAGAAATGACATGAGAACTAAACTGATCGTTGCAAAAGCTATCTTGATACGCATGGTCATAATTTCAAATGAATTTATTAACTAACACTAAAATTTTCCATTTTGCGGCTTTTGATCCCGGTTAAGTGCCTCGGAACTATAAGGAGTAATGCCAGTGCCAATCTTGAAAGGTTGTGCCGAGTAACTAATTGTACTCAAAGCACTTATGCCAGTACCCGAAGCAATATTCGTATACTAATTTACAACTGTTTTAAATTGGCAAGTTTTTGGTTAGTTGATTTTTCTACAACCAGCGGTATTAGCAACAGGAGGCTTAGGATTATCCATGTAACATATAATATATTTACCATTTTTGGTAAGCGAAAAAATAAGAGTTGTCTCATCAAGACCACCAGGGCTGAAAGAATTTTTGTAAGCCGCACGATGAGAGCTTACATTCATTAAATTCCAGCCGCTATTTAGTAGTCCAGCTAAAGTGGATTCCACTTTTTCCCATGGTGTCGGATTAGAATAAGCCTTACATTGAAATGAAAAGCTTAAGATCATTATGGTAGTAAAGCTGAAAAACAATTTCTTGTACATAATCTATACATTTATGGGAATGATTAACTTCTGATTATACCGAACCGCCTTTCCCTGAATTGTTAGGTGATTCAGGACTTCCTTTACCAGAACCAAGATTATAGAAGCCAATGCCACTGTTGAATCCAAATCCTTGACTTGATTGTGTGACATTACTTAAAGCACTGATGCCTGTACCAGAAGCAATACTAAAAGCCAACACGGGAGCTAGCAAACCAAGAACGATCGCTGCCACCAGCATATCGATATTGTTAGGTCCAGAAAGAACCATGGCCATAGAAGATAGACCAGAGATCAGACTAAAGCAGATCTTACAAAAACCTAAAGTCAAAAAAGAAGTCCCCCAAGTAAGCAGTGGCCTAACACCCACTGGAAACATACACAGAGCCAAGAATATGGGTCCGACCAAGGCAGTTACCAGCATCATTACCTCAATAATATACAGGAATGAGCCTCTAAAGCTCAAGATAATGCCCCTCAGTTCGGCAGTATCTTTAAAACTCTTAATATTCTTAATATCCAAGCCCTTACCAGCCACAAACCCATCTCTCGCAGAATTCAGGTCATCGATATTAAAGCGATTCTTGGCATAATTAGCTGTGTAGGTCTTCCACTCACTAATTTCTTTTTGCCACTGAGCGCCAAAATTAGACTTATCATTAGTAGATGGCCAAGAACCATCTAGTCCCTGAACTATGGCCTTTGCCCAAACACCACGCGAATTCATACAATCTTTATATTCTGTAAACTGAGTCTTAGATTTACAATCGCTAGTTAGGCCATCGATCGCCGTCAAGGCTATATCTGACAGCTTCAACACGTTCAAAGCAGAACCCAAGTTCACGTCAACGTCAATTATCTGATTCAAACTCACATTGAAACTATTCATGGCATCTCTGGTTGCTAAGGTGAGGCTGCGCATATTTTCCCCACTATTAGAAAGCATGACCACTAAAATAATCGGAGCAACAACATCATTGATAATTGGTCGTAAACCGCCCTCTTCGATCGTCTTATAAAACTTGAAGCACCAAAAGCCCACCTCAAATACAGCTATTAGTATCCCAAGGAGAGAAACTGTTTTATACATATTACCCCTCATCGCCATGTCCCATAGCGTATTTAAGGCTTTGGGGATATCGTTATCTTGAGTTGGAGTAGTGAGCACGTTGATTATTTGCCCTACCAGACCAGCTCCTAACTCTGGCGTGGCTTCAACTGTTGGCGTAACGGCTGGAGCAGTCTTAAAATACCTTATGCAAATGAAAAATGCCTTCATCTCTTTTAGATGAAAGCATTTTCGCAATTAAATGACCAGAAATAATTTGACAAATGCAATTAGTTCAACTTTCGACATTTATCATCAGTTACAGGTTGGCCAGGATTCTCAAGAATACATATTATATATTTCCCGCTCTTTACGAGTAAAAATGAGTAATTCTTTACATCAAAGCCAACCCCAGCGTTACTATTAGCAGCTACGCGATTAGTCCCGAATGCTGTTACTTGCCAGCCACTATCTAATAGTTGACTGAGACTAGCCCTAGCATCTTCCCATTTTGTTGTGTTGGAATATGCCGGTTTTTGAAAAGCTGACAATGAAATTAGAAAAATTAAGATGTGCGAAAAGAGTATTTTACTCATTAATAGAACCTCCAGTACTTCTATTTACAGGAGAGCCACCGTTAACTGTTTCTTGACTATAAGGAGTAATACCAGTACCAATTCTAAAAGGTTGAGCCGAGTAACTAATCGTACTTAAAGCACTTATGCCAGTACCCGAAGCAATACTAAAAGCCAACACTGGAGCTAATAAGCCAAGAACGATCGCTGCCACCAGCATATCGATATTGTTAGGTCCAGAAAGAACCATGGCCATAGAAGATAGACCAGAGATCAGACTAAAGCAGATCTTACAAAAACCTAAAGTCAAAAAAGAAGTCCCCCAAGTAAGCAGTGGCCTAACACCCACTGGAAACATACACAGAGCCAAGAATATGGGTCCGACCAAGGCAGTTACCAGCATCATTACCTCAATAATATACAGGAATGAGCCTCTAAAGCTCAAGATAATGCCCCTCAGTTCGGCAGTATCTTTAAAACTCTTAATATTCTTAATATCCAAGCCCTTACCAGCCACAAACCCATCTCTCGCAGAATTCAGGTCATCGATATTAAAGCGATTCTTGGCATAATTAGCTGTGTAGGTCTTCCACTCACTAATTTCTTTTTGCCACTGAGCGCCAAAATTAGACTTATCATTAGTAGATGGCCAAGAACCATCTAGTCCCTGAACTATGGCCTTTGCCCAAACACCACGCGAATTCATACAATCTTTATATTCTGTAAACTGAGTCTTAGATTTACAATCGCTAGTTAGGCCATCGATCGCCGTCAAGGCTATATCTGACAGCTTCAACACGTTCAAAGCAGAACCCAAGTTCACGTCAACGTCAATTATCTGATTCAAACTCACATTGAAACTATTCATGGCATCTCTGGTTGCTAAGGTGAGGCTGCGCATATTTTCCCCACTATTAGAAAGCATGATCACTAAAATAATTGGACCAACAACATCATTGATGATTGGTCGCAAACCACCCTCTTCGATCGTCCGATAAAACTTGAAACACCAAAAACCCACCCCAAACACCGCTATCAGTATCCCGAGGAGAGAGACTGTTTTATACATATTGCCATTCATCGCCATGTTCCATAGCGTATTTAAGGCTTTGGGGATATCGTTATCTTGGGTTGGAGTAGTGAGCACGTTGATTATTTGTCCTACCAGACCAGCTCCTGGCTCTGGAGTGGCTTCAACTGCTGGCGTGACGGCTGGAGCAGTCTCAAAAATGCCTTGCTGGTCTTCAGCAATCAACAAAAGTGGATTAAACATAAAATCAGGTAGTGCAGAAATGGTAGATGTGATAAGCATCACAGCGATATTGCTTGATCCTTATCCGCAGTATTCCCCAAATATCTCGATCGGTCTCACCTCTGCTAACGATTCTCTAGACGTTTATCATTACCCCCAGCCAAATAAAATACCCTAGAAACCATCCAAATTTTGACCCAAAAGACGTTCAGCAAAAGCAACAGCACCCTAATTTCGTGCTAGTCTGTGATATCTATTAATTGCTCTGACGGGAGAAAGACCAATGACCGCTACCTTTATTCAAGATGAAGCCGAACTAGATGCGCTACTGGCCGCAGAGCCATTGATAGTAGTAGACTGCACCGCTACCTGGTGCGGCCCCTGTAAATTAGTGGCACCTTTAATGGACGAGCTGGCCGAAGACTACGCCGATCGAGCAAAAGTGTTTAAACTCGACGTAGATGTGAACAAGCCGATCGCCAAACGCTTTGAAGTCAAGAGCATTCCTGCCGTCATGATCTTTAAACAGGGCGAGCTGGTCGAAAAAGTTGTAGGTGCCAAGCCCTATGCAGAATACACTGCCACCCTAGAGAAATTTCTATAGAAATACAATATCTCCTGGCTGTGCTAAAAAAAAGTACCCCACCAACCTCTGAAAATGCTGGCTTATGGGGAAGCAGGAGATATAAAGTTGAGTAAACGAGATGATAGAGGCGTGAAGCAAGTATAAAATCAACCACTACTTAGCAGACGGATCAGCTACCTGTGGTAAACCCATACTATAATTCAAAACTCTACTGTTGAGATTATAGCCGATCTCGCCAGTTTGCAATAACTCCCGCACAAAGTGTTCTAAGTCAGAACCAATTTTGCGCAAATTGTATTCAATCAAGTCTCGGCCAGCATATTCTTCAACCAAATCATCGAAGCGGCGATAGACTCTTTGTAGAGCATCGTCATCCCAGGTTAACTCGTTATCTGGGTCAATATCGAGAGTTAGCACCTGATCGCTGGGTTGCAGCTCGTTATCAATCACCTCAGCGGTGTAGATGTGAATGTGGCGGGTGGTGGATTTGAGTAACATCAGACGATCTCCTTTTTGCAAATTCTAGACTATTTTGAACCCATAGGGCGATCTACTACCCCCAAACGGGGATAATGAATTGACAGGCAAGCACAAATTTTCATAAATACAATCCTTTAGTGGCCGACCTTAATTCTAGCTTCCAACTTATTCAACATCTCCTGACGGCGATCGAGCAAGGTGCTACCCCCAAATCGATCGCCCAGAGCATCGCCGAGTTTTGGGATGCCACCGCCTGTGGAATTTGGGATGGTTTACAGCTCACTTGGTACAGCAGCGAACCCCATCTACCCGAGCCATCTGCCCAAACCTTACAACAGCCTCAACTTATTGAGGGTTATCAGGGAGAGCTGCGCACCGCCTTTACCAACGGCTGCTTAGTGCTCCTGCGCCCGCAGCCTTGGCCAGCCGATGCCAGCCTAGATGACTTGGCCTCGGTAGTGGCGATCGGGCTGCGGCAACATGCTTTAAAACAAGAAGTCCACACCGCCAAACAAACCCTGCGTCAAGCCCAAGTCATTGCCGATGAGCGCACGGCTCAACTCCAGAGCAGTCAGGGCTTACTCACCAAACTTCAAGCCGCCGGTCGCCGCCGGGTAGAACAGCTCGACGAAGCCAACCGACTAAAAGACGAATTTATCAGCACCATTAGTCACGAGCTACGCACCCCGCTAACCAGTATGTCTTTGGCAATTAAAATGCTGCGCCAGCCCGGAATTGACCCCGATCGCCAGACCCGCTACCTCGATATTTTGCAGCAGCAGTGCGCCCAAGAAATTAATTTAATCAATGACCTATTGACCATCCAGCAACTAGAAACCAAACAAGGCGAGGCAAGAGAAGACCGGCAGCTAATTATTTTAGAAAGCCTACTCCAACCAATTTTCGCCAATTTTCGCCAAACCTGGGCAACCAAAAACCTCCAACTGCAAGTTTCGCTACCAGCCAATTTTCAGTGGTATAGCGATGGCGAGAGCCTCACCCGAGTTTTGCAAGAGCTGCTCACCAACGCGGGCAAATATGCTCATTCCGATACTACCGTAGAGTTCAAGGCCGAACTCCAAGCTGGCAATATTGTGATTGTCGTCAGCGACCAAGGAAAGCTAATTCAGGCTGCCGATTTACCCTACATCTTTCAGAAGTTTCGACGGGGCAAAGATGTGACCCAACAAGCTGTACCCGGTACTGGGTTAGGCTTAGCCTTGGTCAAATCTTTGGTACAACATTTACAAGGAGAAGTCTCGGTTACGAGCAGCGGTGCAGAGCCATTGGCTAGTACCTGCTTTCAGGTTTCATTTCCCTTAGAGGGGGGCTAATGATCGATCCTCAAGTTAATAACTCGGTGCGACGGACGGCCAGCGATAAAAAACAACAGCCTCGGCGGATCAAGCCCATTCAACGCCGCGCCCAGATTTTGCACGCCTTAGGTAATGTGTTGTTGGCGATTTCGGCGGATTTTTTGCTGAACAAAAACAAGCCCCAGCAGCAGCAGCGCCAAGCCCGCAAGCTCACCGCCACGCTGATTCGCTTAGGGCCAACTTTTATCAAAATTGGCCAGACCCTTTCTACCAGAGTCGATCTGTTGCCCCCGCCCTATGTGGAAGCCTTGACACAACTGCAAGACCGGGTACCCAGTTTTCCGACCAGCATGGCGATCGCCATTATCGAACAAGAACTAGGCCAGTCTTTGGGGGCCATGTACTGCGAATTTGAACCCAAGCCGATCGCTGCCGCCAGCTTAGGTCAAGTCCACCGCGCTCGTCTGCACAGCGGCGAAATGGTGGTAGTAAAAGTACAGCGGCCTGGATTGGCGGAAATTTTTCGACTAGATTTTGAAATTTTGCAGCAGATCGTCAACTTTTGCGAACAGCGCTTTCCCTGGACTAAGACCTATGGCTTGACGGCGATTTATCAAGATTTTTTTAATCTGCTGCTGCAAGAAATAGACTACGTGCGGGAAGGCCAAAACGCCGATCGATTTCGTCATAACTTTCGCAGCCAAAAAGACATAGTAGTACCTAAAATTTATTGGCGGTTTACCGGAGCCAAGG
>JAAFHZ010000165.1 GCA_013297675.1 Synechococcales cyanobacterium bin59.metabat.ball.084 | reverse complement strand
CCGACCAGTAACTAGCTGAAACGGACGAGTACTGATTTCTTGACCAGCCCCGGCCACGCCAATAATCACGCTGACTCCCCAACCCTTATGGCAGCATTCCAACGCCTGCCGCATCACCTGCACATTGCCAATGCACTCAAAGCTGTAATCGGCACCGCCCCCGGTGAGTTCTACCAAATGCGCTACCAAGTCGCCCTCTACTTCCTTGGGGTTCACAAAATGGGTCATGCCTAGCTTAGTGGCCAAAGGCTGCTTCATGGGATTCAGGTCTACCCCAATGATTTTATTCGCCCCCACCATCCGGGCTGCCTGCACCACGTTCAGACCAATTCCGCCCAAACCAAAGACCACCACATTAGCTCCTGGCTCCACTTTGGCTGTGTTAATTACTGCACCAATCCCGGTGGTTACACCGCAGCCAATGTAACAGACTTTATCAAAGGGTGCATCAGAGCGAATTTTAGCTAAAGAGATTTCTGGGACTACGGTGTAGTTGGCAAAAGTGGAGGTGCCCATGTAATGGAAAAGCGGCTTGTTGTCGATCGAAAACCGACTCGTGCCATCGGGCATCAAACCCTGACCCTGGGTAATCCGAATCGCCTGACAGAGATTGGTTTTGCCGCTTAAGCAATAGCTGCAATTTCGACATTCTGGCACATACAAAGGAATCACATGATCCCCCGGTTTTAGGGACTTCACATCGGCTCCTACTTCTACCACCACTCCGGCTCCCTCGTGGCCAAGAATCGCCGGAAACAGTCCTTCGGGGTCAGCGCCAGACAAAGTGTAGGCATCGGTATGACAAACCCCGGTGGCTTTAATTTCGACTAGGACTTCTCCCGCCGCTGGTGGCGCTAGCTGAACGGTTTCAATAGTAAGGGGCTGGCCAGCAGCCCAGGCGATCGCGGCTTTGATATTCATAGGGGTAAAAGTAGGTGGTTATTGAGGAGTTGATTCATTTTCTGGTGCAAACACTACGTTGCGATAAATTTGCTCGATCGGCACGGTTAAATTTACGCTTTTTAGTTCTACTAACTCTCCTTCTCCATAGGTAGTAAGTTCCCACTTCCCACGCTCATTAAGGTGATAAACATCCAAACACATTTCATTGGTGCTAACCAAGACGTATTCTTTCAGGCTAGCTGACCGCAGATACTTTCTAAATTTTTTGCCTCTGTCATAGGCTTCTGTACTAGGGGACAAAACTTCCACAATTAAACAGGGATGACTGATGAACTGATCGACATGACAGTCACGTTGATCACAAGTAACGCTGATATCTGGATAAAAATAGGATTTAGATTCTAAGATCTGCACTTTGACATCAGAATTTAGCACTTGACATTCACTATCACGTAAATGATTACCCAGGGTAACAGTTATGTTTACTGCTGTTTTGCCGTGATTGACTGTACCACCAGTCATGTCATAGATTTCACCATCAACATATTCATGGCGAAATTTTTGTTGTTCTTCCCACGCCAGATACTCGGTGGAAGTCAAGCGAGGAGTCTCTAATCTAATAGCAATCATTAAAATCACCACAAATATGCAAGGCTGAGGTCAATTATAGTACCACTCCCTCTTAAAATAATGGGGAAAGTCGAGCCGCCGTATTATGACCAGTTCCCAAAAAGCCACCCTGACCCCACCTACTTTTGAGCTAAAGCCTTATTTGCTCGATCGACAGTCGCAAGTAGAAGCCGCTCTTGATGCCGCTTTGCCCATGGCCTATCCAGAGCACATCTATGAATCGATGCGCTACTCGCTTTTGGCTGGTGGTAAACGCCTGCGCCCCATTTTGACAATTGCGAGCTGCGAACTGCTGGGCGGCAACAGTCAAATGGCCATGGCCACTGCCTGCGCCATGGAAATGATTCATACTATGTCCCTGATTCACGATGACCTGCCCGCTATGGACAATGATGATTATCGGCGGGGTAAGCTCACCAACCATAAAGTCTATGGCGAAGATATGGCCATCTTAGCTGGGGATGGTTTATTGGCCTATGCCTTTGAATATATGGCTAGGGCGACTACTGGGGTGCCGATCGATCGAATTCTCCAAGCTGTAATTCACCTAGCCAAAGCATCTGGGGCGGGGGGCTTGGTCGGTGGCCAGGTCGTAGATTTGCAATCTGAAGGTAAGCCCGATGTTACTTTAGAAACATTGGCCTACATCCATGCCCACAAAACTGGTGCGCTGTTAGAATCTTGCGTGGTCTGTGGCGGTATTATTGCGGGCGGTGCACCTGTTGATCTGCAAAGACTGTCTCAATACGCCCAAAATATTGGCTTGGCCTTCCAAATTATTGATGACATTTTAGATATCACCGCTACTTCTGAAGAGCTGGGTAAAAGCGCGGGCAAAGACCTGCAAGCAGAAAAAGCCACTTATCCCAAACTTTTGGGGATGGAAGAATCCCAGCGCCGAGCACAGGAGCTAGTAAGCACTGCCAAAGATTCTCTAAATGTCTACGGTGCAGCCGCCCAGCCACTGCAAGCCCTCGCTGACTTTATTACCACCAGACGAAATTGACTTTTCGGCGAAGTACTCCGCTATTATTGTTCTTAGAATCTCAGGTAAACTTTGTGCTCACCCCCACAGCCCCTACCGTCCAGAATATTAAATCTGTTTTCGATAACCATGTTCTGATCGTCGCGCTGGCCTCTTGTGTTATTTCTCAAGGGCTAAAATTAATTATCGATGTAATTAAAAATGGCAAAGTCAGCCTCAGAGTCCTGACGACTACTGGCGGAATGCCTAGTGCCCATTCGGCCTTTGTCACTGCCTTGGCTACGGGTGTTGGTCAAATTAAGGGCTGGGATAGCGTGGAGTTTGCGATCGCCACCATTTTTGCCATTATTGTGATGTACGATGCTGCCGGTGTCCGCCAAGCAGCGGGTAAACAGGCCAGAATTCTCAATCAAATGATCGATGAACTGTTTTCGGAAGATCACAATTTTAATGAACAGCGTCTGAAGGAGCTTTTGGGGCATACGCCGGTGCAGGTGATTGCTGGGGCGGTACTGGGGATTTTTATTGCCACGGTGTCGGTTTTAAGCTGGTAGGCAGTAGAGATTTCCTCTATTTAGGGGCTTGGAACATTCTGGATCTTCCTGCTATCTTGGAAGTATCAGTTTATCTCCAACCAAATATCATGGCCAGAATGCTTAAGCGTTGGGAGTCTCCCCGCAAAGAAGGACGCAATGACAAGGGCAAAGGTGGTTCTGCTCGCCGCCGTCAGCTCAAGAAACAAACGCAAATGCTGCGCAGGCAACTGAAGAGCAAGGGACAAATCAGTGACCAGGGCGATCGCCCTAACAAATCTAATAAGTCTAACCAAAAGGAGAGCTATGCAGCTCTCCTTTTTTGGATCTATGCTCAGTCTTCGTACCAGCCGATTATTTCTTGCCCCATGCTCTGATTTCTATCTGATCTCTAGCAGTTCTAGCAGTGTTGCTATTTCACTTTCGGCTATATAATGTCACTCGCGTAGAGATTATTTAATACAAATTTGTCAGAACTATTGAGGTAAAAGAAAGTAAGATGGACGACCTTAAAATATTTGGCCTACCCGCTCGACAGGGCCGCTGGCTATTTTTACCCCTAGGCATTTCAGCCATGCTCTGCTTGGGTACGGTTTATTCTTGGAGCATTTTTCGGAAGCCCCTAACCGAAGCTTTCAAAAAACAAGGAATGACCATTGGGGCAACAGATACCTTGCTCCCCTTTGCCACCTTATTGGTCGTATTTGCAATTTTGATGCCGATCGCTGGCAGATATATTAATCGCTATAGTATATCGAGAATAACCGCAGCAGGCGGTGCCATTGTTGGTTTAGGATATTTTTTCTCTAGTTTTGCCAGAAGTATTCCCGAACTAATTGTGACTTATGGTTTGATTGCTGGAGCTGGGGTTGGCTTGGTCTATGGTGTGCCGATCGCCGTCACAGCCAAATGGTTTCCCGATCGCCAGGGGCTGGCGGTGGGTTTGACAGTGATTGGCTTTGGTTTATCGCCGCTGATTACCGCTCCCATCGCTGAAGCTTTGATCAAATCCTATGGCATCGATAACGCTTTTAGAATTTTTGGCGTAGCTTTCGCTCTAATTTTATTTGCTATTGCTACTCAGCTCAAATTTCCGCCAGCAGATTGGCAGCTTAGCACCCAGTCGGTGGCTCCCTCCACTCGTGCGGATGATTTACTACATTCTCCCAGCTTTTTTGCGCTATGGAGCTGCTATGCAATTGGCACTTTGGCTGGTTTGATGGCAATTGGGATTGCGAGTAATGTGGGCAAAGAAATCATTGGCCTTGATGCCAATATGGCTACTGCCTCAGTTTCGATTTTTGCCATCTTCAATGGTGTTGGTCGGCCACTGTTCGGTTGGTTGACCGATCGGCTTAAGCCGAAAAAGGCTGCAATTCTATCTTATGTGATGATCTTAATTGCTTCGATCATTATGCTAAATACTGGCAAAGGCCAGATCGCAAATTACTTCTTTGCCTTTGGTTTACTGTGGTTATCTTTAGGTGGCTGGCTAGCAATTGCTCCCACTGCCACATTATCTATGTTTAATCGATCGAATTACACTAAAAACTATGGTGTGGTTTTTACCGCTTATGGGGCGGGAGCTTTGGTTGGAACATTAATTGCTGGCAGTGCCAAGGATATTTTTGGCAGTTATACTAATGCCTTTATTCCTACAGCAGTTCTGTCGATCTTAGGTATTTTAATTGCTACTTTTGCCCTCAATCCTGATTCTAAAACTCAGCAAGCTTTATCTTGAAGTTAATGATTTACTTCATTTGCAATGGATTTTAATCACCGGTTTTAGGAACACCCACGCTGCAAGTCGGCATGGGTTTTTTAGGATTAAATTATAGGGATTTACAACTTTTATGACCAGCAAAGTTTTCTTGGTGATGACTGTTTATAACCGTCAAAATTATTTACCTCAGGCTTTGAATAGTATTCTTAGCCAAACTTATCCCTATTGGCAACTAACTATTTGGGATGATGGCTCGATCGATGATTCTCCCGCTATTGCCCGCAAGTATGCCCAGCAAGATCCTCGCATTAAATTTATTGCAGCACCCCATACTGGTAGACAACACGCTTTGAGAAGTGCGATCGCCTCTAGTCCTAACTATGACTATTTGGCCTGGGTTGATAGTGATGACTACATTGCCCCTGAGACTTTAGCAAAAACTGTTGCTGTTTTGGATCAACATCCTCAGGCCGGGATGGTTTATACCAATCATTGGATCGTCGATGAACAGGGCAAGATCTTAGGCTTGGGTGCCAGATGTCAAATTCCCTATTCTCCAAACCGGCTGCTGATTGATTTTATGACTTTTCATTTTCGTTTAATTCGGCGAGAAATCTATGATTTGGTGGGTGGAATTGATTTGGAGTTTCCCCAGGCTCAAGATTATGATATTTGCTTGAAAATTTCGGAAGTCACCACAATTGCTCATCTTCAGCAACCGCTTTATTACTATCGCACTCACCCAGAGACGATTTCTTTAGCTCAGAGATCAAAACAGGTAGAGCGATCGAGCGCCGCCATCCGTAATGCTCTGGTTCGCCGTGGCTTGGCCGATCGATACCGCTTGAATATTCTGGAGGGCGATCGATTTCAAATAGTCCGCTGTGAATCAACGCCTCCTAATGCTGACTAACGAGATCTCCACAGCCACGGCAACCTTTTTGTCAAATGCAGTAAAATATGGGTTGTATAAGCACCTGATGGATTTGTGATGGCAGCTACCCGTATAGAAGAATTCCAGCAAGCATTTCGCAATTTGCAGTTGCAGCCTTTGATCACACCAGAGGAAATTGCCAATTTTCGGGTGG
Source organism: Synechococcales cyanobacterium bin59.metabat.ball.084 (assembly GCA_013297675.1). Classification (GTDB taxonomy): domain Bacteria; phylum Cyanobacteriota; class Cyanobacteriia; order Cyanobacteriales; family Chamaesiphonaceae; genus JAAFHZ01. The sequence goes on along the minus strand of JAAFHZ010000165.1, from coordinate 2,213 downwards.
AATACGGTGATGAGTGGCTGGATGATTTAGAGCAAATGGTGTTGGACTGCTCCGATTATAATAATCAGTTGATTTTTGCGGGTCATCGGGGCTGTGGAAAATCTACTCTGTTGGCGGAGTTTGCCCAAAAACTGTCCGATCGCTATTTTACGGTGGTTTTCTCGATCTCTGACCTTATTGAAACTCCAGATATCAACCATATCAATATTCTATTTGCGATCGCTGTGCAATTAATGGCCAAAGCTGACGCAGAAAATATTGGTATCGAGAAATCCCAGAAAGATGCCTTTTTCAATTGGTTTAAGGAGCGCACTAAAACAAATGAAATTAAGACAACGGGCGGATTAGAGACGGGTTTTGATCTGTTTGGGATAATTAAAGCCAAGCTGCAAACTGATAAGGTGATGCGTGAGACGATCAAGGAAAAATTCACTAGGAACCCTAATGATTTAATTGACACCCTTAATTTAATTGCTAAAAAAATTGAATCAGCTTGCGACAAGAAAATAGTAGTAATTATTGATGACTTAGATAAACTAGAATTGGATTCTGTAGATAGAATATTTAAGCAAAATCTAAATGCACTGCTGAAACCAACTTTTACTATAATTTACACAATTCCTATATCGACAATACGTGATGGGGTTTTAAAAAAACATATTGAAGATGCTGTGAGTAGCCGAATCTTTGTCATGCCTGTATTGAAATTATATTCTAAAGGTGAAAGTCGGCAATCAAATCCGCAACCAGTCATAGAGACGATCGACAAACTGCGAGAGATCCTATTGAAAAGAATCAGTGATGATTTAATTACAGACGATATCGTAATCGAGATCGCCAAATCTAGTGGTGGTGTGGTCAGAGAGTTGATTCGGATTACTCAGGAATGTTGCCGGTTAATGTTGGTGCAATTACGAAAAAAGGTGAGAAAACAAGAACCGATCGATGGACTTAGAATTAATCAAGATATTTTGACTCAAGCTTTAGATATTTTGCGGAATGACATGATGATTACCTTAAGTAAGTCCGATCGTGAAATCCTGAAGCAAACTTATGATAATTATCGTCCTGATGATCCAAAACACCAAGATTTTTTAGATCTACTCCACAATATTTGTGTGATCGAATATCGAAATGCTGAAAGCTGGTACGACCTTCATCCTTTAGCAATCAGGCAACTGAAGCAGGAGCAGATAATCTGATGACTAATACAAATACCAAAACGATTTTTGAAGCCAATCAAGAAACTTATGATCGATTAATTGTATCGATCGAAGCAGGTATTAGTTCATTGCAAATATTTCTAGCAGTGTGTGATGGCGATGATCAAAAGGCAGAAATTATTCGTCGTTATGAGCAAGAACTTGCTCCCAGTATTCGATCTTATCAAGTTTATCTTGATCCACAAGAACCAAGTTTACGCCAAACTGTTACTGATGCTGTAAGTTTTCATGAAAATACAATTGTGACCGTTTTGGGTGCAGAGGCTTTAGACCAAGATGAATCACTGAAGAAGTTCTTTGGTTACTTACAGTGGACAAGAGAAGCTTTAAGAGAACTCCACTTGCCAATTATTTTGTGGGTTCCCGGGCGTATTCTCAAGTTAATTGCTAAGAACTCACCTGATTTTTGGAGCTGGTGTAATGGAATTTTTAAATTTCAAATAGAATCAAAACTTGTTTACAATAAAGTTTTGCGGCAAAAACATACATACCTACAATCAAATTTAGAATTAATGAGTGATTTTTTATCTAGTTTGAAAATGGATTTGGCTATTGAGACTGACCCCAGAATCGAAGTCAAACTACAACACAAAATTGCTTCAGTAAAAACTGATCTAAATAGATTGAACGATCAACTAGATGAAATAGAGCAAGCATTACAAGAGAAAACAGGCTGGTAAACTCACATCTTGCATCATACTCCCTTGGTGAATATACACTGAAATACAAGAATCATGTTTTTATCTGAACTAATTCTAGTCTCAATCCCTGTGATGCTAATAACGATCATTTAGCCTCAATCTCTATCAATAATTGCTTTACAACGATTTCAGGCATTAATTTCTCCATCGCCTGCGCAGATGATTTTCGCCAGTCAGGTTGTTGCCCCGCATTTAATGATAAGTAGACCCAGTGAACAAGTATAAAACTGATTAAGCTGATTACTAGCCAGCGATAGACTCCCAGTAAGGTTTGCTGTCTGAAGACAGC
>JAAFHZ010000164.1 GCA_013297675.1 Synechococcales cyanobacterium bin59.metabat.ball.084 | reverse complement strand
GGGGTCAAGACTAAAAGGCTCAAAGCAGGCTGGGATGACAACTATCTCAAAGATGTTCTTGGTGCTTTAAACATAGACATTGCCTAGTATACAGCGTTTGTTAAGAAATGTGTGCGGTTGCCCTAGGCGCTGTTGGGTATCGCTGGCGTTATTACCGCGATCATGTTTGCTTTGCAGTACGTGATTAGCACGATAACTTTCATTTTCAACATGCAAAGCTTGCTTACAACCTGCAACAATATCGCCGCTAGTTTTTCGGCTTTGTTTAATACCGTTGGGAGTTTACTTGGCTTGAGTGAGGATATCTCTAAGCCGCTAGATGATACCGTCAATGGGATTTTGAATTCTGTCTTCGGTAAGGAAAAAGTCGATTATGTTAAGTATCAATGGAGCAAAGTATCTAGTGCTTTATCCGCCGCTGGTAACGTTATAAACAATTTTAGAAGTGTCTCTAACACGCTGGGAAATGCGGTAGAAATTGGTACTAACAATACCGGCAAAATTGGTAATGCTCTAAGAGCTATGGGCTTCTTTGATAAATCTATTGGAGCCTTTGAGGAAAAGGTATCAGCCAATCAATCTAGTAGCAAACTAAACAGCGTAAACAATCAACTACAAACAGCGTCATCTGTCTCTCAGTCTTTATCTCAGGCTACCGCTGATATAAAAACAGGCAGGGACGAACAAGAGACTTTAGATAAAGATTTTGAAGCCAAACAGAGAGACTCTAGCAAAGATAAAACCGAAACAGACAAGCGAGATAAGGCAACAGAAGTAAGTGTCCCTAACTTTAGACCTGGAGACTATTAATGAATACAGCAACCAAAGAAGCAGCACTTAAAGGATTGCTAATCAAAATACATAATTCTCAGGTAGCAATGAGCTATAGAGAGCAGCCGTTTTTAAGGGATAACTTGATAGTCAGGACGGCTGACTCGTTTACTATTTACCTCACAAAAATAGCGATATATTATTTGGTATTTGGCAGATTAAACACCGCGTCTACCGTGCCCTATTATTGGCCGGTCAAAGTTGAAAAAGGACTAAGGGCACAACTGGCGATCGCCTTTAGGCCAATAGTCCGCCGCCGCATCAAGTACGGGCGCTATGACCCTAATACTCAATGCCATATACCGCATTACAACGGTGATCAAAATCCGGTAATCCCCAGCTACACCCTAGGCTCTTACACTTGTCGGGTAACTCTCACCGACCAAAGCACCATCCTGATAAATGGTGAAACTGAGGCCGAAGCTCAGAGAGTGGTAGAAGCGTTGCTGAAATATGTAGAGCCTAAATACCTGCCAAAAGATATCGTTTACATCCACACCAAGCGCAAGGGGCTAAAGCTGGACGGTCAAAAGGTTAGGCCATTCAGAGCCGACTATTACCCACCAGCCACTCAAACCCCAGCATGGAGCGTACAGCTATGACCAAGATCAACTATGTCGAATACCAATCTCTCATCTCTTATGACCAGGCGCTAGTCTGGGCAATCATCCGCCTGCGAGAAGCAAATCAGCACCCGGACAATGAAGACCTGCTAAATTATGTAACCATCCGGCCTGAAGCTCGTGACTTTATCAAGTGGACGGCACAAATGGATGATGCTGGCCAGCCATTTTTTACCGCTAGTCTGCTGTTTCCCCTCATCAAGAATGATGAGCTGCGGGGGGTACCAATCCCTCTGCAAATCCCCACCTACACAGACTTTGAGCTACCACCATCACCCATAGATATACCAACAAGCGGCCAAGGCTTGCCGCTGCCAACAATACCACCAGAGATCGATACTCTGGAGAGGTTAGCCGCTTGGCTTTGCCTGATTGGCTATCGGCATGGAGAGCTGATGGCCTATATAAATGCGATCAATATCCGTGCTCATGCCACCCAAACCCCAGCAACAAAGCCCGATGTGTTTATTAATGTCCATGGTTTGACCTACTCTACTCCGACCAGCTTTGTCGAACTTTACGCCGATCGCGTAACTGCAATTGGGGGCGGTGGTGGTGGTGGCACCAGCAACGGTGGTGGTGGTGGCGGTGATGCCACCGCCGCCGATGCCTTTGCCGCCTTTGATGGCACCCCGCAAACTCCCAATAATGCCGATCTAGCCGAAAAACTCGAAGACTTCCGCGAGTCGCAGAGAAGCAGCCTGGAGCCGCCGCAGGTTGACCCAGGCAAAGGCTATGAGCGGATTGATACTTTGCCGGTCTGCAAGGATCAAGACCCGTCGATCAAAGCATTCAACAGCCCACTAGCAAAACTACTTAAGTGATAACCATGGCTGTATTTATCGAAGGTGCATTATTTGGCGATATTAACCGGGGCACCATCGCAGTTACTACACTGCCCGGAGCTTTGCAGGTAGATATTGTCATGCGGTTGCGGCGTGAAGATTACCTGTTGGGCAAGTCTCCGATCAACTGCCTAATCTTGGAGGATCGGTATATGCTGGCTGTCTTATCTACTGGGCAATCAGCTCAAGCAGCGCTAGGCTACCCAGCCGCCAACTTTATAGACCCGGCTGCTGTGGGTATGCTCTAAAGAGAGAGTGCGGGAAATCCTCATTTCCCGCACTCTCAAAATCTGATGTCACCGTAACCAATTACTGAGACATCGCCAGAACGGGAACTTAGTACGGATATCTACGACCATGATGATCGGATATGCACGAGTATCAACACTCGATCAAAATTTAGACTTGCAGCTAGACGCGCTTAGAGCTGCTGGGTGCGATCGAATATATGAGGAAAAGGCCAGCGGCGTAAAAGTTGATCGCGCAGAGTTAGCGGCAATGCTGCAAAATATCCGCAGTGGTGACACTATTGTTGTTTGGAAACTTGACAGGATAGGCCGATCACTAAAGCATTTGCTTGAAATCTGTAGCGACCTAAAAGACAAAAATATTACATTTATGTCTCTTACTGAGGGGATAGACACCACTACAAATATTGGGCAGTTAGTGTTTAATATACTGGCCTCTTTGTCAGAGTTCGAGCGCACCTTAATACAGGAGCGCTCGGCAGCCGGAAGGACTGCGGCTCGTGCGCGTGGCGTTATGGGTGGACGCGCAAAGAAACTTGATAGTAATCAAGTGGACGCTCTCAAGGCTATGGCTGCGGATGCCTCAATATCCGTAGAAACTATTACGAAAAGCTTTGGAATCAGTAAAACAACTTATTATCAGTACCTGCGAAAGTAACGAAATCTTGCGGTATTCTGAAATTATCCTTAAGGGCACATAGAAAATGAACGTCTCAGATTATGAAGTCATCGACAATCTAGACCGGACAATCAGCAGCATTTCAAGGGACGAGAGCATCGATCGTGTGGCAGCGTTCAAGGCTCTACAAGAGCGGCTAACATATCAACTGCGCAGAGTTGACGTTTTTTTAACTATTGGCTGGGTTAATGGATTCGAGCCGATCAATCGACAGGAGCCACAACTGTAATGCCTGCACCTAAAAGATTAAGCGGCCAGTATGCCCAAGAAGAGTATGCAATCTACTTGGGTTTGCACCGGTTGCTAAACAATGAAGCCGGAATTACCAATGCTGATCCGTTGAGCTTTAGCTGTTTTGAGAACATCCACGAAATAGGCACACATACCATGCTGCAAGAAATGGTTAGGTGTCTTTGCATTTGCCGCCGCGTGGAACCAGTGCCAGTAATACGAAAAGAGTTTAATTACCAGTAACATGAGCAGCGCCAGCAAAAAACCCCAAGAGAATAACTCTTGGGGTTTTTTTATGCGGTAATCAGGAACTTGAACCTGATAGCGATCGAATAACTGAGGCACCTACTTACCGGACGTTTACGCCCCTATCTCTGCACTGCACCAGCTACCGCAGGTTTTCCCGTCCCAGGGCTGGATTTGCGCCAGCGTCTCCCAATAGCGATGAATCGGGCGCTCTACTTCTAAACTACCTGGGACGGCTTACATCAATAATACCCAATTGCCAAAAATATTTTATACTCCGAGCCTTGTCCACACCTAGACGGTCAGCAGTAGAGAGGCGATGCTGAATCTGTCCAGTATGTCCTACGTCTAAGGCTACCCTGGTTAATTTTGTGCTAACGGTGCAAGGTATCCCGGCAGCCGATCTATAGCCTTTGACCAAGTTGCTCCAAGATACCTCTGGCGCATCTGCGCACCTCTGAGGTAATAGTAATTGCGACCCTTGATGACCTTACACTCCACCCACCCAACAGCATTGGGGATGATGGCACTGGCGGCGATCGAACTACCCGGCACCGGGGGTAAAAGATGAGTTAGGGAAGAAGTGTCTAATTCTTGCTCTGTAACGCTTTGAGGTTTGCTCTTCCCTAACTTGATCACAGGCTCCTCGATGCTGCTTTTCTTGGTGTTCGATCGAACCTTTACCACTTCTATTAGTTCGATCGCCACCCACTCAGTCCGCACTGAGTTATCAAATTTTATTTCGCAATAAATTGCTTTCATTTCAGTCGATCGCTTCTGCACAGACAGCACCTCACCCAGTAGATCATGCCCTGCGGGGTGAGGTGTTCTTATTCGATCCCCTACCTTAATTTTGCTCATACCCAAGGGGCAATAAGCCGCTAAGGTCTATACCTAGCGCAATGATGACTTTTATATAGTCGGTTTCATAGGCTCTAGCTAAATCGGGTGTTGCTTCAAGTGATGGGGTTACATCACCTGTTTCATATTGCGATATATGCCGCTGACTTAAACCCCAGCCCATATCCTGCATTCTGGCAGCTATATCTGCCTGCTTCAGTTTTTTTTCTCGTCTGAGATCTCCAAGCGTCACGTTTTTGCCCTCGCTCTTTTTATTTTTTGCCATGTGATTAAAGTCACTTGGCAATATTCCCTACAAGGTATATGATATTCCTACAAGGGTATATTGACAAGCGCCAATCCTCCTAATTAACTGCAAGTCTAATTTTGGAGCTTAGCGCATGTCACCGGTACATCTACCAGGATTTAGACCTTTTAATGTTCGCCCCCCGACCTTTTCGGGGGTTCACTCACCATGGCTCTCACCACCGCTTACTCTGACCTCGATCGATTGGCAAAACTGCCAGGGGTATCGATCGATATTTTGACCCAAACCAATTGGGACACATGGGCAACTTGCCAAGCCAACCAGATCGAGGCCAGTAAGCCCAATTGGAGAGCATGGTTAGCCGATACTTTGTCCACCCCTACCACTGCAACCGCAGATTAACCAATGCCTGCAAAATCGATTACTTATTACTTGTCAGATGTCACAGCCGCGCAAGTCGAATATTTTGACAATCTTGATGCTTATGAGCTGCTGGAGTGGGCAACAGCCCTAAGCCAGCAGGCGCTAGATGCCCGAAATGCCGAACTGACAAGACCGTTAGATCTCTCAGTCCTTCAGCCAGACTTTACAGTTGAAATGCGTGGTGGTACTGCCGTTATTGTCATACCGGATGAAGGCGATGATACAAACTAGTAACTCATGGCAAAGCTGGGCAGAAAAGGCCATGCTCGATTACGTAAAGCAGCAGATGGCATCATTAAAATTCCCAAACACCAATGAACTCGCCAAAGCTTGTATTTATGAATACTTCTGGCAGATGCAACAGGATGGCCAGATTTATTACACCGGGGTACGTCGATCAATTAAAAAATTTTACTCAACTAAGCACCAGGAGCCGTAATGTTGATAGCCACTGAAAATCTTCTAATCCCACTGCACTCAATATCTACGATCGAACCCGCAGAACCCCATAACCCAGGCAAAACACAGATAGATCTAGTATGCGGCGATACCATTTGTATCGAAACCGAGTACCCAGACTTAGTAAGGATTTTAGGCAATGCCCTTAAAAATAATTGCAAGTTTGTTGACCTAAATGAGGATGAAATACCTTTTTAAACCCGCCTGAAGATGATCGACTTGCTATCGATCGAAACCACCAACAATGGTGGTCGCGGGAAGCTTCCAACCCTTCCCCAGTGCAATAGCTGGGATGCAGCGCCTAGGTAACGAAACAGGCTCAGCCTTTAAACTTTCGTAGGCTAACATCCCCGCCAATTGTGCCCTAGTTGCCTTGAGAAGGAATCACGCCAGTATGGGAGATTCGTAGGCTTGCCGCTAGGTAATCAAGGCTGAAAACCCTCCGTAGCCATCCACCGGCAACACTGCACACAATTAGTAAAAGGTTAGTATGTCCTTAGTCATAGGGGCGGATGTTTGCAAATCGTCCGTTGTTTTTTGCTGTCTAGATACTGATAATCCCCCAGAGGATTACAACGAGTTCTATAGAAATGGTGATAATTTTCAGACCGCCCACGCCAATATTCACGGCCTGAAGATGATTTTAGATTTGAAGCCCGATGTGATTGTCTTAGAACCTACAGGCGTTAACTATAGCCGCCTGTGGATAGACAAATTGGGTGAAGCTGGGGTGAGAGTGGCACAAGTCCCCCACCAAGCTTGCAAGGTTCACCGCAGTTTGTTGAGGCTGCCCGATAAAGATGACCCAGCAGACGCGCTAACGCTGGGCATGTATTACTTACAGTACTCTGATGACCCGCGCCGGTTTGTGATAAACCGTGACGCTATCACCTACCAGCTACGCGATCGAGTGCTGAGATTACAGCACCTGGTTAAGGTTCAAAACATCATGGTCAATCGCATTAAGCAAGATTTAGCTTATTGTTTCCCAGAGCGCCAAAACGTCAAGGCTGAGGCTCCTTTATTCTGGGGCTGGCTAGCAGGCCAGAGGAAAAGCATTCGATACGATACTGAGCTGGAAGCATCGATCGGACTGGGGATATCTGGAGATGCCAAAATCGCGGCCAAAGCGTTGTATAACAACATGCTCAGAGAGAAAGAAGTAGAGCGAGAAATGTTGGAAATCATCAAAGATCCACAGTTTGATAAATACCGAAAAGTGCTTAGTAGCTATGGCTTTGGCCAGCGTGGGCAGGCAATGATAATTTCTCAGTTATTCCCGCTCGGTAACTTTTTGGATGACAAAGGGAAGCCAATTGTAGAGCGATCGAGGGGGCGGATATCCAAAAAACCCACACTCAAGCACCTCTCCGAGCGACGGGTCTTAAAGATGCTGGGCTTGGCTCCAAGTAGAGAACAATCAGGAACCTCGGTAGACAAAACCAAAAAGGCAGGCTCAACCCTTTGCCGTACCGCGTTTTGGCAGTGGTGCTTAACCAGGATAGAAAAAACATCAGGTAGACTTAAAGGGGATGTAGGTGATAGACTGCATATCAAATACACAGAGCTTCTAGGCTCAAATCCCACAAAATTAGCGAGAAGTAAGTTTCACGCTTACGTAGCTAGACAAATCTTTTATGACTTGGTAGCAGAGCTAAACAAGGATTAAAGTGAAAATGTTGGTCACTCCAAGGAAACCATCAGACCCACAAAACAAAAAACCGCCCTATTCCAGTTAAGTTACTTGGTAAAGGCGGTTTTTTGATGGCCTGCTGCGGTCATTCTAGAAATCGAGTTAGAAGGAAAGTTTACAATCTTTGGCAACATAAAAATGTTTTTAAGTTTTAGGCCACTCTCCATCCCAAAGGATTACTGCGTTTGAAAGAAATTCTGCACAAAGTTCAGATATCCCTGTCGTCCACCTTTTTGAGTCCAAAATTTAATTGAGGACTGAATTCGTTTTAAGCAATCTATGATATCGGTTAAGGTTTTTGGCTCTATTGATTCATCAAGATCACTAGCTGTTGCCCGCCCTAATCGGATTTCACAGGCTTCTTTAACTTGTGCAGCTACTTCTGCCGATATCCCCCTGATCGTCAGGGCAGATCCCGATTTCCCCTGAGATTCGGCGCTATACATCCGGGTTAAGGTTTCGATCGCCTTCAAAACCTCCGTATCAATCAAGTCAGGGTTCGCTTCATAAACTTGCATGATGGCAAATTCGATATTTTGCAAAACATCCAAATGCTGGTCTTCAACGCCCATACTAGTTACTCCTAGATTTCGTGATTAAATTATGTGCAAAGATTAACTTGCTGTCCCTGCCCAGCATTGCAAATTATATAGCTGACTCGGGGTTAAATCTGATAGTAAAGTTAATTCATACTTGCTG
>JAAFHZ010000163.1 GCA_013297675.1 Synechococcales cyanobacterium bin59.metabat.ball.084 | reverse complement strand
AACACTTTCTGCCCTTCATCAACAGATACTTTCAATGCTGGAATTACCAGAGTCCATTTACAGCCTACATCTCAAGCCCTGTAAAACTTAATCATTTTTTATTGTTAAAAATGAGCGAACGGGCAGTCATCATGGACAACACCGAAATTTCTAATGCTCCCACCAGTGCCGAGCTAGACGAAATGCTGGATATTCAACATGCTGAAGTGATTCAGACCGTTATTGGTAGCCTAGATCCCAATCATACCGCCATGGTCAGTAAAGGTGATGGGGGCCATATTTGGAAATTTACCTATGGCAGCGTCGAAGTATTTGTGCAGCTTACTGGCAACACCGACGACGATGTTCTGACTGTCTGGTCAAAAGTCATCGCCCTGCCAGTAAAAAATCAGCCAGAGCTGCTCAATAAACTATTGCAAATGAACTGGGACAGCACCTTAGAATCGCGGTTTGCAATTTTCGATAACTCGATTGTTTCTATGTCTACCCGCACGGTCGCCGAACTGTCTCCTGGTGAAATATCCCGTGCCATTACTTTGGTCGCCGATGTTGCCGACAACAATGATGAAATTCTGCAAGCCGCTCATCCAGCAGCTTGATTTGTTCTGTGATCTCAAAAATCGTGAACAAAGATTGAGATGAACTCGGCAAAGTGGTCGTTTTGTGGCATCATTTGATATTCTTATACGTAGTTTCTCCAGTTACTCCTTATGCAGCTAAGACTAGGTGACACGGTTCCGAACTTCACCCAAGCCTCTACCCACGGTGATATCGATCTTTTTCAGTGGGCAGGCGATAGCTGGGTGATTTTATTTTCTCACCCCGCAGACTTCACACCAGTTTGTACTACCGAGTTAGGTGAAGTGGCCAAACTCAAACCTGAGTTTGACAAACGCAATGTCAAAGCGATTGCCCTGAGCGTGGACGATGTAGATTCTCACAACGGTTGGGTTGGCGACATCGAAGAAACTCAAGGTACTAAGCTCAACTATCCGATTTTGGCTGACCCCGACAAAAAGGTCTCCGATCTCTATGACATGATCCACCCCAACGCCAACGCTAAGTTGACCGTGCGATCGGTGTTCATTATTGATAACAACCGCAAACTGCGTACCGTTTTCACTTATCCTCCTAGTACTGGCCGTAACTTTGCCGAAATTTTGCGGGTAATTGACTCCTTGCAGCTTACCGATAATTACAGCGTGGCTACTCCAGCTAACTGGACAGATGGCGGTGACTGCGTAGTAGTACCGAGCATTTCCACCGAAGAAGCGAAGCAGAAGTTTCCTAAAGGTATTAACGAAGTTAAGCCTTATCTACGGATGACTCCTCAACCAAACAAGTAAGCTTCCTTGCTATTGATTGAAAAAGCCCGCATTAGCGGGTTTTTTGTTGAATGGTTTTGATTAGAGATTATCAAGCGGTTTTGTTAGTACCATATCCATCTTCCGGATTTATCATTTCTGCTATGAGGCTATTTCAGACTTGTATTGCGCCAATCAGGTCAGTTTTTCGATAGAATGAGGTCTTTAGATAAATCAATCCCTTTATTCATCAGGGCGTTCGTATCCTATCGTCAAATTCCATGATTAACTCCCCCGCTGCACCAGATTTTTTACTTCTCAAACAAAAGTTTGATGCTGCCAACGAAAAAAGTCAGTTGGCTTTGCTAGCGAGCATTGATGTTATTGATGATGCGGCACTAGAATTTTTAAAGTCCTTACTGCCAAAAGATGGGGCTTGGCCAACCCTTGTTCAAGGCAAAGCCTTCCAGCTTTTATACGAAAATCCTGCGGGGAAGGACTTTTTGTTAGCCAACTTTCCAGAAGGCATTGTTCCACTCAAGTCTACAGCGGGTGTAGATTACCAAGAGTTGCAGAAGCTGCTGATCGATCGCCAGTGGCAAGCTGCCGACAAACTAACTAATCTGAAACTCTGCGAACTAGCTGGCCCCGTAGCTTTACAGCGCCAATGGCTGTATTTTACCGATCCTCAATCTATTCCCATCGCTGATTTGCAAGTGATCGATCGGTTATGGGTTGTCCATTCTGAAGGCCAATTTGGCTTCTCTGTACAGCGCGATATCTGGGTAGCCTCGAAAAAAAATTGGGATAAATTTTGGCCAAAAATCGGCTGGAAAAAAGACCTCGCCTGGACTCGCTATCCCGGCAGCTTCACCTGGGATCTCAGCGCTCCCCGTGGACATCTACCCCTTTCTAACCAGTTGCGAGGAGTTCGGACTATGGCAGCTCTAATGGTTCATCCAGCTTGGGATAATCATCTGTAAAGTCGCTGCGTTAGACTTGTTACTTCCCCTTTGCCTGGGGGCATCTTAGGTAAGGGATAAATCCCCAAAATTCTCACTCATGTCACGTTTAAGTGACGGTTACATGTTGAATTCAGACCTCAGCCCACCGACCAAAAGCCACCGATCCAGGAAGCATCAACAACTTGCTGCCGAGACCAATTCAGTTGCTGCTGGTCGCCCCCTGTATCAACAAGCCGTAGAAAAAGCCAGCAGCATTTTAAAAATGCCCATGGCAGTACTTTCGGTATTTGGTGAAGCCGAAGTAGTGCAAGCTTCGATCGGCTTAGAAACTATTGGCTCCAAATCTACGATCGGTGCGTTGGGCATTCAAGGCTGTAGCAGCTATATAGAGCGCAGTCATCAATGCCTTTCAATTAACGATGTAGAGTCATCCAGCCAATACTTCGATAGCTTCGCTTACACCATAGGCGATCGCTCCGATCTGCAAATAGTCGCCTATCTAGGCGTGCCTTTGTTGACCCGTGCCGGTGATTGCTTAGGCACCTTGGCAGTCATGGATCGAGTTGAACATCAGTTTGATAAATGCGACCAAGAAATTCTGACCACCATTGCCAATTGGTTGATGTGTGAGCTAGAAAGAGAAATTTTGCTCAAAGCTCAGGTAGCCAGTTTCTTTAACTTGTCCGACAATTCAGCGGATGCAGTAGATAGATCAACTTCCTTAGAGGCCGAAGCAAAATTTAATTTGCTTAGTCACTTGTCCCAATCTTTGCGTACCCCTCTGACAGCGGTGTTGGGGATGACTAGCGTATTGCAGCGCGAACTCTATGGCCCGTTGAACGACAAGCAACAAAGCTACATGGAGGTTGTTCACCATAGCGGTGTTCAGCTCATGGCTCTAGTTGATGAAATCACCAATTTAGTAGGTTCTGAGCAGCTTGATCATAAGTTGACCATGAAGGCTACTGATATTGAAATGCTTTGCCAGCAGTCGATTCGCGATTTAGAATCTGCTTTCAAACAGCGTCGCCAACATGTGGAGCTGATCCTCACCAGTCCCAGCCGAATTTGGTTGCTCGATCGAGATAAAGTTCGGCAAATTATTTACTATTTGCTGCTGCACACCATGTCTACCTCAGCTCCGGGTGAAACTATTGGTCTGCATGTGTCCACCCATGCCAATCGCATTTTGATCAATATTGAGCCTTTGCCCGGTCGCAATAATGGTTCTAATTTGCGAGTATTGCCCACCACTTTCAATCATAGCTCCAACCATGGCTTGAATATGAGCGTCGATGCTACTCACACTCAATTAGGTCTCATCCTGGGTCATATTTTGGCTGAGATTCACAATGGCACTCTCGAGCAGATTGGTAAAAAAGGTCACTGCCTTTCTCTACCCTTAATTTCTGGTGCCCTAGAAGAGGCCGAAGACGAATAAGCCTTGCTGCTATGTTACGATCCAGGCAATTCTACCTGCTGGAACTGCTTGGACTCGTGAATTATTTTTTAGACAGCCTCGCTCTCAAAAATCTGCCGATCAGTGATTGGCAGCAAAGTAGCTATGTGGCTAGTGGCTGGATTGGTCGCTTGCAAAGTTGGCGTTCTACCAGTTGGTTTTTGCAGTGGGGAGAGTCGATCGGAGCCATTGCCGTAGCAGCGGTTTTAAGTTCTTCGCCATTCATTAGTAACAATTTGCTGGCGATCTTACTGGTAGCCGTGGTGGCATTCTGGTTTATTTTGACCCTCGCCGATGATGGTCCCAGTGGTTTTACTCCTATTCACCTGACCATCGGAGTCTTTTGGTGTATGGCTGTGATTTCTTCTGCCCTCGCCCCCGAAAAATCCTTGGGAATTAAAGGTTTGCGATCGATCGCCTTCAGTGAAGGCATCTCCAAGCTGACTTTATATCTAATGTTTTTTGTGATGATGGCGCGGTTGTTTCGCTCCGATCGCCTGCGCACCTGGGTAGTGACCGCCTATCTACATGTGGCGCTGTTTATCAGTGCTTATGGCATTCAGCAATCTATTTTTGGTGCCAAAGCCTTAGCCACCTGGGTAGATCCCGAATCCCCACTTTCCAAAACCACCAGAGCCTTTAGCTATCTAGGAAATCCTAATGTCTTAGCAGCCTATTTGTTACCAGCAATCGCCCTCAGCATGGCAGCTTTCTTTATCTGGCCAGGAATTTACCCCAAAACTCTAGCCCTGGTAATGTCCGTAGCCAATCTCTGGTGTATGTACGCCACCCAAAGCCGTGGTGGCTGGATTGCCACTGTAGCGCTAATCCTCGTAATGGCTTGCGGCATTTTCTATTGGGCGCGTCCTCATCTCAATCCCTTTTGGCAGGTTTGGTTATTACCGATCGCTCTCATTTCCACTGCGGTAGTAGTGGGTGGCGCTGTAACCGTCGTCCCGATCTTACGTGAAAGAGTCAGCAGCATCTTCGTCGGACGCGGCGACAGCAGCAACAGCTTCCGCATCAATGTCTACCAAGCCGTTGGCCAAATGATCCGCAAAAATCCTCTATTGGGCATCGGCTACGGCGATCGAGTCTTCAAAAAAGTCTACCCTATCTTTCAAATCAACCCCAAATACAGCGCTCTCAGCGCCTATTCCATCTATTTAGAAACCATCGTAGAAATGGGCTTCCTCGGTCTGCTCTCCTTCCTTTGGATGATCCTCGTCTCTTGGCTCAACGGCCTTCTTCCTCTTCGCAGCCTTCGCCAAACCCAAGACCATCAATATTTTTGGCTCCTAGGTGCCCTAGGTGCTTCGATCGGCCTTGCAGTCCAAGGCTTTTTCGACACGGTTTGGTATCGCCCCGACATTAATATTTTGTGGTGGATGTCGATCGCCATCATTGCCAGTTTCTACTTTCCCAAACTCACCGCTCCTAAACCTCCTGATTTGTTAACCGAAGCTCAGTAAGTCGATCGTTGATTGTGCTAGCAATTTGATGTCAGCAATTCTAACTTTGTGCTGATGATGCTTGGAAAACCATGAGGTGGGGGTCTTCCCCCCACGCCCCCGCAGTGGGTGACGAAACGCCTCCCCCACACCCCCTGCGTAAGGGTTGATCTTGCTGAGTTGTCGCGTTGTCTTTACTTACCGAACTGAGTTGGGTTGATCTCCGCAACTGCGCGACAACGCTGAATGGTGATTTTGAATTCTTGAGCTTGGAGTTGCTGGCGGGAAGTTTCGTATTTTGATAGAGCGTGAAAGCCGATCGAATTTGTTTTGTGCTCCTGCCCCCCTTCTCCCGCCTTGGGAGAAGGGGCTGGGGGATGAGGGTCTCGGGTCTCCAATGCCATCTCTGGATTCTCTACCTCATTTTAAGTCTCTACCCGATTGTCACGGGCACTATAATATAAGCTGTCCTAGCTCTGAAGCGCTGTTGACCAGATGACTGAGCCGATCGAAGTATTTCTTTCCTACTCCCACAAAGATGATGAGCTACGCCAAGAGTTAAGCTCTCACTTGAGCAGCTTGACTCGTCAAAATTTAATAAAACCCTGGGACGATCGAGCGATCGATGCTGGTGCAGAGTGGGCACAAGAAATTGCCCAGAATTTGGAGCGAGCAGAAATCATTTTGCTGTTGGTGAGTGCCAACTTCATGATTTCTGACTATTGTTATGGTACTGAGCTGACTAGGGCATTAGAAAGACATCAAGTTCAGACGGTGCAGGTGATTCCGATAATTATTCGAGCTTGCGATTGGCAAGAATCTCCTTTGGGTCAACTGCAAGCGATTCAATCGGTGGCAAGTAGCCGTAATCAATATGACAGAGATCACTCTTGGGTTGAGGTGATCACCGAAGTTCGTAAGGTTGCCAAGCAGATCAGAGATCGCAAGATCTTGGCTGCGCAACAACAGGCCAAGTTGCATCAGACATTCCGAGATAAAGCTCTGGCCATCTATCAAGAATATTATCAGGATGGTGCTTTGTCGGCTGCGGCAAAATCGTTGCTCAAAAAAACCTGGAAAGATTTGGGCTTGGATGAAGCCTCAGCCCAAAAAATTTTGCGGCAGGTCGAAGAACGTCAAGAGCATTTGGCAGAATATCGATCGGCTTTTTTATCAGAGTTATCTGATCAAACGAAGTTAAGTCTAACCCAGCAGAGACTTCTGCGGAAATTGCAAGATGCTTTTGGCTTGGAGGATGCTGAAATAAAACAGATTGAAGATTCGGTTTTGGGTGATCGATCGCCCAAACCATTGCTGGATTCTTTCTCAGCAGATTTAGGATCTGGGCTATTTTTGGAAATGGTGAAGATCCCCGGTGGCAGTTTTCTCATGGGTTCACCAGATGGTCAAGGAGCTGATAATGAGCGCCCACAGCATCGGGTAATGGTGCCAGAGTTTTTTATGGGCAAATATCCGGTGACTCAGGCGCAATGGCGATCGATCGCCGCTTTACCTTCGATCGAGATTCCTCTGGAGCCAGACCCCTCCTGTTTTAAGGGAGCTGATCGACCAGTAGAGGGTGTCACTTGGTATCAGGCAGTGGAATTCTGTCAGCGTTTATCTCGCCTCACATCTGGTGAATATCGTTTGCCTAGTGAAGCCGAATGGGAATACGCTTGTCGAGCTAACACTGTTACCCAGTTCTGTTTTGGCGATACTTTGGATGAAAAATTGGCTAATTTTAAAAGAAATGTCGGGGAAACCACTGCTGTTGGTGATTATCCATTTAATTCCTTTGGTTTGTTCGACATGCATGGAAATGTTTGGGAGTGGTGTCTAGATCATTGGCATGAAAATTATCAAGGATCACCCATAGATGGCTCTGCTTGGATAAACTCTAATGCTGAAAGAGCTTATCCTAGATTACTGCGCGGCGGCTCGTGGATCGACTATCCTAATAGGTGCCGCTCGGCTTCTCGCGACAGGAACTACGCAGGTAATCTCAACTACAGTTATGCTTTTCGAGTGGTATATTCTCCGGCGAGGATTCTTTCATAGCCCTTTGCTCTTTTGCCCTCTTGCACTGTGAGCGCGTAGCGCATTTAAAAATTTTTTTCCAAAAATCTGTCATGTAAAAGTGCAAAAGTTGGTAGACCTCGCTGAAGCCTCATAAGTGCTTATTGGATCGAGGATTGCACAAATACAATCGGATCGACCACGATCGATCGTGGGTCTAAAAATATCGAGATCGATCAAACAGCGTTGTCGCGCAGTTGCGGCGATCAACTCAGCAAGATCAACCCTTACGCAGGGGAGTTTGTTCGCGGAGCGTCTCCTCCTAGGAGTGGGGAGGCGTTCCGTCCCCTCAAGCGGGGGTCTGGGGGCAAGACCCCCAGCACCAACCCGGCTCAACACCAAAAAACCCACCTAGCCCGATCACCCAAAACAACCAGCCCACGCCAAAACAGACCAATCTCAAAAAAAATAAAAGAAAAGTGTTGACAGAAAAAGAAAGGTAACGTATGCTTGATAAGCGGCGAAAACAAACCGGCCTAAACGAAGACCTGAAAGGGTTGGGTGAAGCCAGTTTCGCGGCAAAAGAACCTAGAAAAAAGAATAGTCTGAAAGACAGAAACGAAACCAAACTCGTCAAATAAATCGTTACCGCGTGTAAATTTATTTACATGAAGGATAACACAAAAAGAAAGAAGAATAGAGAAAGAGCTACAAGCATTTTCATAATTCATTTTATGGAGAGTTTGATCCTGGCTCAGGATGAACGCTGGCGGTATGCCTAACACATGCAAGTCGAACGAATCCCTTCGGGGATTAGTGGCGGACGGGTGAGTAACGCGTGAGAATCTGCCCCTAAGACCGGGACAACAGTTGGAAACGACTGCTAATACCGGATGAGCTGAGAAGTAAAAGATTAATCGCTTAGGGATGAGCT
>JAAFHZ010000162.1 GCA_013297675.1 Synechococcales cyanobacterium bin59.metabat.ball.084 | reverse complement strand
CACTTTCTGCCCTTCATCAACAGATACTTTCAATGCTGGAATTACCAGAGTCCATTTACAGCCTACATCTCAAGCCCTGTAAAACTTAATCATTTTTTATTGTTAAAAATGAGCGAACGGGCAGTTAATAAGGAAGCAGCAAGTAATTATGAAACTCTCCTTAAAGAAGCAATTGAGAAAGGCGTTTACAATCAAAATTCCGGTAAGATATTGTACAAATTTGATTTTCTAGTAGGTGCTGACACTGAAGCTGGTGTGTATACGAAAGGGATTCGCGTAGATGGAGTCAATAAGGGTGGTTCAAATGGGGTTCATATGTTTCCAATTAATTAGCCATATCTAAGTTTTAAATGGCTGCACGTCACTCTATGAAATATGAGAATATACATTAGATAGATAGGTTTGAGCTATCAGATAAAATGAGAAATCAGGGCTAATTATTTTCTCTAAAGAAAGTGACATACGCCCAATTTTATCCATGTAACAACTCCGACTCTAATTCAATGCTTTACTTACTAAGCATTTTGTGAAAAGGGTTGGATCTGTATCAGTATAGACAATTGTCACAATTACATTGGTTTTTAAGTAAACTACATAACTTATGGAAAAAATAGAACTTGCCAAACTGATTACAGAGGTAGTCTCAGGAAGTGATGTGCATACGAAGGGGGTCGCGGCATGTCAGATTGTTGCGACCAAAGATCCTAGTGCCGTTCGGCAAATGCTCAGTCAAATGCAACAAATTTCTTCTCACGAATTTGATAGCAGGGTTTTAGATACCGCTGTAGACTTATTGATAGATAATATTCCTACTTTTTTACCTCTTTTAGTGGAATACACAGAAAATATCCCTGATACTTTGATCGGCAGAAATATTATCTACATATTGGGAGAAATAGCCTACAAGCAATGTTTATACAAAAGAGTTCAGACACCAGAACCAAAAATTTTAGAAGCTTTAGTAGCTTTACTTAAAAGAAAAGAAGCACTAGAAAGCTATACAGTATCGACTACGATTTCATCTATAAAATCTTACTCCTACTATGGAGATGTTACAATTGCACAAACAGACTTGGAGCTTTTAATTACGTCTTGTAAAGATTCTCTTACTCCACCTAAGTACTTTTATCCTTGCATATCAGAAGCAATCAGTATCTTGGCGAAGAATCACCAATCAGACCAGTTAACTGAATTACGCTCTCAATTGCAACGAGTGAATTCAGCGAGTTGGTTAGCTGGTCAAATTCAGGAAGAAATTCAAGAATTGACTAGAGTATAACAAACTAGGGAAAACTTTATTTGTTGATAGGCAACGATGGTCGAGTAATTCACAGCCTAATATCGGCAAAATGTGAATTACTCAACTGGTATATTTCTAGGCAATACCTGCTGGTAGTCGTTCTACTAACTCCGTACCAAACACATCCGCAAAGATCTTATCGATCTTGACTCCAGAGTCGATCGACTCCAAAGGATCTTTGCGTAACCGGTGACGCAAGCAAAGAGCAATAATCCGGCGGATGTCATCTACGGTTACTTCAGTGCGCCCTTCAAAAGCCGCCAAAGCCTTGGCCGTGCGATTAGTCACAATGTCTCCCCGCAGACCATCCACATCACAAGCCGAACAGACTTCCGAGATTTTTACCCGTAGGTCGTAGTCGATCGTCACATGCTCCAACCTCTCTTGAGCCTCTACAATCTTGGCCTGCAAAGCCGTCTGCTGGTTTTGATACTGGTTTAAAAAATCATAGGGCTGCCGATCGAAATCTGATCTTTGCTCCACAATCTGCACCCGCAACACCGGCTCTTTTACCGTGCGAATTTCGGCGTGCATTCCAAATCTATCTAACAACTGGGGGCGCAGCTCTCCTTCTTCGGGGTTGCCCGAGCCCACCAATACAAACCGAGCGGGGTGACGAATCGAAATTCCTTCCCGCTCTACGGTGTTCCAGCCACTAGCTGCCGAGTCCAACAACACATCTACCAAGTGGTCATCCAACAAGTTGACTTCATCCACATACAAAATGCCCCGGTTAGCCTTAGCCAATAGCCCTGGTTCAAAGGCTTTCACCCCTTCCGAAAGAGCTTTTTCAATATCGATCGTGCCGCAAACTCGGTCTTCGGTAGCACCCAGGGGCAAATCGACCATGGGGACTTTTTTGCTGCTAATCGGAAAATCATGCTGATTTTCGTAAAACAACTGACGCAGCTCATCGCTCATCAAGTCTGGGTCGCTGGGATGACTGTTAAAAGGATCATTGGCCACCACCGGAATTTCGGGCAGCAGATCAGCCAGAGCGCGAATAGTGGTGGATTTCCCCGTGCCTCGATCGCCCATAATCATCACTCCACCAATAAAGGGGTCGATAATGTTGAGTAGCAGAGCTAATTTCATTTCCTCTTGTCCCACGATGGCAGTAAAAGGAAACACGACGCGCCGCGCAGGCGATGAAGTTGTGGCAGTCACAAGCGATTACCTATATTTATATTATTTTTCTTTAACAGATATTATAGGCTTCTAAGTCCCTTTCGAGGTCATTATGGTGCGTGAGCGCAGCCAAAACCCACCAGAATCGGCATAAAGGCTGTTGAGTGCTTGGGAGAGGATGGTTATAATACTCGACAAGCATAGCAATGAACATACTCCAATCACAAATTTTTATATGTCCACAGTACCGAGCAACGAAAGCACCCATTCGGATTTTCTCCAGCTCGAACAGGCCACCGAACAAAATCAAACGGTACAAAATCAGCCGGTACAAAATCAGACGGTTGATCATGCTGCGGCAACCCAAAAACAGCCAGAAAGATATCCCGAAGAAAATTGGGACATTGATCGTGAATTGAGAGCTTTATTAGAAGGCATTGGGTCAACCAGTCCTGAAAATAGTCATGCAATTAATACCGAAAGCCACAATTTAGTTCAATTGATCACAGCAGCTAAAAATGAGTTAACCGATATTCAGCGCAATAACCAGGTACAAGTACAGGCGATCGAGCGCGGGGTTAATCAATCTCAACAGTTGCAACAGCGCACCGAGCAACTAGCTAAATACAGCAAGCTGCAAGTACGACAAATGCAGGAAATGCTGCAATCGTTCGAGGGTATTCGCCAAAACATTGTCCAATCTTTGGATAGTTTTGGTCACTATGAGCAGCTCGAACCCATGCTGCAAAAAATTTTGGCGGCTGATCTATCTCTGCGCCAAGCTAATGAAAAGCTCCAAGCTCATCAAACAAGCTTATATAAATCGCTACAGGCAATTCAAAAACAGGTCGAAAAGCGCAGCAATACTGCGGAACAAAATTTAATTCAAGGCCAAGCCGAGTTTGAACAGTTATTAGAGACTATCCGCGCCGATCGAGAGCGCACGATCGCGCTCCAAACCCTAGTCACCCAAAATTCTCAAGAAGCCCAGCAGCTACACAGCAGCTTGCTTGGCTTACAAAAAAGTCTATCGGAAAATTCAGATCAGTTGCAGCAAAGTTTTATCGAGCTGGCCGAATCAGTACAGCATGAAAAACAGCAGTTTTATCAACTGACTGCCGATACCATCAACAAAACTGACGCTATGCGATCGCAGTTTGCCGAAATGGCTAAACAGGTCAGTAAGGATTGGGAATCTATTCAAACTTTGCAATTTAAACTTGAAGATCTGCGCGAAAATGTTGATGGTGAAGGTAAGCAACAAATTAGCCAACTTCACCAGCGCTATGAAGAATTAGTTTCTACCTGGAGCGATGTTAAAAAGAAACAGGTCAACATCGAAAAACTCCAGCAGCGTCAACAAACCTGGATTAAATTCCTCTCGGTCGGCTTAGGAATCGCTATTTTGCTGCTGATTGGTACCTTGGTAAAATTTGCTCGTTAATCTGCTCCAGATCTTTTGCGCTAGAAAACTCTAATAGTTTATTGATTTTTTTGCGAGCTAGATCTAGATAGCGCTGTCGATCGATCTCTGAAAATTGATGATCACCAATAGCTGTTAAGATCAAATCAAGCTGTTGCCGCAAAGGAGCAACATCTAGAGCGTTATGGTAGATCGCTAAATCATAGTGTTTCAAAGCAATATTAAAATAGGTAGGATCACTTTTCTTTACAGCCAGCGCACGAAAAATACCTCCAATAAAAGTGTGAATTTTATATCGATCGAGACAATCATCTACGGCATTGGGCAAAAAATTCAGGATAAAGTAGCACAGGGCTAAAGCATCACCCGGTAGGTTTAGTCGATCGTAGCAAATAGCAATATTCACAATCAGGCCGATATCTAAGCTAGTAGAAGACACCAACGCGCGATAATAGCCTTGCAGCGCCCGATCGTACTTTTTTTGCTGAAGATTAAGATTCGCCTCTTTTAGCAGTTTACTGCCAAGATTAATAACTTTGTCGTCTCCTAATACCTCATCTAGATTACTAACCATATTTAGTTTGGTAACGTTAGCAATTACCTCTGATACCTGAATAATCGAGGGAGCTGTGTCTAATATAGCGGGCTGATCGATCACGGCACTTGCACTAACAGCCACCTGCCTATAACCCAGCTCATCCAGGCTATCAGCAATCGTATTCCAACTAACTTTTGTTGCCGATACCTGACGATAGGTTAATCCTTCAATATAGCGATATAGTCGCCGAGACAGCTCTGTGCGAAGAGAATTAACTGTCCAATAAGTTTGCTGAGCAATATGTTTGGGGCTATAGCGACAAAGCAATCCTCGCAAACAAGTTTTTTCCCAGTCAGTTAGAGCATGGCCTTTGATCACAGCTAAATCGTGATACAGCTCACTTAATTTCCAGGCAGAAATTGCTTCGGGGAAAAGTTGTTCCATGGGTAATAAATGCAATATAAGATAATGGATTTGGTTATGAAAAAGTTAGGCCACAAATTTCTTATTGAAATCAGGTGAACGCTGCATACCAAGCTTCTTAGCAGTGGTTTTTGATAATTAATTGAGTCAAATGTGGATGCTGCTGAAGAACGCTAACACTGTGAATAGGCGATCGTTCAAAACACGGTCAGTTTTTTGATGCAAATGCTGATCTGGATACTACCTTTTCTAGAAAAGAACAGGTAACAACCTAATGTATTGAATTCATTATATCGTTATTAGGTCGTTTTTAGCCTATTGAAGCATTAGGTGTCATAAAGTAGTCTGCAATACATTTTGATGCAAATTCTTTGCTGCTATGCTTTTGAGCTATTGATTTTTAACTTTTTTATCTTGACAAAACGGCAGCCTATTGGTGGTTAGGTGTCAACTAGCAGGAATACCAGATAAATTGTACTGGTATCCAACAATTAACTAAATCAAAATCATGGATGAATTACTTCTTGCGGCTCCAGAAAAGTCTATTGCCCGCTTTCCGATCGGGGAACCGTTAGACCCACCAGAAATTTTTCCCGGACCTCTTCCTCTACCAACACGGTTTAACGTGATTGAAGGGGATGACAGCAACAATATCATTTCTACCACTGCTGCTAATGATATAGTCAACGCTCGTGGCGGCAACGATTTTATCACTGGTAGTCGCGGCAGAGACATTATCAATGGTGACGCTGGTTTTGACACCGTGAGCTATGCCAGATTGGGTGGCCCTATTCGATTGGGTGCAACTGGCACGGTAAATAAAGGAGCTTTTGGTAGCGACCAACTCAATGGAATTGAGCGAATTGTTGCCAGTCAACAGGCCGGTGATGCGATCGATGCTTCTAATGGCTCTGGTGTAGCCCGCATTGATGCTGATCTTTCCCTCAATAGCCTGAGCGTATTTGACATTCCTGGAATTCCTAACGGATTAAGGTTTACCGTTGAGAATTTTGAAGATGTGGTCGGGACTAACAATAATGACAGAATCATTGGCGATCGCAAAAACAACACAATCAACGGCGGTAACGGCAACGATATTATTGCTGGAACTAGCGGAGTTGGTGCTTTTCCGGGCTTGGGTCAAGTTGATTCCTTAACTGGCGGCGGCGGCAACGACAGATTCGTGTTAGGTCAGGGTTCCAATCTTTACTACAACGGTGGTGGCGATACAGACTTCGCTAGAATTACTGACTTTACTGATGGGGCTGATCAAATTTTCTTGGCGAATGGTAACTACGCCTTAAATGAAGATGAAACTCAGCTTTTTGCGATCAATATTGGCGACAATGGAGCAGAAACCCGCGATTTGATCGCGAGAATTGCTTATGCACCAAGCGGCATTAGCAGCTTCCAAAAAGCGTCGGCAGTAGCCCCTCTCAGCGATGCGCTAGTCGATCCGCTCACTGCAACTAAGACCTTCAGCCTGTCTGACGGTCAATCTTTCGGAAAATTCACTTCCGCAGTAGTTTAATAGTTTTTATTCTCAAGCAAGAATGCCTTGATTTTTCAATCAAGGCATTTTTTTAGATATCTTTATAAGAACTTCCAGAGCATTATTGCTACTAGCAAGAAGAAACCACTGGTAACAAATGACCAAAAGCGATGATAGCTGTTAACAATCGTGCCATCACTGCTAATCAGTCTGACCAAATCCAACCAAGGTGAAGCACCTCGCCGGAACCAGCCTACTGCTGCCACATCGGCTCCAATTAAACGCTGCACTCGACGTAAACCAAACAAGAAATTACCGATCGGACCTAACCATGAAGCGTGATGTAGATATAGCAAGCCGGTTTTATCTTGCAGCATCAAGTCCGAACCAGCTATGTACCCAGCATCACCCCTTCCAATCACCATACCCGCCAACTGCACAGGCTTACCCCGCAGCGGACTAGCATAAGGATCAGACATGAGGCTCAACACATCGGTTTGCTGACTATTTTTGTAGCTGGGAAACATCACCAGGGCTTTGCAGGCAATACCGATCGCCAAACCCAGCACCGGCAGAATCCAGCCATATTTAGATTGCTCAGTAGTCGCATAAATTACCATGCCGATCGAACCA
This sequence comes from Synechococcales cyanobacterium bin59.metabat.ball.084, assembly GCA_013297675.1. Taxonomy (GTDB): domain Bacteria; phylum Cyanobacteriota; class Cyanobacteriia; order Cyanobacteriales; family Chamaesiphonaceae; genus JAAFHZ01. Next base: position 1,370 of record JAAFHZ010000162.1, on the reverse strand, counting down.
CCCACCAACAAACCAATAATTTCAGCAGAATATAGACAAATATCTAAGAAAAAGTTGCCATAGAGGCGAGTCTTACTTAAGTTTTTACCCAAGCCGATAATTTTGCCCATGTTAAATTCTTGGACAATGCCAAGCTGTTCAGCGTAGTTGCTCAAAGCCCGCACTCTTTTACCAGTCAAGGGGTGAGTCGAAGTCAATTCTAACCACCACCCCCAAGGATTAAACATATCCCACAAAAATACTGCACCGATTTGGCTAGTATCAGAGGCAACTCGATAAGCTGTGCCGCTAGCAGTAACCGATTTGTGATCGCAAATGCCCAAGACTCTAGTGCCTGCTAAGAGCTTACTGGGTTCTACCGATCGACTGCCTTCTTCCACAATTCCATAGGCAATTTTCACCAAAGCTCTTGATAAAGCGTTAGGATTGCCGGTAACTTCAGCAGCAAACTGATCGGCAAAGTATTCTCTAGTGCGCGAAAGGTACATCGCAAGATAGGTGCCCACCAGGTAAAACAAATAGGCCACAAATGCCAAGCCACTGGCACCAGCCTTGACTCCACTTTTATCATCGTTACCAAAAACATTGCCGATCGCCCGAATGAAGTAGTAGAGCAAATAAATTATCTGCACCAAAGTAGCCGCTACGGTCATAATCGCAAAATCCCAATGGACAATATGACCTAGTTCGTGGGCATAGACTGCCGCAATTTCATCTTCGTCTAAGTAGTTAAACAAACCTTCACTGACTACTAATCGAGCGCCGTTAGGCAAAGCGCCATAAGTAAACGCCGTAGGATTTTGGTCGGGAATTAGACCCAAACGCGGCGTGCGAATATGGTGATCTCGGCAAACTCGTTTGATTGCATCTGCTGCTTCTGGGCTGGACTGAGCCAAATCTTTTAAAGTCATCCATTGGGTTTTATACAGCCAGCCCTGCATTAAGTCCATGATTAGCGGCGACAGGAAAAACATGATCAGGTTAAAGATCAGGGTCAATCCGAGGCAAACGCCAAAACCTAACACAGGCTCATCAGTATTTTGCAAAAAATTGATCGACAAAATCAGAGATAGCACCATTCCGGACAAAGACAAGACGGTAATGCTGGAAGCAAAGACTAATTTACCGCCAAAGCCACCAGCGAGTTTAACTCCGGTGGTCAATGCTCGACCAGCTTGAGGAAATTTAGAGTTTGATGACTGTGAATTTGATGTTTGTGACATGGCATTCTCAAAACAGGGTGGATTTATAGCAATTCCGATTCGCGTAAAGTGAATTACGCCAATAAGGCGGGTATTTAGGCGCATTGATTCTCTACTTCATTTTCAAAAGGTGAATCGCAATAGCATCCATGGGCAAACCAGTTTCGA
>JAAFHZ010000161.1 GCA_013297675.1 Synechococcales cyanobacterium bin59.metabat.ball.084 | reverse complement strand
TTGGCACGTAATTTCACCCTAAATCTTTACCGAGAAAATGGCCTTTCAAATATGGCTCAAGCACAACGTAAAGCTGGTTCCGGCCTTAATTTTCTTAAGTCTCTTTTTAGAATGAAATAACCCTGGGTGATAAACAAGAGCGTCATGATTTTTTAGATTGTATGTTATTGTGGCTGAAATCTTTTAACACATGGCAAAATCCACCTGTTTTAGTGGCAACAATGCGGATAGATTTTTATGGCAATGTTTTGTCTTATCCACCTTTTGCCGATACATTTCGGAGTAATGCTATCACAATACGATCAATGAATCGTCGTGAACTAAAAGATGTTATTGAAAAACCCGCAAATCAGATGGGAGTGACTTTTGAGCCAGGATTAGTCGATCATATTTTAGACGATGTAAAAAACCAAACTGGTAGTCTACCGCTGTTAGAGTTTGTGTTAACTGAGTTATGGAAGCAGCAGACTAGTTTGGTATTAACTCAGAAGGCTTATGAGACAACTATTACCTACGACACAACAGGACAAAGCACAAGCAGAGGCTTTGAGAGGACTTTGGCTAGCTATGCAGATGACGTATATCAAAAGTTTTCGTATGCTGAGCAGGCAAAGATTCGGCGAGTTTTTGTGCAATTGGTACAGTCTCGTGAGGGAAGAGAGGATACTAAGCGACTAGCTACAGAAGAAGAGTTGGGTAATGATAGTTGGAATTTGGTGACTAAATTAAAAAAAGCACATTTGGTATTAACTAATAAAAATTCTAAAGGAGATAATACTGTGGAGATCGTGCATGAGGCGTTGATCCAGCACTGGGGTTCTTTGCGACAATGGATTGAAGCCGATCGAGTTTTTCGGGCTTGGCAAGAAGATCTCAGGGGGGGCATGAGGCAGTGGAAGGAAAACAACGATGAAAGTTATTTATTGCGTGGGACGGCATTGGTAAAGGCCGAAGAACTATTACGAGAGCGTCCAGAGGATTTGGATTTTGAGTCCGAATTTATCAAGCAGAGTCAGGATACTGAAGTAGTTCGCAGAAAGAGTAAAACAATGATTGTTAAGATAACCATTACTGGCTGGCTAGCAACAATAGTGTTAGGTACTGTAATATCTACAACTTTAATAAATAATAATCTTCTCTATAATGAGTTTGTATATTGTCCTCAGGAGCAAGGAAGACCAGGTAAGAGAATCAAGAAAGAAAACTCTGAAGAGTCAGTTTGTTTTAGAAATTTAATAACTAGTGGTGAGATTGGTATATTTCTTTCCAGCACAAATTATCATCTCAACAAAGGCATAGAAGCTTTTAGAAAAGAAAATAGCCACGAAGAAATCAAGCAAGAGCACTTGCTCACAGCAATCAAACAAAAAGATTATTCAGAAGTGGTAAATATATTTCAACAAGTAATACGTGTAAAACCAACTAAAAAGCAAGATTACAGAGAAGCAATTACTCTGTTTGAGCAGGCAGTAGCTGCTGATTATAGCGATCCAGTTCCCCAAATCTTCTTGCAAAATGCTAAAGCTCGTGACAGAAGTGAGAACCTGAAATCCAAAAAAATTAAATCAACAATTATAAAACTAGCAGTTGTGACTTCCATTGACTATTACGAGAAAGCTGCAAATGATGTATTCCGAGGTGTTGTTGATGCTCAAAAAAAATTCAATGAAGATAAAAATCGAGGAAAAGATCATCCTCTGTTAGAAATCGTGATAGCTAATGATGAAAATCAGCCAAGAGCATCTAAAGAAGTGGCTCAGACTTTAATTAAAAACGAAGAAATAGTAGGAGTCATTGGACATCATTCAAGTGAAAGCACTGGGGTTGCACAGAAAGAATATAAGCATGAAAAAATAAAAATGCCTGTTATTTCTTCTACAAGTAGTAGTAGTAAGATAGGTGGAGAGCAATTTTTTAGGACTATAAAAGGGACGGATGAAGCTGCCAAGAAATATTCAGATTACATTAAGAATACATTAAAATATAATAAGGTGGTTGTCTTTTATGATAAAGATTCTGAGTATAGCAAAGATCTGACTAAGGATTTTGAGAATGAGTTTTGCAAACAAAATGAATCTTGCAAACAAAATAAGTCTAACAAACAAGTTGAAATAGAAGAAAAATTAAAAATCAATCTTTCTTTACCAAGTTTTAATGCGAAAGAAATCACAAAAATTCTTAAAAAAAATGGAAGTAATGCGGTGCTAGTTTTCACAAGTGTAAAAACAAATTCTGTAGCAATAGAAATCAGCAAGGAGATCTATGAGTATAATAAAAAGAAAGAGAACTCAATGAAAATACAAATGTTTGGCAACATGGCTTTGTCTGAACAAGAAACAATAGCTAAAGGAGGTTACTATGTTGATGGAATCAAAGTTGTTAGGCCATGTCTTGCTTCCACTGTGAACTCAAAATACATAAAGAAGGCTACTGAAGAATGGACACAAGGAGAAACAGCAATCAATTGGCGTCATGCTACTAGTTATGATGCTGCACAAGCTTTCATTCAAGCTATAAAGATGATCGAGAAATCCAAAGAAATAACAAGAGAAAATATTTTAGGTCAATTAAAATCAACCTCATTCTTAGTAAGTCAGGATACATCATCAGGGGAACCACTAAAGTGGGGTAGTAGCAAAGATCATCCTAACGAAAGTGCAAAGTATTGTCCTGCCAAAATTGAGAAAGATAAATTTGGGAAAACTAAATTTACAGATGGGTTTTAGTAATTATGAAGTAGCCTCAATTGTTTTGATGATATTTCCAAAATACAACCTAAATTCGCCCAAAGAATATTTTTGTACTTCGCCGAACTCTTCCGCGAATACTGCACCCCCATTTATACCATTGCAGTCCTCTCCTTTGGTGAACTAAAACACCTAGAACCCCATCAATTCAACATCTCACTACCAGGGCTAGACATCTTGAACTTCCAATTTCAGGCTATTCAGCTCAACCAACTTCACTGGCGAGACTTTCTGCAATACCAAAACCCAGTGGCCGTAGCCCTAATGGCCAAAATGAACATCGCCAAAAAAGATCGCCCACGGGTCAAAGTGGAATGCCTGCGCTTACTTGCCAACCTCCAACTCGACCCAGCCAGAACCTTCTTGATCTCTGGATTCGTAGAAACCTATTTGTGCCTGAACAAAAGGGAAGAGCGAGTTTTCCAGAAAGAAATTGCTACAATACAACCAGTCGCCGAGCGGGAAAAAATTATGCAGTTAACTAATAGTTGGGTGGAACAAGGCAAAAGTCAGGGGTTAAAAGAAGGGAAAAGTCAAGGACTTGAGGAAGAGCGTCGATCGGCTATTTCCAGTCTCATGCAATTTCGCTATGGTGATATAGATAGACAACTTTCAGCAGTGTTACCAATCTTAGTAACCTTAACCAGTGATGAATACACACCACTAATACTGAGGCTGGCGAAAGAAGAACTAATTAATCATTGCAATTCACTACATAAGGGCATTGGCCAAGGTAATACAACCTAGAGCTTTTCTGGATCTATGCCTAGCTGTCGCAGTCGATCGGCTAAAATTTCGGCTCTTTGAGCTTCACTATTAGCCCGTTGAGTTTCATCACTAGCCCGCTGAGCTTCAATATTGGCTCTTTGTGCCTCGATCGCCGCTTTTTGCTCAGCTTGCTCCAAGCTCATGGCCAGCTCTTTGGTCGTTAGTAGCTTAGCGCCATTATCTAGCCGGTGGAAGGCGATAGTGTTTTGATCTACGCTGAGCTGAAGCTGTAGGACTGCGCTTTGCTGATTTGTAATAGGCACGTAAACTTGTTCTAGCTCACCAATCAGCCGATAGCCCCGCAGTTTTTCGGGAATCCATTCTCCTCGGGGGTCAAATTGCCAATATTCGGTAACTCCGATGCTTTCGTAGAGCTGTTTTTTGTCTATTTCATCTTGGCGGCGGGTGCTGGGGGAGGTCATCTCAAAGATTACGGCGGGTACTTGACCTTCTATCCAAGTTTTGTAGTTGTCTCGTCCTCCAGGAGCGACATTAAAAATCACCATTACGTCTGGAGCTACTCGCAGCCGGGGAAACCCTTGGGCGTAGTACAAAAACTGATCGGCTAAGACTATGGCTGGTTGGTCTTCTAGGTACTGAAGCAAGATGAGTAAGGTGGTGGTAATGGCTATTAGGTGATCGTAGGTTTCTGCCAAGGGTTCTCCATCTGAGCTAGGATAAACTATTTCTTGCTGGCGCGGGATGTTGGCCAAGAGAGTGGTCATGGTGGTCTCCGGGTTATATAGGGGTATATTTTAGCAAGTTCTTTGGGTTTCGATCGCTCGCACCGAAGGCGATCATTGTCAAGAAAGCATTCCACCCAAAAAACCCATGTTTTCGCTGGTAGGGGCACATCGCATGTGCCCTACCAGCGAATATCAATGCATTATCAACCCCAAAGATTTTCAATAAACACAGCAGCCGCAATAAACATCAAGAGATTCTCATAATTCCATTGGTGGGGCACATGCGATGTGCCCCTACCAATGGAATTCTTTGATTGTTTTGTGTAATCTGTGGTTCACCATCAATGGCTGAAGAATCCCAATTTGAAAAACTTGAACATCGGGTTCAAAATAGTCGGTATTTTGTTTAAGAGCAATCGCTCTATTAAGTTATCTAAAGTTGGCTGGTGTCTGTCAAATTGATCTGCTCTAGTGAAATCTATGGAAATTTGGTATCAGATGTTGATACATTCAACGGATATGCCCTGAACCTTGAAAACCGCATCATCTCGTTGATCTCCGTGGATTGCTTGACCAGTTTAGGTTGTGGCTGCTGTTTTGGAGGATTTTTAGGGTTTTTGCTCTAGTTTCAGGAGCAAAAAGTGACCTCCGTGGATTTGGGGTCTAAAGTCAATGCTCTGTAAGACTTCCTGAAGGAAGGGTTGCAAGTACTGTTCCCCGCAAGGGGATTGAAGCTGATGGGTTTTAACCAATCAGCAAACAATTCTGTTTATCAGATCTCCTTGTTAGATAAATGCCTAGCGTGAGCACCTTTTGATACCCAGTTAGATTGCCAAAACAACAAACTTGACAAGAATGCGCTGTTTGACTAAGATTTTATTGTCTTAAAGAACTTCTATAGTAGTAGAGGATATAGGAACCAATGAAAATCAGTATTATTTTATTAGCCCTTTTAAGCGTAGTCCTTGGTAACTGGCGTGCTGTTCTTGCCAACAACTCAAACCTTCTTGGTAATCACCATAAAGAAGCTATCAACTCTAGCACAGTATTGTTAGCGGCACTAGACTGTAAAGAATATAAAAAAAGAAATGGAGACAAAGGAAAAGATGCTGCAACAGATGCACCTTCCTGGGTCAAAAATGAAGGTCACAAACCATGCAAAAATCCTAATGAAGATGGTAAAGCTTTTGCTAAAAGGCTTTTAGATGCCAAATATGGTGCTGGTAATTGGGATACTGGTGCAGCAACAGAACATAATAAAATTCAGAAATATGGCGATCGGGCATTTGAATAATAAAGTCTGGGTTCTCGTGCATTAGCCAAGTTAATTAGGACAAATTTTATGAGTAGCGTTTTCGTTGTTTTTCACGCTCGTGAAACTAGCACTGGAGGAGAAGACTTAAAACTAATCGGAGCATTTTCTTCCAGGGAAAAAGCCCAAGAGGTTATCTTAACAGTGAGAGACCAACCAGGATTCTGTGATCTACCAGATGGTTTTTCGACCACTGAATATGAGGTAGACAAAGTTTTTTGGCAAGAAGGTTTTGGTGGTCCAGATCCGGTTTGATTAGACGTTTATGCGGCTTCACATCATGGAGAATTAGCAGTTAACATCGGCTGGATTCAGCTATCCATGCCAAGAATAATAAGCAATAATGGTTCTGTTGAATTCACACTACTCAAGCCCATGCCACCCAAACCTCAAATTTTGATCCTCGGTCAACAGGGCCAAGTTGCCTGGGAACTTCAGCGCACCTTACCTCTGCTTGGCAACACCACTGTTTTGGGTAGTCAAGACCTAGACCTAGCTGATACCAAAAAACTCCGCGATACCATCCAAACCCTGCGCCCGCAGATTGTGGTGAATGCCGCCGCTTATACCGCCGTCGATAAGGCCGAGAGCGATCGAGACAATGCCAAAGCAATCAATCACACCGCTCCTCAACTATTGGCCGAAGAAACCGCCAAGCTTGGCTCGTTGCTGGTGCATTATTCTACCGACTACGTATTTGATGGCACCAAGACCGGTGCCTATGTAGAAAATGATGCCACCAATCCTTTAGGAGTCTACGGTGCAACCAAACTGGGCGGCGAACAAGCCATTCAGGCAGTGGGCGGTGATCATTTAATCTTTCGCACTACTTGGGTGTATGGCACCCGAGGCAAAAATTTTCTACTGACTATTTTACGACTGGCCGCCGAAAAGCCAGAGCTTAAAATAGTCGCCGATCAAATTGGTGCGCCCACCTGGAGCCGATCGATCGCCGCAGCCACCGCCCAAGTAATCGGTCAATGGCCACAAAAGCCCAGCAGCGGCCTATATCATCTCAGCGCCGCTGGAGTGACTAGCTGGCATGGCTTTGCCAATAAAATTGTGGATTTATCGCGGCAGATTGACCCCGATCGCACCTTAGCCGTCGATAAAATTTTGCCGATCCCGGCCACCGACTACCCGACCCCAGCGGCTCGTCCCAGCAATTCACAGCTAGACAGCAGCAAACTATGGCAAACCTTTGGGGTACAACTCAACAACTGGGAACGTGACCTAGATCTGGCCATGCAGCCAGCAAGCTACTAGGCCGAGTTATCCTGTGACTCATCTCTCTGCTAAAGGCCGTCTGATGAAATTCAGGTGTGGTAAATATCCGACTGATGCCCTGAAAACTTAAGTAAATAGAACAGTCTTCATCGAAATCTCCGAGGCCGATCTTGCCTCTTTCGATGTGGTGTTCTCAGGGGCGAACAACCGACTACTCATACATACCGAACAATTTCTAGATACAGTGCTATGTTGTTGTGGTAGCTCCCCTTGACGATAAGACTCTTCAACTTGGTAGAATCCTAACTTGCTTTTGTTTCCTTCTGGAGCTAGACATAGTTATGGCTGATCTCATTCTGACCAGATATGAAGATGAAGCTTAGAATTCCTGCTAAACAAGAAACGCTTTGCTATATCTTGTACTGGTGAGAATCAATGCAATGTACAGAAATTTGACATAGGGAGCACACTATACTAACATAGGTGAAATCAAGTGTACACTTTAAATTAGCAGAGTAAATCTCATGAAAGTTCACCAAAAATTTATCGTTTCAGTGCTCTGTGCTTCCTCTTTAGCTCCCATAGTAGTGGTAGAAGCAGCAGTCAATCCATCAAGTTTAATCACTCTTTTTGCAGCTAAAGAATGTCCTAACACAACACCTACCGGAACAGTAAAGCCCAAAAAAGGTACTTTTAAAGGCAAGACAATAAAGTTCGAAGACCCTCGTGGTAAGCACACCTGCTTTTACAACAAAAAGCAGAGCGAGTTGGAGGCATTGGTGAAAAATCCTGACCCTAAATCAAAGCTGGAGCAGCAGTTTTCTGAATCTTTTAAAAACAAAGATGGAAACCCTTTTGGTAGCCAACTTAATAAAGAAATGGTGGAAAACTATGCAACGGCATTGACTGAGGCATTAGAAAATGGCCAATACAATGTTGACAAAAAAAAGGTTTATTACACTTTCAGTGATAAGGTTGGAGCAGATAATTCTGCTGGTAAGTTCACTAAAAATGTTCGAGTGGACAGCTTGAGTATTAATGAAGATATCTCCAACGGAGTTCATATGTTTCCATTCGATTAATGTTAGAGTACCATGCACTGGAAATTACACTACATTCACCCTAATTGTTTATAAGAGATTTCACAAATGGAAAATGAGGATTTGGAGAAGTTACTCATACAAGTTGCCACTAGCGCTAATCAGGATGATTGCAGCACTGCTTTCTGTAAAATTGTCAATGTCGGAGAACCAGGACTTTTACTCCGGGCACTAGCTGCTCTGGAGAAAGTGTCACCAACCCACTATGATCGCCGAATTTTAGACACCGCGATAGACGGACTTATAGATAAGTTAAATGAATCCTTACCGGTCATGATAGACTATGCGACGAGACATGCTGAAACGTCAGTAGGGAAAGATTGTATCTATGCATTGGGTGAGATTGCTTATAAGCAGTGCCTACGCAAAAAGTCAGAGCATCCTGACCTACGCATCTTGCCCGCTTTACTGAAAATACTGCACAAATCTGGTGATGTAGATCCTGAGACTCTTGATGCCTGTATTGGTGCCATTAGTCAGTACAGGTATTAT
>JAAFHZ010000159.1 GCA_013297675.1 Synechococcales cyanobacterium bin59.metabat.ball.084 | reverse complement strand
CATCTTCTAGTTTGCGGTTTTTTGGGATACCCACAATCGCATGATGCCTCAATTTTCTGACTCCCTTGAGAAAAGTAACACTGCTAAAACCAGTATCTGCTAGCACTTGTATTTTAAAGTTGTTTGAGCTGCGGGGAATATCTCGATCGAAACTGCAAGAGGAGCTAGCTAAATCAACTTTGGGTAAGGCTTTGTCGGCTTCTTTAGCAGAAGGGGAGTTGTCGATCGATGCCCGGGAATCTTACTATACCAAACCACGCAAGATAGCTATAAATCTACCCGCAACTCCCAGAGATTTTTGGCAGGGCAAAAAGAGGTTGCCGCAAACAGTAGATCTGGGAGAAATGGCTACTATTCCAGCGGTGGTCGTGAAAAAGGGCGGAGATTTCCCAGCTTTTTGGACGCAGGATCAATCTTTCTTGGGGGTAATGGAAGAATTGTACGATCGGGTACGGAAGAAAAATACTTAACTTCTATGTAACGTTTATAATGTGGTTACTCCGTGTTGGGCATTTTTTTATGAATCCTCCGATCACTTCGCCTGAAAACTCAATTGCACAGCCATTTCAAGCGATTTTGGAAGTTTTGGCTAATGGTCAAATTGCGGCCTGGGTACCAGATTTTCAAGACTCGAAGGTCATTGCTGCTGATCGAGAAACAGCAATCGTTGAGCTAGAGAAAGCTCTCAAAAAAAGGCTGGAAAGCATTGAGCGTATTGTGATTGAAGTTAATTCTCCCGCAGAGACACTACAGGATGCTCAGAACATTGATACTCTACCCTGCATCCCTTGTGATGACCAGTATTTCAGAGAACTTATGGCAACCTTTCGAGCCGATCGAGAGCTGGATAATGACAATCCTGCTTATACAGTAAATTGGTAGGAAAATGACTCTTTATATTCTAGATACTGACCATATCTCTTTATTTCTGGGAAATTATCCACCAGTGAGGAATAGAGTGCTCCAATCTAAGGTAGACTGCTCAATTACCATTATTTCAGTTCAAGAAATTTTTAATGGTTGGGTTGGACAGTTAAATCGAGTCGAAAATGAAGCATATAAGATAGAGATCTATCAAAGACTACATTTAACTACACAGTTTATTCAAGAAATGCCTGTTCTTAATTATGATCAAGATGCTAGTGCTCAATATCAACAAATTATCAAAGATAATCCCATACTAGCAAGACGACGATTAGAGAAAGATATGCGTATTGCAGCCATCTCTCTTGTGCGAAATGCTACGATTGTGACCAGGAATAGACGTGATTTTGAGCAAGTTACAAAATTGGTCATAGAAGATTGGAGTTAAATACTAACCTTTCTCCTCGCGAATAATAAACTCATTATTTGTATTTCAGGAGATTGTTGGATATCTTGCTAAATTGGCAGTCGATCGATATCCAGCTTATTGCCAATCACTACCAGCAAATCATCTTTAGCTAGTCTCCGGTCGGGCTGAGGATTGATATCAAATTTTTGGGCTTGGCCAACAGCTAAAACATTTAAGCCATAGTCTTTGCGCAACTGTAGTTCTACGATTGTCTTGCCTTGAAAAGACATCGGCACTTTAATTTCTACAATACTGTGATCGGCATCGAGGTCAAAGCGATCAAAAATTCCTGGCTTGGTGAGCTTTTTCGCCAAAGCACAGCCCGCTTCGTATTCTGGCAACACCACCAGATCGGCTCCGACTTTCTGTAGCAGCTTGGCATGAACATCAGAAGAAGCTTTGGCAACCACCTGGGCAACCCCGGCTTCTTTGATATTTAGAGTGGTAATAATACTCTCTTGTAAATAGTTACCGATCGCCACAATTACTGTATCAAACTCAAAAACTCCGGCCTCTTGCAATGCAAACGGGTCGGTAGAGTCTAGCTGCATGGCATGAGAAACCGCACCGGCTGCCAAAATATCTGCTACTCGTTTCTCGTTAATGTCTGTGCCCAAAACTTCATTGCCCGATCGATGTAGGGTTTCGCATAAAGCGCGGCCAAAGCGACCTAAGCCAATCACCGCAAACTGGCGCTTATTGCTAGATTTCAGGTTCCGTAAAAAATCTAAGGCGGGCTGAGTAAAAGAATTCGACATGTTTTTGATGGATAGGATATTTCCCGTGTGCGATCAGGATTTCGGCCTAAAAGAGACTTTTTGAAGATCTCAACTCTTTAAGACACAAGAAGAGTCAACGTCAACAAAAACTGGCTAAATCACCGGTTAAGATATCATATATCCATCGATGATTTTGAGCAACGCTGCAAAACCTGATACTAGAAAGGCATTCGGGTATTTCCAGCAGAACCGCTAGCTTTAATTATTTTGAGGAACATTTCACCATGCAGCATAAAACTCGCAACTCGGGCTATCATCCCCTCAGAAAGCTGAAAATTATTCTGCAAGGTCTGCGTGTTGCTGTCATTGCCGATTTTAGCGTGGCCTACAAAGTGGTATTGTCGATACCAATATTTGTGCTGGCCTGCCTTCTTCATCAGCTAGCTGACCTAACATTGGTTTTACTGGCAACGGGAATGATGCTGGTCGCTGAACTGTTCAATAGTGCGATCGAAGTCTTGTGTGATTTTGTGGAGCAACAAGAAAATCCTCGCATTGGCATAATTAAAGATATTGCTGCCGCTGCTGCTGGCGTTAGCATATTTGTTTGGGCCGTAACACTCACTTTGGAAGGTCTGCACTTTTGGCAATTGTATCAAAGGTAACAAAAAATCTATTGTGTGCAAAAGTGTTTGCCAACATCTCTTGGTGGTAAGATTAAGTTTCTAAATTGTGATGCAGCGATCGACTTCCTACTGGGGAAGCTCATTCATCGAGTAATTATGCGAATACTTAGAAATTTATTATCAATGATCACAGATGATGAAAAATTCTTACATAGCCTAGAAGTCATTGAGGGGTGGGTTTCTAAGCTGCTTTCGGTAGGTATGATTTTCGTGACTTTTGCGGCGATCGGGCATTTGGGCTATTCTCTGATTGAGACTTTACTTACAGTCCGGGAATATTATGACAATGATAATTTCAACAAAAAGCTATTTCAGTTGTTTGGCTTGTTTCTGAACGTATTGATTGCGCTAGAAATATTAGAAAATATTACGGCCTATCTCAAGAAGCATGTCATTCAAGTTGAATTAGTACTTGTCACCTCCTTAATTGCAGTAGCTAGGAAAATCATTATTTTGGATTTAGAGAAAAAAGACAGCAATGATTTGATTGCTCTGGGGGTAGCTACTCTAGCTTTATCAGTAAGCTATTTGATCATTCGCCTGTCCAATCGCGCTGTCAAGCATTAGTGTCAAATGACAATATTAGAAACTGGTCATATGATCAGCTTTACTGGTAGGCTATCGCTGGTGCTGATTGTTACTGACTGCTGAATCTTTTATGAATTACCAAACTATCTCCCTAAAATATAGACTATGCCTGAGTGGGCTGATCACAGTAATACTTTTGCCGTTACCTGCTTGGGGTCATAAGGTTAAAACCGATGCCCAAGTAGGAGCCACTATTCACTTTGAACCAGACGATCGACCAAAATCTCAGGAACCCACCAAGATCTGGTTTGCTCTTACCAAAAAAGGCGGCACTGCAATTCCGCTGCAAGACTGTCAATGCCAACTGCAAATCAAACAATTGCCAAGCAATCAAAAGTTAGCCACACCCCAGTTGCAGGCAATCAACGCTGAAAAATATCAAGATATTCCTAGCGCTACTGTGCTGTTTCCTCAACCGGGGGCATATAGCTTAGAACTCACTGGTCAGTCGGTCAAACCCGGAGATTTTCAGCCTTTCAAGCTAGAGTTTGATGCCACAGTTGCCTTGGGCACAGCGTCGGTCACACCGTCAACGGCAATTGCCGCTGACCAAAAGCAGCCAGATCATCAGAGTGAATTGTTGACTGCCATGCTGGGAACGATCGGCATTATGGCATTTGGAGTCGTTGGCATGGTTTTTTTGCGAAAATGGCTGCGTAATTAGGGCTGGGTTTAGTTATCGAACTCATTTGATAGATGTATCACTCCCTGCTGTCCATAGATAAGTCAATAAACTAAACTGTTATTTATATTGATTAACTCTATGATTCTTAGTATCAGGGTCTCAAACATGACACAGCCAATCACCACGCCTCTCCCAACTCCCACCCCCCATGCTCCCTGGTATGCCAACATTCAGCGTAGTCATATCGTGCGGGTCTTAGAATCAGTCCAGGATGCGATCGCTATCTCTCTGTGCCTGGGCTTGTTTGCAATTATGGTGCTACAACTCAAAGAAATCTTTTCATCTTTGCTGACCACCTTACGCTTCCATGATATTACTGCGGATATTTTGTTCATCTTGATTTTGGTGGAGTTGTTTCGCCTGCTGATCATTTACTTACAAGAACAGCGAGTTTCGATCGGGGTATCGGTAGAAGTAGCGATCGTCTCAGTCTTGCGCGAAGTGATTGTGAAGGGAGTTTTGGAAGTAGAATGGCATCAAGTACTAGCCACCTGTGCTTTTTTGATCTCTATGGCAATACTATTAGTGGTGAGAGTCTGGATTCCCCCAACTTTTAAAGGTATTGATCCAGAGCAGCAAATTTCTGCCAAACTCAAAGTGGTCAAGTCAGAATGACCCTGCCTACAATTTCACATTTATTTCGATATGACAGTTTCCCGCACTATTTGCTTGGGCTTTATTGCCGTTATTTTAGCTGGCACCGCCTTATTAATGCTGCCCTTCGCTACTAGCAGCGGTCAATGGAATAACCTGATTGTTGCTTTGTTCACGGCAACTTCGGCGGTCTGTGTAACCGGACATGTGGTAGTCGATACGGCTACCTATTTTTCTGGCTTTGGTCAGTTTGTGATTATGCTGCTAGTGCAAATTGGGGGACTGGGTTATATGACCGTGACGACCTTTTTGCTATTGTTGCTGGGTCGCCGCTTTGGTCTTAAAGATAAAATTGCAATTCAGCAGGCTTTAGACCGTCGATCGCTCCAAGGTAGTAATCAAATTTTAAGATCGATCGTCGCAACTACTCTAGTTTTTGAACTAACTGGAGTTTTTTTGTTGCTGTTAGAGTTTGTCCCTAAAATAGGCTGGTCAAAAGGTCTGTGGTTCGCCATTTTCCATAGTGTCAGCGCTTGGAACAATGCCGGGTTCGCATTGTTTTCAGATAATTTGGTGAGTTACCAGGGTTCGCTGCTGCTAAATATGGTAATCACCGGCTTAATTATTTTTGGTGGAATTGGCTATGAGGTAATTTTAGAGCTGTATTTAATGTTGCGGGAAACAATCACGAATAGCTCTATTCGGACGGTTCGATCGCTGAATTTTCGGGTGGCAATTAGTACTACAATTTTTTTGCTGCTGGGTGGCACCCTCTCTATTTGGCTGATTGAAATGCCGAATAATCAGACGATCGGTACCTTGGGAACTGGTCAGCAGCTCTTGGCCGCCTGGTTTCAGGCGGTGACTAGTCGCACAGCGGGCTTTAATACCATTGATATTTCTAAAATGACTACGGCAGGATTATTTATCACGATCGCCCTCATGTTGATTGGGGGTTGTCCCGGCGGTACTGCCGGAGGCATTAAAACCACCACCGCCCGCATCTTGGCTAGCAGTACCTATGCGGTGCTACAGGGCAAAGAATCGGTGGTGCTATATCGTCGCCAAGTGCCCAATGCGCTGATTTTGAAGGCTGTGGGTGTAACCTTTGGTTCAATTATGACGGTGGTTTCTGCTGTGATCATTATTTCTTTAATAGAGCCACCAAAGCTAAACTTTATTCAGATTTTATTTGAGGTAGTTTCGGGTTTTGGCACGGTTGGTCTTTCGATGGGAATTACGGCAGATTTGAGCGCGGTGAGTAAGCTGGTGTTGGTGGCAACGATGTATATTGGACGAGTGGGGGTTTTGCTGCTGATTTCAGCACTGCTCGGCGACCCAAAGTCTACGGCTATTAATTACCCGGAGGAGTCGCTGTTGGTGGGGTAGCTGAACAGCAATCCTAATATCCTGAGATAAATAGGGATTTGTATAAAATGCAATCTTTTGCCGCCAAACCATTATTGTTAGATATTCGCCGCGTTACTCTCCGTGTCACTCACGAAGAGTTCGAGAAGCTCTGCCAAGATAACCCCGACCTACGACTAGAGCTAACCAAAGAAGGGCAGCTAATTACCATGGTACCGGCAGGCTGGGAAAGTTCTAAGCGCAATTCCAAGTTAAATAGTCGAGTAGAAGTTTGGAATGAACAAACCGGTCTGGGCGAAGTTTTTGATTCATCGGGTGGTTTCACTTTGCCGAATGGAGCAGTCCGATCGCCAGATGTCACCTGGATTGAAAAGTCTAAACTTGAGGGAATCTCTACCGATATTGCTTTCCCGGAAGTGACACCTGATTTTGTGATTGAGCTACGATCTAAGACTGATAGCCTGAAAACTTTGCAAGAGAAGATGCAAGAGTATCAGTCAAATGGGGTTCGACTAGGCTTACTGATTAATCCTCAAGACCAGCAGGTGGAGATATATCGACCAGGACAAGAAACTTCTGTGTTGGATTCTCCTAGTTCGATCGACTGCAATGAAGTCATGCCAGGGTTCACACTCGACATGAGCAGAATTTGGTGATAAATCTAACGTAAATTCGACAGTCATATTTTTCAAAGTCCCAAGCTTTCTTGAGATGAATGCCAAAACTGTGTAATCCATGTAGCCATCATTTGCTCTACAGATTCAACAGAGATACCTTTACCTTGATCTATTTCTGCCAAGCCTTCCTTAACAGCATCAATAAATTCAATCTCCCGTAGGATCTCGCGGAGAGATACGGTGGCAGGTAGGCGCTTCACTAGTTCAAGTACAGCTTCTTTGTCACTCATTGTAAATCACAACTCATGGGGTGAATATCTAACATTGTATATAAAAGCTAATGAAGTAGATTCTCATTCTTGAAACTCTCGAAAAAAGTGATGATCTACGTCGTAAGTTTTGCGCGGCATTAATCCTAGCTCTAGGTTCTCAAACATGTCGAGTAATTTATCACCATGAACTAGTTCGATCGGTGGTACACCATCTCGAACTGCTTCTTTCTGGGAATCGGAGGTAAATGTTCCAGTAGTTAAAATAATTCCTTTGTCGGCGCGTCCCATCATTGCACCACGGAAGTCTCTGACCTGAGATACTGAGACTGAACCGGTGTAACGTTTACACTGAAAAAGTACCTTGAAGCTTACGAAAGGGTTAATTTGTAGAATTCCTTGACCATCGATGCCACCATCACCCGATCGACCCATTACAACAACTTGCTCAAATCCTGATTCTCTAAGCAGTCTTTGACATAGACGTTCAAAGCCTGCCGGTGGCAATGATAACAATACTTCAAGCAGTTTTTTGCGATACGAGGAGTCATCGCTAACGGCGGTATCGTTGGGTGCGATGGTTTCTTCAACGATCTCCTCTTGTTGAGCTGTTATTTCTTCAGAAACTTTTTCGAGTTGAAATTCTGAGTGAATTCGTTGAAAAATTGCTAATGATTCATCAAAAGATAGTAATTCAATTTCTCGTCCTCGATCGCTCAGACTCCAGACACCACGCTTGGAGGAATCGACGATACCTTCCTTGACTAGGTAAAATCTTGCCCAAGCAACCTGATTATCAAAGCGCGGCGCACCACCATCAAGTAATTCGGTTCTATCTGACTCAGAGATATTGAGCTGTCTTGAGATCACCTCTCTGACTTCAGAAGGACGACCTGAGCCACCAAGTTCTTTTAGGGCTTCAATCACAGGCGAGAAAAATTGTACAAATTTTGGGCCGCTCATTTATTACCTCCGAAATATCAACTGAATTTAATTCGCAAAACATCATCATTGTTTTTCCATGGATAAATTCCACATTGTGGTATGCAACACTTGACAAAAGTACCGATCATCAGAAGGGGTAATAGGAAAAGTATCAATGACCTGAGCCTCCTGAACTGCAATGAGGTCATGCCGGGATTCATCTTAGAAATGAGTAAGATTTAGTGATATGGCATATTACGCACTATTGCAAAAAATCTGGCCGTGCTAGCTGGGTTCGCTCTATTTTAGTGAGCAGCTCCGGCCAATTCTTAGACTCGATCGATTCAATTGTCTCAGCTAAATCTTGTTGATAAGCCCGCAGTGCAGCTAACAGCGCCGTGGAATTATATTCGGCCATCATCAGCCCCAGCTCTGGATTGCCGCCACCCACTCGACTGGTATCTTTAAACCCCGAGCTAGCCAAGCCTTTGGCCAACTTCAATAGATCTGGGGGGCAATTATCTAAACAGCCATGAATCAGACTAGCGCTGATCATCACTGGTAAATGTGAGATCCAGGCTACCGCTCGATCATGGTTAACAGGGCTAGCTTCA